>JBMOJU010000040.1:0-23073 GCA_049315625.1 Paracraurococcus sp.
ACCGAGACGGCGACGTATTGCGTGCCGTCCTGTTCCCAGGTCACCGGCATGCCCTCGATGCCGGAGCCGGCCTGGAACTGCCAGAGCTTCTCGCCGGTATCGACGTCGAAGGCCTCGAACTCGCCGGTCAGCCGGCCGGTGAACAGCAGGCCGCCCGCCGTGGTCAGGATGCCGCCGAAGCGCGGGATGTCGCTCGGCACCTCCCACTTCGCCTTGCCGGTGAGCGGATCGATCGCCTGCAGGTAACCGCGCGGCCCCGGCGGGTAGATCCACTCGATCTCGGCCCCCCAATAGGTCGCGCCGGCGCGGTACTGTTCCCGCGTCGGCGTGTACTTCATGCCGATGTCCAGCGTGTTGGCGTAGACCAGGCCGGTCGTCGGGTTGAAGGAGACGGGGCTCCAATTCTTCGAGCCGAGCACGCTCGGCCAGACCTCGACCGTCTGTTCGGTGGCGCGCAGGTTCTTCGTCACCTCGGAATCGATCGGTCGGCCGGTGCGCAGGTCGATACCATCGGCCCAGGTGACCTTCCGGCCATACTGGTTGGCTGCCAGCAGCTTGCCGTCGGTGCGGTCGAGCACGTAGAAGAAGCCGTTCCGGTTGGCGTTCAGCAGCGCCTTGGTCGGCTTGCCGTTCACCGGGATGTCGGCCAGCACCATCTCGGCGACGCTGTCATAATCGTAGAAGTCGTTCGGTGAGAACTGGTAGTGCCACTTGATCTTGCCGGTCTTCGGGTCGAGCGCCAGGACCGAGCAGGTATAGAGGTTGTCGCCCTTGCGGGTGTTCGAGTTCCAGGAGCCGGCATTGCCGGTGCCCCAGAACACCGTGTTCGTCTCCGCGTCGAAGGAGCCGGTGATCCAGGTGGAGCCGCCGCCGCGCTGCCAGGTATCGCCCGGCCAGGTCGCGGCGCCCGGATCGCCCGGGCCGGCAGTGGTGTAGGTGCGCCACAGCCGCTTGCCGGTTTCCGGGTCCCAGCCGTCGATGAAGCCGCGAATGCCGTACTCCGCGCCGGAGATGCCGGTGATGAGCACGCCGTCGGCGACCAGCGGGGCGACGGTCTGGGAATACCCGGTCTTCCAGTCGATGACGTTGGACCGCCACACCTCCTTGCCCGTCTTGAGGTCGAGCGCGACGACGTTGGCGTCGAGCGTGGTGCGGAAGAGCTTGCCGTTGTAGATCGCCGCGCCCCGGTTGATGATTCCGCAGCAGACGATGCGCGGTACCTCCTGCGGGTATTCGACTTTGGTCTTCCAGATCTGCCGGCCCGTCCTGGCGTCGACCGCCATGGTCGCGGCATGCGAGGTCACGTAGATCACGCCGTCATAGATGATGGGTTGCGACTGCCCGGCGCGGTTGTCGTCGTAGCTGTAGTTCCACACCGGGGTCAGGCGCTTGACCGACTGCTTGTCGATCTGCCTGAGCGGGCTGAAGCGCTGCAGGTCGTAGCCCATACCGTAATTCAGCACGTTCTTCGTGTCGGCCGCGCCGCGCAGCAGCTCCGCTGCCGTCTGTGCCTGCGCGCCGCCCGCCGATACGGCGCAGAGCGCCGCCAGGACCGCCGCCGTCATCATCCGCCGCATGGTCGTTCCTCCCGTTCTTCGTGGCGCCGCCGCGGACGCGGCGACGGGCATGACGCAGGAGAGGGCAGCCGGGGGCTAATTCGTTTTGAACTAGATTTACTAACTATACAGGCGGCACCCGGCCTTCCGCTGCGTTCCTCCCGAGTTCCGGCCCGCGCACCACCCGCCCGGGTGGTTCCGCGCCGGCTCCCTGCCCGAATTCGTATACGGGTCCGCGCGGTGGTTCAACCGGGATTCCCGCACCATGCCAACCGAACTGGGTAGCGACGGCGCAGCCTCGCGTCAGGCCACCGCCCACGCCAACCCCGGATTGCCGAGCGAGGCGCCAGCCCGTCCTGCCAGCCCATCCATCAGCCAGAGCGCCACGGTGCCGCCGACATCCCGCCACAGCAGGTCGGCCCTGCCGTCGCCGTCGTAGTCGCCGACCCGGGCGACGTGCCAATCCACCCCCGGCGTCGCCACCGTCGCCCCGCCGCGGAAGCCCTGGCCATCCAGCAGCCAGATCGCCACATCGCCATTCGTCGCGTTGCGGAAGACGAGGTCGGCATGCCCGTCGCCGTCGAAATCGCCGGCGCCCAGCACCACCCAGTCCGACCCGGCACCGCCGATATCCACGCCACCCAGGCCCTCGAGCCCGTTCATGCGCCATAGCGCGACGGTGCCGTCCAACGCGTTCTGCCAGACGATGTCGCCGCGCCCGTCGCCATCCACATCGGCGACCGCGCGCACCACCCATTCCAGGCCGACTTCGCCGATGCTGCCGCCGCCGGTCGCTGTGAGACCATCCATAAGCCAGGCCGCCAGCGTCCCCGTCTCGTGCCGCCAGAGGATGTCGGCATGGCTGTCGCCGTCGAGATCGCCAAGCCCGGCCACGGTCCAATCGGTCCCGGCGAAGCCGAAGCCTCCACCACCGCCGGCCGAAGCCCCCATCCACCACTGGGCCAGCGTGCCGTCCTGGCTCCGCCAGAGGATGTCGGCCTTGCCGTCGCCGTTGAAGTCGCCGGTACCCTGGACCGTCCAGCCGGGATCGACCACGCCGTAGCTGGTCGTGGTCCCGGCGAAGCCCGCCATCGCCCAGCTCGCCAGCGTGCCGTCGGCATGCCGCCAGAGGATGTCGGCGGTGCCGCTGCCGTCGAGGTCCTGCGGCACCGCCCGGCCGGGGAGAAAGACCGTGCGGTCGTAGAAGGCCAAGGCCTCCACGTCGTCCAGCGTGTCGGTGCCGTCGTCGCTGGTCACGATCCAGCGCCCGGTCGCCGGATCGCGCGCCCAGGTGGCGCTGTCGGCAATACCGTTGAAGACAGCGACATCCTGGCCGGCGCCGCCCTCCAGCCGGTCGTTGCCGCCATTGCCGGTCAAGGTATCGTCGCCCGCGCCGCCGCGGAGGGTATCGGCATCGGCGTTGCCGGCGATGCCGTTGTCCAGTTCGTTGCCGATGACCGTGACCGCGCCGTCGCCCTGGACGGCGGCGTCCTCCAGCCCGATGGCCATGGTGTAGGCATCGAAGACCCCGGCCGCCGTCATCAGCCAGGCGGTGTCGCGCCCGCCCGGCATCTCGACGATGATGTCGCCGGGATCGTCCAGCACGTAGGTGTCGTCGCCGGCACCGCCGGCCAGCAGGTCGGCGCCGGGGCCGCCATCCAGCGTGTCGTTGCCGGCGCCGCCGGCCAGCCTGTCGTCCGCGGCGCCGCCGGTGATGGCATCGTCGCCGGCGCCGAGCGTGACCGTGTCGGCGCCGCTGCCGAGCACGATCGACAGCTGCTCGAGGCCCTGCAGCACCGTGCCGTCCGGCAGCGTGGCGCCGATCACGCCGGACCCATCGACCAGGATCGTCGCCGCCTGAAGCAGGCCGGGGCGATTGACGAAGGCGGAATCGAAGCCCGTGCCGCCGATGAGGGTGTCGCGGCCGCCGGAGCTGGTGAGGTAGTCGTCGCCGCCCCCGGCATCCAGGCTGTCATTGTCCAGCCCGTCCGCGCCGTCGATGAGCATGTCGCGGCCGCTGCCGCCGAGCAGCGTGTCGTTGTCCGCGCCGCCATCCAGCCGGTCGCCCGGCCCGTCGCCGGCGGTCAGGCGGTCGTCCCCGGCCTCGCCGTAGAAGTAGCTCAAGCCCGGCGCGGCATCGGTGCCCTGGATCGTGTCGGCGCCGTCGCCGCCATAGGCGAAGACATAGCTGGCGCCTTCGGCCAGGGTGATGCGGTCGGCATCGCCGCCGGCGCGGACCGTGTTGAAGCTGCCGCCGCGGACCAGGACGCGATCCTCGCCCGCGCCGGACTCGAGCAGGAAGGAGCCGCCGCCCGCGGCTTCCAGCGAATCCGCGCCCAGCCCGCCGCGCAGCGTCGTGGAGATCCCGCCCGTGGCGACCAGCGTGTCGTTGCCGGCGCCGCCGTCCAGGCTGTGCTGGTCGCCGGATGCGGCCGAGAGGCTGTCGTCGTCGTTGCCGCCCAGCAGGGTGGCGAAATCGCCGCCGCCGGCCACCAGGCTGTCGTTGCCCGCGTCGCCGAGGACCTGCGTGCGCGTGCCGCCGTTCAGGCTGTCCGCGCCGTCGCCGCCGCGCAGGGTGGCGAAGCCGGTCGCGGTGATGGTGTCGTTGCCGGCCTCCCCGAACAGGGTGACCCAGGGCTGGGTCGCCACCAGGCTGTCATGGCCGGCGCCGCCGCGCGCCTCGCCGAAGCTCCCGTCCAGCAGCACGGAATCATTGCCGGGGCCGCCGGTCAGCGTGTCCCGCCCGCCACCGCCGATGATCGTGTCGTTGCCCCAGCCGCCGGCCAGGCGGTTGCTGCCCGCCGTGCCGGCCAGGAAATCATCATAGGCGCTGCCGGTCAGGTTCTCGATCGAGGCCAGCGTGTCGCCCGCGGCGTCACCATCCGTGGCGGTGCCCGCCGCGAGGTCCACCGTGACGCCGGCGGCCGAGCCCTCGAAGGTGGCGAGGTCGCTGCCCTCGCCCCCATCCAGCCGGTCGCCGCCGGCGCGGCCTTCCAGCGTATCGTCGCCGGCCAGCCCGGTGATCGTATCGCCCCAGCCGGAGCCGCGCAGCGTATCGGCCGCCATGCCACCGCCGACCACCGCGCCGTGCAGGTCGGCATCGAGGATGAGGCCACGGACCGTCGGGAAGCTTCTCCAGCCATCGGTCCAGGTCACCGCCACCTTGCCGTCCGACAGGGCGATGGCATGCGGCGAGGTCTGGTCGCCGCTGCCGGGGGAGGACGGGTCGTAGATCCGGTCGGACGCCGTGTTGTATGGGTTGACCAGTTCGTCACCGCCGACGCTGCCATCGGCGCCCAGCACGCGCACGCGCAGCGCGCTGCCGCCGATGTCGCCGCCGCCCGGCCAGAAGATCGCCGTGGCGCCGCCCGGCAGCGCCGCCGCCGCATGGGCCTCGGACCGCGTGACATTCAGCTCGGCGGCGGTGGCGATGAGGATGCCGGCGCCGCTGCCCAGCGTGCGGGCATAGAGCCCGTCCGCCTGCAGCCAGCTTGCCAGCACGCGGCCATCGGTCAGCGCGGTCAGCACCGGGTCGTAGGCGCCATTGCCGGCGATGGTCCCGGCGCCGGTGGCCGCGCCATTCTGGTCGAGCGTCGCGTAGCGCAGGGTGGTCTGCACGATCGCCGACCCGAACCCCCCGCTGATCTCGGTCCAACCCAGCACCGCGCTGCCATCGGCGCGCGTCACGCTCGCCGGATCGGCATAGGGGGAATAGCCGGCGATGCCGGGGTAGCTGCTGGACTGGCTGGTGAGCGCGGCGGAGATCGTCCGCTCCGGCGCCAGGGCGGTGCCATCGGCGGCAAAGTCGCGCTGGCGCAGCACGCCGGTGCCGCCGGCAAGCCGCACATTCGCCCAGGCGATGGAGAACCCGCCGTCCGGCCGTGCCCAGACCTCCGGCTCGCCCAGGCCGCCATCCGTGTTGTAGATGCTGGCGAGGTTCCAGCCGGCGGTGTCGCTGATCACCGCGATCTCGCCGCCGCGCGGCACGCCGTCGGCGTCGAACACCCGGGCGTGGATCGCGGCGTTGCGCACCACGCCGGCCTGGAACGGGATATCGTTGACGCCGGAGATCCAGGTGACGACGAAGCCGCCGTCGGCCAGGCCGGTGACGCTCGGCTTGATCTGCTGCCCGGCGGTCGTCGTGTTCAGCACCTGGCCGGCGAGGATGCTGCCGTCGGCCGCGTAGACGCGGGCGTAGATGTCCGCATCGGCACGGCCGTAGCCGATGGTGTCGGCCCGCATCTCGTTGACGATGACCGTGCGCCCATTCGCCAGCGCGGCGATGTCGCCGGGCGAGGTCGTGAAGGGGATGTAGCTGGCGCCGGAGAAGAAGAAATCGCCGCCCTGCGGCGGCGGCGGGGAGAAGATGAAGTTGCCGGACGACAGGTCGGTCGGCGAAACGCCTTCGAGGAAAAGGCCGCTGCTGAATTTGCGCGGATCGAGCGAGACGCCGGTATCGGTGGCCGGCGCCGGATCGCCGCTGCCGAACAGGTCCCGGATGGAGGTGATGTAGGGGTTGCCGCTGATCTCGACGCGGTCGAACTCCGGCGCGAAGCCACGGATCGTGTCGTATCCCTCGTCCAGACCGATGACGAAGAGCCGGCCGGGATCGCCCTCCCGGCCGCGGATCATCAGGTCATTGCCGGCCCCGGCCTCGAACCGGTCGGTGCCGAAGCCGCCGGTCAGCGTGTCGTCGCCCGTGCCGCCGATCAGGGTGGAGCCTGGGTCGAGCACGCGGGCGCCGATGGTGATGCTGTCGTTGCCGGCGCCGCCATCGAGCAGCGCGCCCGCGCCGCCGCCGGTGATGGTGTCGTTTCCCGCGCCGCCGAGCAGCGTGGCCCCGCCGCCCGTGCTGGTCAGCAGGTCGTTGTCGCTGCCGCCCTCCAGCCGGGACGCGCCGAACACGGCCTGCAGCGTGTCGTTGCCGGCGCCGCCGAGCACGGTGTTGGTGCCGGCGCCGCCGGCGACGCTGTCGTTGCCGAACCCGCCATCGAGGCTGTCATCGCCCTTGCCGCCGGGAAGCGTGTCGTTGCCGTACAGCCCGATCAGCGTGTCGTTGCCGTCGTTGCCCTGCAACAGGTTGTTCGCGTCGTTGCCGGTGATGCTGTCGTTGCCGGCGCCGCCTGCGGCGCCCTCGATCGTCGTGCCCCAGGCGATCGAGATGTTGTCGACCATGCCGAGGACGCTGGAATAATGGCCGGGCGTCAGGTCGATGACCTGGTTGCTGGTCACCACCACGCCGGTGCCGCCTGGCGCGCCGGCGGTCGGCGCACCCAGCATCATCGAGGCGTCGAGGACGTCGTTGCCGCCGGCATCCCAGATCGCGAAGATCGGGGTGACCTTGTACTGCCGGCTGGAATTGCCCTGGACAGCTGGCAGGGAGGACGCCGACCACTGGCCGAAATCGAAGAAATCCCAGCCGGCGTTGGCATTCCAGCCATAGCGCGTGTCGCCGGCGCGAGTGGTGGTGTCGGCGCCGTATTTGAAATGGATGGTGAAGATATCGTAGATCGTCGGCGTCGCCGAATACAGCCAGTCGGTGTCGTCGGTGACCCAGGCCTCGGCGGCTTCGTCCCAGCCGCCGAAATAGGACATGATGGTGGTCTTGCGGGTGTCCTCGGCGAACTCGGCGTTGGCCTCGTAGCTCAGCGGCTTGCCGGCGCCCGCATCGTAGCTGCCGGGATGCGAGAGGCCGAGCGCATGGCCGATCTCGTGCATCATGGTCTGCCAGCCATAGCGCTGGTAGGCGACCTCGCCGGCGGCCGGCACCACCTGCGCCGGCGTCTGCGGCGTCCATTTCGATCCGTTCGGATCGGTGCTGAACCAGATATGGTCGTGTTCGTAGGTGCGGGTGGTGCCGGGGATGAGCTCGGACTTCAGGTCGGGGCTGGCATAGGTGCCGTCGCCCTTGGTCGTGCTGCTGTAGGCGAAGGTGATGTCGGCGCCGGTATCGGGCACCTGGACCAGGTCGATGGGCACGAACTCGTCCCACAGCTCGAAGGCCGAGGCGACCACGGGCTTGAGCACGCCCCAGGTCGCGCCGGTCAGCGGCTGGAAGCCGGTCTTTTCGTCATTGTTGCCGGGTGGCGCGGAGTCCGGGATCGCGTAGGTGATCGGGAAGCCGGACCATGTCCGCAGGAGGCTGTCGTTGCCGCCCCAATGAATCTGGATGGCATCGACGATCTGCTGCAAGTCGTAATTCGGCTTGGCCACCCTCGGTTGCTCCCGTGCGGATCAGGACACGGGTGAAGATATTGTAATAATACCGACAAGGCCAGAACAAGTCATCCGACCTTCGACGGTTCGCCGGCGCGGTTCCGATCGTCAGCGCGGGTCGATCGGCGTCGGCATCGGGCAGGCGGCCTCGATTGCCTCCGCCGCCGCCAGCGCCAGGTCCTCCCGCCAGCGCTGCGCCACCACCTGCACGCCCATCGGCAACCCGTCTGCCAGACCGGTCGGCACCGAGACGCTCGGCAGCCCCAGATGCACCGTGGGGAACAACGGCCCCTGCGCCTTGAACACCCGGGCGAAGTCGGTCTCGTCGAGGCCCTGTTCGAAGGGCGGCTCGGCCGAGACCGGGATGACCAGCAGCGGGATGGCCTGCATCCACGCCGCCCAGGCGCGCTGGTGCGTCGCCTTGGCCGCCAGCAGTCGCATCCACTCCGGCAGGCTCGGCACCGGCATCTCCGCCATTTCCCCGAAGATGGCGCGGGCCTTGGCGTCGGCCAGCGTCTCGAACCCCTCCCGCATGAAGACATTCGCCTCGGCATGGATGAAGGCGTTCCAGTCGGCGGCGACGGCGGCGAAGCCGGGCGGCGCCGCTTCCTCCACCGCATAGCCGGCGCGCGCCAGCGCCGCGCCGGCCGCCGCCACCGCCGCGGCGACGGTGGGGTGCACGCCGGTCCCCATCGGGTCGGCGCAGAGCGCGACGCGGATCGGCCCGGGCAGCGGTGGCCCTTCGAGCGGCACCGGCGCGTGCCAGGGATCCCGCCAATCCGGTGCCGCCATGGCCTGCAGCGCCAGCCGCAAATCCCCCACCCGCCGCGCCAGCGGCCCCTGGGTCGAGAGCATCTGGCCGGAGAGCGGGCGCTCCGCCTTGGCAGAGGGGTTGTAGGCCGGGATGCGGCCGAGCGAGGGGCGGAGCCCGGCGACGCCGCAGGCGTAGGCCGGGTAGCGGACCGAGCCGCCGATGTCGTTGCCATGCGCGATGGCGCCGATCCCGGCCGCCACCGCCGCCGCCGCGCCGCCCGAGGACCCGCCCGGGGTGTGGCCGGCGCTCCAGGGGTTTAGGGTCTTCCCGTGCAGGTCGTTGTCGGTGAACCAGCGCCAGGAGAAGGCCGGCGTATTGGTCCGGCCGATGATGATGGCGCCGGCCTTCCGCAGGTTGCCGACGACGGCGCTGTCCTCTGCCGCGATCGCGTCGCGGAAGGCGACCACGCCGTTGGTGGTGGCGCGGCCGGCCATGTCGGCATTGACCTTCACGGTGACGGGCACGCCGTGCAGCGGGCCGAGCGCCGCGCCGCCGGCCTGCGCCGCATCGGCCGCCGCGGCGGCTTCCAGCGCGATCTCCGGCAGCGGGTCGACCACCGCGTTGATCGTCGGGTTCACCGCCGCCAGCCGGGCCAGTGCGGCCGCCGTCGCCTCCCGCGCCGAGAGCGCGCCGAGCCTGATCGCGCGGGCGATGTCGACGGCGTCCCAGCGCCAGGTCTCGGGGGGCAGGTGCTGCATCGGGGGTTCCTCGGGCTCGCGCGCCCCAGGCTACCGCACCGCCGCCGCGCGTCGAGCGGCAACCCGGCCGCGGGCGGAAGCGGCGCCGCGCCTGCCGTTGCCGCCGCATCCTGCCGGAGAATACCCCGATGGTCCCGAAGCTGCTGATCGGCGCCGCGTCGCCCGCCTCAGCCGGCCGGGGCTATCCGCTTCCAGGTGATGACCAGCACGTCCCGGCACGACGGCAGGGCTTCATCCAGCGGCGCCACCGGCGTCACCCCATGCATCACCCGCGCATCCTCGATGAAGGCGGTGTCCAGCCGGTCCAGCAGCGTGAAGCGGGCCAGCTCGGTGCCTGCGTCGTCGGTGATCAGCGTCTCCCCGCCCGCCAGGTTGGTGCGGGCGATCATGCCGATCAGCACGCAGTCGACGCCGTCGTGATGGGCGCCTTCCGGCGTCGGGAAGCCGGGCGCGCCGGCCTGCGCCTCGATGCGGAATTGGTGGACTTCCACGAACCAGTCGGCGCCCGGGCTGCGCGCATCGGCCACCGCGCGGCCGAGATCGAGCAGCGCGTGCAGCGGCGCGCCGGCGGCGACCGCATCCTCCATCGGGCCGAACCAGCGTTCGACGCCGCCATTCAGCGTGTTGTGCACCACCGCCTGGAAGTGCGGCCGGTGCGGCCCGCGGACATGGCCGGGCACCCCGGCGCGGGCGGTGAAATTGGCGATGCGGCGGCGGCGGTAGCGGCCGCCATCGGCCATGAAGGTGTCGGTCTCCAGCCGCCCCCAGCTCGCGGCGAAATCATCCAGCGCGGCGGCCGGCACGCCGAGGCGCGCGGCCATCTCCGCGCCGCGCAGCAGCGCATGGCCATGCGCCGCCACCGCGTCCAGCAGCGGGTCGTGCGCCGGCAGGGCGAGGGCGGCGCTCATTCGGCCTCGCCGATCGCCGGCGCCTCCCGCGTCCGGCCGGCCAGCACCTCGGCGACATGGCGGACCTTCACCGGCGTGCCCTCCCGGCTCAGCCGCCCGGCCATGTTCAGCAGGCAGCCCATGTCGCCGGCCAGCAGCGTATCCGCGCCGGTCGAGGCGATGGATTTCGTCTTGTCGGTCACCATGCGGGTCGAGATGTCGGGGTACTTCACGCAGAAGGTGCCGCCGAACCCGCAGCAGATCTCGGCATCCGGCATCTCCTTCACCGTCACGCCCGGCATGCCGGCCAGCAGCTTCCGCGGCTGCGCCTTGATGCCCAGCTCGCGCAGGCCGGAACAGCTGTCGTGGTAGGTGACGACGCCGTCGTACCGGGCGTTCACGCTCTCCACCCCCAGCACGTCGGTCAGGAAGGAGACGAGTTCGAAGGTCTTCGCCGCCAGCGCTTCCGATTTTCCGCGGTAATGCGGGTCGTCCTGGAACAGGCCGGGATAGTGGTGGGAGATCTGCCCGCCGCAGGAGCCGCTCGGCACCACGGTGTAGTCGTAGGGCAGGAAGGCATCGATCACCGGGCGGGCCAGGTCCTGCGCGGTGCGGCGGTCGCCGGTGTTGTAGGCCGGCTGGCCGCAGCAGGTCTGCGCCTCCGGCACCTCCACCAGGCAGCCGGCATCCTCCAGCAGCTTGATCGCCGAGAAGCCGACATTCGGCCGGTACAGGTCGACGAGGCAGGTGACGAAGAGCGCGACGCGCGGCCGGATCTGGAGCATGGGATCAATCTAGGGGGCGACGGCGCGCGGCGAAAGCGCGCCGCGCGCATGCCCGTCGCGCCCCTTGGTCAGGCGTGGCTGGTGCCGGTCAGCTTCCAGGTCGGGTCGGTGGCGGTGACGTCGCGTTGGAAGGTCCAGATGTCGGTCAGCTCGGTGATGGCGTCGCTGCCGGTCACCACCTCCCCGTCCCGGCCGGTGGTCATGTTCACCTGGTCGGTGACGAAGCGCACCAACACCTCGGCGGTGTTGCCGCGCAGGTCGGCCGCCTCGATCGCCATCTCGTGCACCGCGCGGATTTCGGTGCGCTGCTGTTCCCCGGCCTGCTCACGGGCGGTGATCGCCTGCTCGAAGCCCGGATAGGCGGCGTCGGACAGCAAAGCGTGCAGGGTCTGCCGGTCCCCGGCGGCGAAGGCGCCGACGATCATCCGGAAGGCGCCTTCCGCCCCGTTCAGGAAATTCGCCGGGTCGAAGCCGCGGTCGGCCGCGGCGATGCGGCCCAGCGCCTGGCCCGGCGGGGTGCGCGGGTCGGGCAGCACGTGCCGCGTGCCACCCTTCGGCGGCGCGGGACGCACGTCCTCCGCCACGCCGTCGACGGTGCGGGCGGCGCGCGGGTCGAAGCCCGGGGCGCGCGGTTCCGGGGCCGGCGGGCGCTCGAACCCCGTCCGGCGGCCGAGCACGCTCCGCAGCCGCAGCACCAGGAATGCCGCGACCATGGCGAAGAGGATCAGGTCGAGCGGAAAGCCACCCGTCATCGTGAACTCCTTTTCACCTACTTAAGGTCGCGACGGGTCCGTCGCAACGCCGGCGCCGGACAAACCACCGCGCACTGGACGGTTTCCGGGCGGAACGCTATCGCGGATCGTCCCCATCCGGAACCGCGGCGCGATGATCCTCCTGCGACACGGCCAAAGCGAGTTCAATCTGCGCTTCACCGCGACCAAGAAGGACCCGGGCATCCCCGACCCGCGGCTGACCGAGCTCGGCCACGCCCAGGCCGAGGAAGCGGCCGAGGCGCTGGCGGATGAGGGGCTGCGGCGAATCATCGCCTCCCCCTACACCCGCGCGCTGCAGACCGCCGAGCCGATCGCCCGGCGGCTGGGCATCCCGGTGCATGTGATGCCGGTGGTGCGCGAACGCTACGCCTTCTCCTGCGACATCGGGTCGCCCCGCACCGAACTGGCGATGGCCTGGCCGGCGGTGGACTTCACCCATATCGACGAGATCTGGTGGCCGGCGATCGAGGAGCCGGACCACGGGATCGAGGCGCGCGCGGCGCTGTTCCGCGGCGAGATGGCGGCGCTGCCGGACTGGAAGGATACCCTGGTGGTGTCGCATTGGGGCTTCATCCTGGCGATGACCGGTGAGCGCCTGATGAACGGCGACTGGATCCGCTGCGATCCCGCCGGTCCGGCGCCGCGGGAGATCCAGTGGCGGGTCTACCAGCCGCCGGTGAAGCGGCGGGGCTAGCCGCCCCGGCCCTGTCCGCCGCGCCTGCCACGTGCTAGCCCCCCGGCCGACCCGCATGCCGAGAGGCCACCCATGTCCGACAGCTCCGCCCTTCCGCAGGCCCCCGCCGGCCCGCTGGTCCTGAACCTGCAATACACCAAGGACCTCTCCTTCGAGGTCCCCGGCGCTCCCGACATCTTCGCCACCCTGCGTGAACAGCCGCGCGTCGACCTGCAACTCGACGTGCAGGCCCGGCCGATCCAGGAAGGCGGCAACGTCTACGAGGTCGCGCTGCAGATCCGCGCCGATGCCCAGGCGCAGGACCAGACCTGCTTCATCGCCGAACTGGTCTATTGCGGCATCTTCACCATCACGGTGGAGCCCGAGGTGCTGGAGCCGGTGCTGCTGGTCGAATGCCCGCGGCTGCTGTTTCCCTTCGCCCGCAATATCCTGGCCGATGTCACCCGCGATGGCGGCTTCCCGCCGGTGATGCTGGCGCCGATCGACTTCGTGGCGCTCTGGCAATCGCGCCGCGGTGAGCAACAGACCCAGGTCGGCCACGCCTGATCGCTTTGTCGCGATAGTTAGACCCAAGTATTTCAGGGTCTTACTTTGATAATCGTATCAATATTGTGTTGCCGAATCGGCGGCAGATGCTGAATATGGGACCGGAACAGTCCGGTCCCATCCGATGTGCCCCGGCGCCGCGCCGATCCCAGGACCCGTCCTCCGCTTCCTGCGGCCGCCCGCCCGTGCGTCCCTGCCGGTGCCGCCCGATCGCATCCTGCTGTCCCCGCCGCACCTCACCGGGCAGGAAATGGCCGCGCTGCGGGCGACGCTCGAGGCCGGCTGGGTCGCCCCGGCCGGGCCCGTCCCCGCGGCGTTCGAAGCCGCGGTCGCCGCCGCCACCGGCATCCCGCACATCCTCGCCACCGCCTCCGGCACCGCCGCGCTGCATCTCGGCTACCGCATCCTCGGCGTGGCGCCGGGCGACGAGGTCTGGACCAGCACCCTCACCTTCGTCGCCACCATCGCGCCTGCGGTGCAGATGGGCGCCATCCCCCGCTTCCTCGACGTCGCGGCGGAAAGCTGGACGCTCGACCCCGCGCTGCTGGAACGCGAACTGGCCCGCGCCGCCCGCCGCGGCCGGCTGCCGCGCGTCGTGGTGCCGGTCGACCTGTTCGGCCAGTGCTGCGACCTCGATGCCATCGTCGCGCTCTGCGAGCGCTGGGGCGTGCCGGTGCTGTGCGACAGCGCTGCGGCGCTGGGTGCCACCCGGCATGGCCGGCATGCCGGGCAGGGCGCCCGGCTGGCCGCCTTCAGCTTCAACGGCAACAAGATCGTCACCACCGGCGGCGGCGGCGCGCTGGCCTCGGACGACGCGGCGCTGATCGCCCGCGCCCGGCACCTGGCCGCCCAGGCGAAGGAGCCTGCGGCGCACTACCAGCATGAGACGACGGGCTTCACCTACGCCCTCTCCTCCATCCTCGCCGCGGTCGGCCTGGCCCAGCTGCCCGCACTCGCGTCCCGGGTGGCCGCGCGGCGGGCGATCTTCGACCGCTACCGCGGCGGCCTTGCCGGCCTGCCGGGCCTGTCCTTCATGCCCGATGCCTCCTGGGGCCGCGCCAATCGCTGGCTGAGCGTGCTCTGTCTCGCCGCAAGGCCCGGCGGGCCGGATCGGGAGACGCTGCGCCTGGCGCTGGACGCGGCGGCGATCGAAAGCCGCCCGGTCTGGAAGCCGCTGCATCTCCAACCGGTGTTCCGCGATGCGCCGCGGGCCGGCGGCGCGGTGGCGGCGCGGCTGTTTGCCGCAGGCCTCTGCCTGCCCTCCGGCAGCGGGCTCGCCGCCGGCCAGCAGGACCGGGTGATCGACATCATCGATGCGGCGTGCCGGACGGGGGGCTGATGCGCATCCTCTACCTGCACCAGCATTTCTCGACGCCGGCGGGCGCGACCGGCACCCGCAGCCATGCCATGGCCCGCGCCCTGGTGGCGCGCGGCCATGCGGTGACGCTCGCCTGCGGCCAGTATGCCGGCGCCGTCACCGGACTCGCCGGCCCGTTCCGCCGCGGCGGGCGGGAGGGGATGGTGGACGGTCTCCGCGTGGTGGAATGGGCGATCCCCTGCGGCAATGCCATGACGCTGCCGGCCCGGGCCGGCGCCTTCCTGCACTATGCTGCCCGGGCCACCACCCTGGCGCTGGGGCGCGACTGGGACCTGGTGATCGCCAGCTCCACCCCGCTGAGCGTGGCGCTGCCGGCGCTTGCGGCGCGGCGGTTGCGCGGCATCCCCTTCGTCTTCGAGATCCGCGATCCCTGGCCGGAATTGCCGCGCGCGATGGGCGTCGGTGGGCCGACACTGTGGTGGGCGCTCGACCGTCTGGCCGATGCCGCCTGCGCGGAGGCCGCCGCGGTGGTCGCCCTGTCGGACGGCATGGCGGCGACCGCCCGGGCGCATGGCGCGGCGCATGTCGCGGTGCTGCCGAATGGCTGCGACCTCGACCTGTTCGGCCCCCAGGTGGCGCCCTGGCGGCCCGGCTGCGTGCCGGATGGCCAGGTGCTGGCGGTCTATGCCGGGGCGCAGGGGCCGGCCAACGGGCTGGTGCAATTGCTCAAGGCGGCGGCGGTGCTGCAGGCGGAAGCCGCGCCGGTGACGCTTCTGCTGGTGGGGGAGGGGGCGGAGACGGCGGGGCTGCGGCGGCGGGTGATCGATTGGGGGCTGGGCAATGTCCGCTTCCTGCCGCCGCAGCCCAAGACCCGGCTCGCCGGGCTGCTGGCCGGCGCCGATATCGGCCTGCAATGCCTGGCGCCGGTGCCCGCCTTCGCCGAGCTGACGGCGCCGAACAAGCTAATGGACTACCTCGCCGCCGGGTTGCCGGTGGTGGCCAATCTGGGCGGTGCGGCGGCGCGGCTGCTGGCCGGGGAGGAACCGGGTACCCCCTGCGGCATCGCCACCCCGCCCGGTGACGCGGCGGCGCTCGCCGCGGCGCTCTCCGCCCTGGCGGATGATCCGGCCCGGCGGCAGGCGATGGGCGCGGCGGCGCGGCAGCAGGCGGAGCGACGCTGGGACCGCAGGCTATTGGCCGAGCGCTTCTGCGAGGTGGCGGAGGCCGCGGCGCGCCGCCCGGCGCGGCCGGCGCTTGCCCCGGCATGACCCCAGCTGAACTGCACCTGGTGGCGGCGGCGCGGCCGAACCTGCCGAAGCTGGCGGCGCTGTGGCATGCCCTTTCGGCGGCAGGGTGCGGGCTGCGCCCGGTGCTGCTGCACACCGGCCAGCACCAGGACCCGGCGATGTTCGGCGACCACCTGGCAGAACTCGGCCTGCCGGCGCCGGAGATCGCGCTGGGCGTGCAGGGGCGCTCCCATGCCGAGACCACCGGGCGGACCATGATGGCGCTGCACTATGCCTGGGCGACGCGCCGCCCGGCCTGGGTGGTGGTGGCCGGCGACGTCGACGGCGCGCTGGCGGCGGCGCTGGCGGCGCGCAAGCTGGGCCTGCCGGTGGCGCATCTGGAAGCCGGGCTGCGCGGCGACGACCCGGACATGCCGGAGGAGATCAACCGCCGCGCCATCGACGCCGTCGCCACCATCCTCTGGGCGCCGGACGAGGCCAGCGCCGCCCGCCTGCTGGCGGAGGGCCACGCGCCGGCCGCCGTCCGCGCCGTCGGCAACGCCATGGTCGACACGCTGCGGCGCAACCTGGCGTCGGCGCTGGCGCGGCCCCTGCCGGCCGGGCTGGTCGCCGGCCGCTACGGCGTGGTGACGCTGCACCGCGCCGGCAATGTGGACGACCCGGCCCGGCTGGCGGCGTTGCTGGCCGGGCTGGGCGCCGCGGCGGCGCGCCTGCCCTTCGTCTGGCCGGTGCACCCGCGTACGAGTGCCCGGCTGGAGACCGCCGGGCTGGCGATCCCGCCGGGACTCCTCGCCCTGCCGCCGCTGGCGTATCTGGATTGCCTCGGCCTGCTCGCCCGCGCCGCGCTGGTCGCCACCGACAGTGGCGGGGTGCAGGAGGAAGCGACGGCGCTCGACCTGCCCTGCCTGACGCTGCGGCCGGGGACGGAGCGGCCGGTGACGCTCTCGCTCGGCACCAGCCGCCTGGTCCGCCCCGAAGCCCTGCCGGAGGCGGTGGCGGCGGTGCTGGCCGGCCATTGGCCGCGCGCGTGCCCGATCCCGCTATGGGATGGTGCGGCCGGGCCGCGCATGGCCGCGCACCTGGCGGAGTTGCTGGGGCGATGAGCGCGCCGGCAGCGATGCCGCGCGATGCCCCGGCGGGGGCGGAAGCGCCGCTGGTCCTCATGCTCTCGGCGGCGCATCCGCCGGACGACATCCGCGTGGTGCGGAAGGAGGGCGCGGCGCTGGCGGCGGCCGGCTGGCGGGTGCGGCATCTGGCCCCGGCCCCGGCCCCGGCCCCGGCCCCTGTCGCCGGCACGGCGCCGGCCAGCGCCGCCGGCGCGACAGCGACCAGCGCCGTCGGTATGGCCGCCGTCGTCGTCGCGGGGGTGGCGCTGGAAACCTTCCCCCGCCGTCCCGGCTGGCTGGGCCGGCTGCGGGCCCTGCCCGGCCTCGCCCGCCGCGCTGCCGCCAGCGGCGCCGCGGTGATCCATGCCAGCGAGCCGGACGCCTGGGCTGCGGCGCTGCTGGCGGCGCGACGCGGCGGCGCCCGGGTCGTGCTCGACGTGCACGAACACTACCCGAGCCGGCTCGACCGCCGCCTGCCGCCGGCCCTGCGCCCCCTGGCGCGCGCCGCGCTATGCCTCGGCTGCCGTCTGGCCGGCCGCGCCGCCGATGCCGTGGTGGTGGCGAAGGATGGCCTGGCCGCCGATTTCGGCCGCACCGCCCGCATCGTCCCGGTGCGCAACTACGCCGCCCCCATCGCCATCCCGCCCCGCCGCCATGCCGCCGGCCCGCTGACCCTGGTGCATGCGGGCGCCATGGGCCGCAGCCGCGGCTGGCCGGAACTGCTCAACGCGATGGCGATGCTGCCCGCCACCGACCGGCTCCGCCTGATCGGCCGCTTCACCGATGGCTCGGAGCCCGCCTTCCGCGCCCGCGCCGAAGCCCTCGGCCTCGGCCCGCGGATCGAATGCCTGCCCTGGCTGCCGCACGCCGAGGCGATGGCGCGGCTGGCCGAAGCCGACATCGCCCTGGTGCTGTTCCAGCCCGGCGAGACGAACCACCGCCTCGCCCTACCGCACAAGCTGTTCGACGCCATGCAGGCCGGCCTGCCCGTCATCGCCCCGGCCTTCGCCGAGGAGGTCGCCGGCATCATCCGCGGCGCCGGCTGCGGCGTGCTGGTGGACAGCGCCGACCCGGCCGCCATCGCCGCCGCCGTGGACGGCCTGCGCGACCCGGCCCGCCGCGCCATGCTCGGCGCCGCCGGCCGCGCCGCCGCCGCGACGCGCTTCGGCTGGGAGGGGGAGGCGGCGCGGCTGGTCGCGCTGTATCGGGACCTTACGCCGCAGGCGCGGCAGGCCCTTACGCCGCTGGCGCCGCCGCCCGGTGGCGCCGCGCCGCGGACCGTCCTATAGCGACCAAATGGCCCGCCGCGCGCCGCACCGCATCCTCCTCAACCTCGCGCTGGATTCCCTGCTCGCCTGCCTGGCCCTGCCGGCGGCGCTGCTGCTGGATGCGCCCGGCGCCTGGCCGGAGGACGCCTGGTGGGCCGCCGCCCTGCCCGGCGCCGCGCTGACCCTGCTGGCCGCCGGCCTGCCGGTGCGGCTGCCGCAGCAATACTGGCGCTATGCCGGCCTGCCCGACCTGCTGGGCATCGCCGCGGCGGCGATCGGCGCGGCGCTGCTGTTCTGGGGCGGGCTGCTCGTGCTCGGCGCCTGGACGCCGCCCAACCCGGCCTTCCCGGCGATCCACGCGCTCACCCTCGGCCTGCTGCTGGGCGCCCCGCGCATCGCCGGCCGGCTGCACCATGCCCGTCGCGCTCCGGAAGCCACGCTGGCGCCGCAGCCGGTGCTGCTGGTCGGCGCCGGGGACGGCGCCGACATCTTCATCCGGGCGCTCGCCGGCGAACGCCAGCCCGCCTTCCGGGTGGCGGGGATTCTCTCCATGCGCTCCCGCCAGGCGGGCCGGCGCATCCAGGGCCACCCCATCCTCGGCACGGCGGACGAGATCGCCGCGGTGCTCGACCGGATGCGGGAGGAGGAGCGGCTGCCGGCGCTGATCGTCCTCACCACCCACCACGTCCAGGGCCTGGCGTTGGAACGCCTGCTCGATGCCGCCGACCGGCACGGCATCCCGGTCCGCCGGGCGCCCTCGGTCACCTCGCTCGACCCCGCGGCAAAGCGGCTGGCGGCGGCGGAGGAAAAGGCCGGCCAGCGGCTCAAGCTCGACCCCGTGGCGATCGAGGATCTGCTCGACCGGCCGCAGGTGCCCTTGGATCGCGAAGGCATGGCGCGGCTGATCCAAGGCCGCCGCGTGCTGGTCACCGGCGCCGGCGGCACCATCGGCGGCGAGCTCGCCCGGCAGGTCGCGGCGCTCGGCCCGACGCAGCTGACCCTGCTGGACCACGGCGAATTCGCGCTCTACGAGATCGACCTCGAACTCCGCGAACGGCACCCCGACGTGCCGCGCCGCGCCGTGCTGGCGGATGTGCGCGACGAGCCGCGCATGAAGCGGCTGCTGGAGGACCTCCGCCCCGAGCTGGTCTTCCATGCCGCGGCGCTGAAGCACGTGCCGATGGTCGAGAACAACCCGCTGGAGGGGCTGCTGACCAATGCCGGCGGCACCCGCGTGGTGGCCGATGCGGCGCGCGCCGTCGGCTGCCTGGCGATGGTGTTCATCAGCACCGACAAGGCGGTGAACCCGACCAGCGTGATGGGTGCCAGCAAGCGCCTGGCGGAGATGTACTGCCAGGCGCTCGACGTCGCGGCCCGCCACGGCGAAGGCGGCATGCGCTGCGTCACCGTGCGCTTCGGCAATGTGCTGGGCTCCACCGGCTCGGTCGTGCCGCTGTTCCGCCGCCAGCTCGAGCGCGGCGGGCCGCTGACCGTGACCCACCCCGACATGCGGCGCTACTTCATGACCGTGCGCGAAGCGGTCGGCCTGGTGCTGCAGGCCAGCGTGATCGGCGCCGAGGACCGCGAGGACCAGCCGCCGGAACTCGCGGATGGCGGCATCTTCGTGCTCGACATGGGCAAGCCGGTGAAGATCGTCGATCTCGCGCGGCGGATGATCCGGCTGGCCGGCCTGCGGCCGGAGGAGGATGTGGAGATCCGCTTCACCGGCCTCCGCCCCGGGGAGAAGCTGTACGAGGAGCTGTTCCACGGCCAGGAACCGCCCCGGCCGACGCAATTCCACGGCCTGCTGGTGGCGACGCCACGCACCGCGGACCCGGCGCTGGTGGGACGGGCGATCGATGAGATTGCCGCCGCGGCACGGGCCGGGAACCCAAGGGCGGCGCTGGCGCAGCTGGGGCGGCTGGTGCCGGAATTCGACCATAACGCGGATGGCGACGGGGCGCGGGCGGCGCAGTAGAGCGTGCTGCGTTCGGCTCCGCTGTCGCGGCACGCTCCACCCATTGCCTTGTCGCGCGACTCGGGATTTTCGGTGATACCGCCTTGAGCCATCGCGCGCTGGACGGGCGATCCCGCGGGCGCCGGCTGGAGCGGGATGCGTTGAGGCCGAAGCGCCGAGACGGTTGAATCCCGCGACCAGACCATGGCTGGCGCATGCAGCGTGAGCGTAAGCGAAGGCAGCATGCCCCAGGACCCCGCCAGGGCGGCTCTGCCCCGTGGCACCAACCGGGAAAGACCGCTTGGGCGCAGGCCGCCAACCGGGAGGACATCCTGGGTTCGGCGGGCGTGCGGGGCGTGGCCCCGCCCGCGATGTCGCAGGGCGGGGACCGGGCGATGCGTGTGCGGCGTCACGCCTCGGGCCGGGACCGGCAATCCCGGCCCATGCAAAGGGTCGATGCCCGAGAGATGAGTGTGCCACCTGCGCGACATCGCGCAGGCGGCTTAGCGCGGGATGCGTTCGGCCCGGCTCACGCACCCCGGCCTGACAGCTGCTTCGTCGCGCGATTCAGGCGTTTCGGCACTTCTGCCTCAAGCCATCGCGCGCCAGGCGCGGGTGATCCGCTCAACCGTTCAGATCAGCCAGAAGTTATCGAACACGATGTTGTTGCCGGAAGACGCCGCCGTAGCGTCCGCCGTGGCCGACGTCGTGTGGATCTCCAGCGTGTCGATCTGGCCCCAATTCGCCTGCACCTTGGTCGGGGCCAGGTCGTTGAGGATGGCGGTGACGGAACCGATCAGGGCGCCACCACGGTAGCCCTCGAACACCACGGTCTGGCTGCTGTTCCAGGCCGAGATGGCCTGGACCTGCAGGAAGGTGAACAGGCTGCCGTCATCCTTGAAGATGTCGATCGGCTCATACTCGAACAGGTTGGTGGCGACGTTGGCCGGGGTGATGAGGCCGGTGCCGAAGCCGCTCGAGGACAGGCCCCCCGCCGCCGGATCCACCGCCGCCAGCAGGGCGACGCCCCCGGCGAGCCAATCGAAGCCGTTGTAGTTGTAGTCGACCATAGCGCCATCGGCGAGATCGTCGAAGGTGATGGGGCCGGCGTGCGTCGCGGTCAGCGCGGTGAGGACGCCGTCCAGCCGGATCGAGGCGACTTCAACCGCCGTCATGTCCAGCTTGAGGACGTCCGAGCTGAAGACGCTGCCCGGCGTGGCGGCATCGTCGGCGAGGAAGAGCTGGAGCCGGGCGAACTCGGCCTGCACCAGGGTGCTGAGCTGGTAGCCCGAGGCGGCGATGATGATCTGGTCGACGCCGCTGCTGCCATCGATGGTGTCGTGCGCACCGACGCCCGGCGCGTTGTCGAGCGTGATGAAGAACTGGTCGTTGCCGCCGGCGCCGTCCAGGGAATCCGCGCCGGTGCCGCCATCGAAGCGGTCATTGCCGTCGCCGCCGATGCAGGTGTCGCTTCCGGCGCCTGCGCGGAAGACGGCGATGTCCTCGATGGTTTCCGCAGCGGCGACAATCAGGTCGTTGCCGGCGGTACCATTGTACACTGTCTGCGTCATGTGTCCCCTCGCGAGATCGATACACATGATCGCAACCTAAGGGCGTATTTCGGTAGAGCAACCCATATTTCCATAGCGCGCCAGGCGCAATTTGGCATGAAATTTGCAATGTAAATAACACATGGAATAAAGGGAAGATTTAAATTGTTGGTTATCTAATGTAAGGAAAATCGTCATCATAAGACAGTCGTCATGGGCCAAATCAAAAACAAGAAATTTTTTTCTTGCAGTTTGTTTCTTTTGCGTTTTTGCAAAGACTGCGAAAATGGTATTTTATTTCGTGTGAAAGTTTGATTGTTTTTGTTTTAATTACTTCAATAGGGTAAAGCCAAATATTGTATGCCGGCTTCTCTTCTTTCGGCAGCCTCCCTAACCGATCACTAATGCATGATTGCACAACCATAAGACGTATCATACAAACGTGATCACTAGCGGACCTAACCGATCACGGAGCGCCCTATGGTTGACTACGCCACCCTGCCCGGCGGGCAGATCACCAGCGGCAACGGCGACAGCTACATCGATGCCGACAACGCCCTCTCCGGCGTCAGCGTCTTCAACAACCTGATCACCACCTTCGGCGGCAACGACACCGTCTTCGCCGGCCAGGGCAACGACACCGTCAACCTCGGTGCCGGCAACGACTGGGCCGATGGCGGCACGGGCATCGACAAGATCGTCGGTGGGCTCGGCAGCGACACCCTTCTGGGCGGCAGCGGCGACGACAAGATCTTCGGCGGCGGCGACGGCATCACCAAGCTGACCGGCGCGGACGGCAACAACAGCCTCTCCGGCGGCGTCGGCAATGACTCCGTGTCCGGCGACAGCGGCGCCGATACGCTCGATGGCGGGGTCGGCAATGACACGTTGTTCGGCAATGGCGGCGCCGACAGCTTCGTCTTCCACTCCGGCTTCGGCAACGACGTGGTGCTCGACTTCACCCGGAACGTCGACACCATCTCGATCGACGCGGGCATCAACGGCCTGAGCATCGCCACGCCCGCCGACCTCGCCTCCCGCATCACCGGCGGCGGCAGCGGCCTCAGCTCCTACTCGGTCATCACCCTCGGCACCGACACCATCAAGCTCAATGGGATCTCGAAGGCCGACCTGCTCAGCAACCTGACGCAGTACGTCAAGATCGTCTGATCCGGCACCGGCCGTGCACGCCCCCGAGCCGCCCCGCATCGCCCCCGCCGCGGACCGCACCTGGTCCCTGCCGGAGCGACTGCACCGTGTCGCGCGGCTCGGGCCGGACCTGGTCCTGATCGAGCTCGGTGGCGGCGACCTCACGCCGGCGCCGGGCGCGCTCACCCTCTGCGTCGACGGCGCCCCGCTGCCGCCGCCCACCGCCTCCCTCCGCCTCGACGACCCCGCCGGCGGGCGCCTGCTGTTCCTCTGTCGCGACACCGCCGGGCTGCTGCAGCCCGGCGTGGCCTGCGACATGTACCGCGCGGAGGCGCCGCTCATGGCGTTCAGCCTGGCCGCAGCGGTGCCGGCCACGGCGCTGCTGGACGCCGGACGCCCCGGCGCCGGGGCGCTGCTGCGCGTCCTCGTCCGCACCGCCGCGCCGCTGCTGCGCCTGCCGACAGGGGCCGGCGGCCTGGCCGGCCTGTGCCCCACCCTCGCCGGCTCCC
>JBMOJU010000350.1:0-5287 GCA_049315625.1 Paracraurococcus sp.
GCTCGATGCCGCCGACGCCAGGACTCACGTTGGTCACCAGCGGGTTCTGGATGCCGGGATTGACCCCCGATCTGGCATTCTGGAGCTGCTGCTGGCGGAGCTGGTATTCCACCGTGCCGGGCGAGAGGCTGATCGGGCTTGTTGGTGGCGGCGCCGGCTCGCAGCCGGCGAGCAGCAAGGCAGCGAGGGCGAGGCCCCCGCGGATACCCATGGTCGGCATGTCCCTGGCCTTTCCTGTCCCGGGCAAGGCCCGGCCAGGCGGATCCGCCCGGCCGGCGAGGCTTGCCCGACATGACGATAGGCCAAGGCCCGCCCGGCGCGCAGCCACGAAGCGCGGCACCGGGCAGGCATAAAAAAAGGCCCGGTTTCCCGGGCCTTTTCATCGATGATCCGGAGGGGATCTCAGTTCGTGGTCGGCTGCGGCCGGCGCGGGTTGGTCGGCACCGTCGACTGGGTCGAGGGCGCGCCTCCCGGACGGACGATGCTGCCGTCGCTGCGCATGCCGCCAACCTGGCCGCCGGCCGATCCGGCGCCGCCGGCGGTCGCGCGCTCAATGCCGCCGGCGCCCGGGTTCACGGCGGTCACGCCGGGGTTCTGCATCGCGCGGCTCGGGTCGGACTGGATGTTCTGCAGCTGCTGCTGGCGCAGCACGGATTCCGCCGTGCCCGTCGGCATCGTGCTCAGCGGGCCCGTCGCCGGGGTCGTTTCGCAGCCAGCAATGAGCACGGTGACGAGGGCAAGGCCCCCAAGGGTACGTGTGAACGACATCTCTCTCACCTTTTTCGCTAGAACGCTGATTCCATTGCCCTGACCTTCACGCTAGCGAAAGGCTCCAGGGCACGCAACCGGCATAGTCGGCCGTACCGTGTCTCCTCTGCCACTGTTGCAGGAATGCCAAGCACTGGTCCATCCCACCCCGCACCCCAACATGCGGCAGCAACCGGAGCGCAGCATGGCCCTCGAAACCGATCTCCTCATCGACCGCCGCCGTCTGAAGTGGCGTCTGGCCTTGTGGCGCGGCGGCGCCGTGTTGCTGCTGTTGGCCGGCGTGCTGGCGCTGGGCGCCCAGACCCTGGACGCGCCCTTCGGCCGCGGCCACGTGGTGCGCCTGCCGGTGGAGGGCTTCATCGCCGACGACCGCAGCCTGGCCGAGGCCATCGACAAGCTGGCCAAGGACGATGGCGCCAAGGCGGTGGTCGTCTCGATCGACAGCCCCGGCGGCAGCGTCGGCGGTGGGGAGATGCTGCACGCCGCCCTGCTGCGGCTGCGCGACAGCAAGCCGGTGGTGGCCGTCATGCGCGGCACCGCCGCCTCGGCCGGCTACATGACGGCGGTGGCGGCGGAGCGGATCTGGGCGCGCGACTCGACCGTCACGGGTTCGATCGGTGTGCTGCTGCAGACCTTCGACGGCTCGGAATTGCTGGGCCGGGTCGGGGTACGGACGGACAGCATCATCTCCGGCCCACTGAAGGACCAGCCGAGCCCCTTCAACCCGCTCTCGGCCGAAGGCCGTGCGGCGCTGCAGGGGGTGATCGGCGACATGTACGACCAGTTCGTCGGGATGGTGGTCGCCGGCCGCAAGCTGCCGGAGGACAAGGTGCGGGCGCTGGCGGATGGCCGGGTCTTCACCGGGCGGCAGGCGCTGGCCGTCGGCCTGGTGGATGCGATCGGCGGGGAGCGTGAGGCGCGCGCCTGGCTGGCGGCGGAGAAGCAGGTGCCGGAGGATCTGCCGATCCGCGACCTGGAGACCCGCGGGCGGGCCGAAAGGCTGGTTGGCGCGGCCTGGAATGGCCTGATGAAAATCGTTGTTTCAGAATGGCTTGGCGTTGACGGCCTGCGCATGCTCTGGCAGCCTTCCCGCTGATCCGGTCCATAGCGGTTTGGGCCGGGCGGGTTTCCGGGACTTTCGGCTATGACCAAAAGCGAGCTGATCGCGCATCTGGCAGCGGAGAACCCGCATCTGCGCCAGCCCGATATCGAGCTGATCGTGGCGACGATCTTCGACGAGATCACCGCCGCCCTGGCGCGCGGGGACCGGGTGGAGCTGCGCGGCTTCGGCGCCTTTTCCGCCAAGCAGCGGGATGCCCGCACCGGCCGCAACCCGCGCACGGGGGAGGCCGTGCCGGTCGCCGGCAAGGCCGTGCCGTATTTCAAGCCGGGCAAGGAGTTGCGCGAGCGGGTCAATGGCGGCGCGCCGCAGGCCCCGGCCAGGGCGGTGCGGGCGCGGGTCGAGGCGTGACCCACGAAGCCATTCCCCTCCGGCGCCGGTGGATGTAGTCAGGCAGCCCTGGTCCCTGGTCCGACGGAAGGCCCCCCGATGCGCTGGATCCTGCTGCTCCCCCTGCTCGTCCTGCTGGTCCTGTTCGGCCTGTCGAACAAGGCCGAGGTGTCGCTGTACCTCTGGCCCTTCGACATCGCCTGGGTCGCGCCGCTTTCGGTTGCCGTGCTGGCGATCGGCGCGCTGTGCTTCCTGTTCGGCGCGCTGGTCGCCTGGATGGCGGGCCTGCCGCATCGCCGCCGCGCCAGCCGGCTGGAGGAGGCGGCGCGGGTGATGGAGGCGGAATTGTCCGAATTCCGTGCCGCCGCGGCGAAGCGGGTCGGCCCGGTGCCGCCGAAGCCGGGCAGCAACCTGGTCGTGGCGCAGCGCTCGGCGGCCTGATCCGATGCTGGCGCGCCCGGGCACCCCGGCCGGGCGGCTGATCCCGGCGATCGACACCGCCGACCCGGCCCGCGCCGAGGCGCTGGCCACGGCGCTGGCGCCGCATTGCGGCGCGCTGAAGCTGGGGCTGGAATTGTTCACCGCCGAGGGCCCGGCGGCGATGCGGGCGATGGCGGCGCGCGCCCCGGTCTTCCTCGACCTCAAGCTGCATGACATCCCGAACACCGTGGCTGGCGCGGTGCGATCGCTGCTGCCGCTGCGGCCGGCCATGCTGACCCTGCACGCCGCTGGCGGCGCGGCGATGATCGCCGCGGCGCGGGAGGCGGCGGAGGCGGTCGGCGCCGCGCGCCCGATCCTGCTGGCGGTGACGGTGCTGACCAGCATCGACGCCGCCACCCTGGCGGAAACGGGCGTGGCTGGCGGCCCGGTGCAGCAGGTGCTGCGGCTGGCGCGGCTCGCGCTGGCGGCGGGCGCCGATGGCCTGGTGTGTTCGCCGCAGGAGGTCTCCCGCATCCGCGATGCCTTCGGCGCGGCGCCGTTGCTGGTGGTGCCCGGCGTCCGCCCGGCCGGCAGCGCGGCGGGCGACCAGGCCCGCACCGCGACCCCGGCCGAGGCGGTGGCGGCCGGCGCCGACTGGATCGTGGTCGGCCGCCCCATCACCGGCGCCGCCGACCCGGCCGCCGCGGCGCGGGCCATCGCGGAAAGCCTGCCGGCGTGACACGCGTCAAAATCTGCGGCGTGAACGACGCGGCGGGCTTCGATGCCGCGGTGGCGGCCGGGGCGGACCTGATCGGCTTCGTCTTTTTCCCCCCCTCGCCGCGGGCGGTGACGCCGGCGGAGGCCGCGGCGCTGTCGGCGCGGGCCGATGGAGGGCCGGAGCGTGTCGGGCTGTTCGTCGACCCGGACGATGCGCTGCTGGAGGCCGTGCTGGCCGCCCTGTCGCTGGATGTCATCCAGCTGCACGGGGAGGAGACGCCGGCCCGCGCCGCGGCGATCCGGGCGCGCTTCGGGCTTCCGGTGATGAAGGCGCTGGGCGTCGCAGTGCCGGCCGACCTCGACGCGCTGGCCGGCTATGCCCCGGTGGTGGACCGCTTCCTGCTGGACGCCAAGCCGCCGCCGGGCGCCGCGCTGCCGGGCGGCAACGCCGCGGCGTTCGACTGGCGCCTGGTGGCGGGCGCCGCGATCCCGCGCCCCTGGCTGCTGGCCGGCGGGCTGACGCCGGACAACGTGGCGGAGGCCCTGCGGCAATCCGGCGCGCCGGGCGTCGACGTATCTTCGGGTGTCGAGCGGGCGCGGGGGGTCAAGGACCCGGCGCGGATTGCGGCGTTCGTCGCTGCGGCGCGCGCGGGATAGGGTTTGGCGGCGCGGAGCGTGTAGGCGGCCCCGTCAGAGGCGGGCGGCCAGCCCCAACTCCTCCGCCACCGCGTGCAGCCGCCGGTCCCGCGTCCACAGCAGCGTCCCGCCGGTCAGCCGTACCGCGGCCAGCAGGTGAGCATCCACGTAGCCGATGCCGCGCCCCGCCAGAGCGTGCTGCTCGATCAGGTGCAGGACCTCCGCATCTGTGGCGACGGCGGCGGCGGTGAGCGCCGCCAGGGCCTCCAGCACCACCCGCCGCTGGCGCATTGCGCCGAGCGCCAACTCGCCGATGACGAAGGGATGCGTCACCGCCAGCCCGGTCTCCAGCAGGGTCCGCAAGCCGGCATCCCCGGCGCGCAGATGGTCGACCCAGACGGAGGTATCGACCAGGATCACCCGGGCCGACGACGCGGCGCGGCTTCCAGCGCCGGTTCGCTGCCACCCAGCCGCGCCAGCCGGCGGGCGCTCTCGCGCTCGATCAACGCCTTCAGCGCGTCCCGCACCAGGTTGGATTTCTCCGCGATGCCGGTCAGCGCCTGGGCCTGCGCGATCAGGTCGTCATCGAGGGCGAGGGTGGTGCGCATGGCGGGCTCTCCCGATCAGGCACGAAAATTAGCATCATTCGATGCTCATTGGAAGTCTTCGATGGGGTACCACCCACCTTCCGTCCCCGCCGCGCCTGCTCTATGAGCCTCCGCTTCGGACGGGGACGACCAGTGAACAAGCCGCTGCCCAATACCTTCCGCCAGGGCCCGGATGGCCGCGGCCGCTTCGGCCAGTTCGGTGGCCGCTTCGTCGCCGAGACGCTGATGCCGCTGATCCTCGAGGTCGAGAAGGCCTACGAGGCGGCGAAGCGCGACCCGCAATTCGATGCCGAATGGCGCCACCTGCTGACGCATTACGTCGGCCGTCCCAGCCCGCTCTGGTATGCCGGGCGGCTGACCGAATACCTGCGCGCCAAGGCGGCCAGCCCCGATCTCGGCGCCAAGGTCTACTTCAAGCGCGACGAGCTGAACCACACCGGCGCACACAAGATCAACGCCGTGCTCGGCCAGATCCTGCTGGCCAAGCGCATGGGCAAGACCCGCATCATCGCGGAAACGGGTGCCGGCCAGCACGGCGTGGCGACGGCCACTGCCTGCGCGCTGTTCGACCTGCCCTGCACCGTCTTCATGGGTGCCACGGATGTCGAGCGGCAGCAGCCCAACGTGTTCCGCATGAAGCTGCTCGGCGCCGAGGTGCGGCCGGTGACCGCCGGCGCCGGCACGCTGA
>JBMOJU010000041.1:0-22920 GCA_049315625.1 Paracraurococcus sp.
GCGGGAGCAGCGGCGTTACCGCACTGGGCGGAACCAGCAACTGAATCTGAAGGTGCGGGCGGAGGATGCGGCGGCCTTCTATGCCATCGCCGATGCGCAGGGCTGGGTGCTGGGCGACGTCTTCGCCCGCGCCGTCGCTGCCCTGGCTGAGGAATTACAGAAGGATAAAAGATAGCTATCCGATAGCTATCGATTTTCTTTCCGAAAGCTGCCGGATAGCGAAGAGCTTGAGCAGAGAGGCAGGCAGGCCATCCGCGTGGTCTGCGTCTACCGCTGCCGCGTGCTCCAATGCTTGCCGGCACGGCCGCGCCGCGCGGCACCGGCCATCAGCCAGCGCTTGCCGCGCTCCTCCGCCGAGAGGCCGGCCGTGTCAGGCCGCGCCGCCGAACGCACCGGGCCGTCCACCCGTTCCGCCACCGTGTCGGCCTCGACAGGCTCCGGCACCGCCGCCGGTTCGGCCTGGGCCGGATCGACCCAGGGGATCACGGCCGGGCGGCTGCGGCGCTGCCGCGTCCGCTTCGGCGGTGCCTCCGCGACCTCCTCAGACGCCGTCATGGCGGGAATCGGGGCGGCCGAAGGCAACGGGGTTGGTTCCACCACCGCCACGACCGCTTCGACGGGTGCCGGCACCACCACGACCTCTGACGTAACGCGTTCGGCCGATCCCGGGATAACAGCCACCTCGACCGCGTCCGAGGCCGACGCCGACGCTTCCGCCTGCAGCCACTGCGCGAGGTCGCGCTGCTGCTGTCGGCCCTCGTCGATCAGCTGCTGCAGCGTGCCGACGGTCTCGAAGAAGCCATCGCCACGCGTCGCCAGGATCGGCCTGCCGGCCTGGTAGAAGACCTTCCGCTGCATCGCCAGGCGCTGGACCTGCGCATCGGAGGCGGGAAGGAAGCTGACGCCGCAGGCTTCCGCCGCGGCGATATCGTCAGGACTGAGGTGCAAGAGACAACTCTCAAACAATCGAAAGGACGGCGCGGCGCAAACCGACCCGGCGCAGCAAATGGGATCTGCCCCTTGCTGGATACAGACCCATTCCTAGCAATACTCAGCCGATGACATAAGCCCGGAAACTGCGCCAGCCAGCGACTTTCCATAGCATGGCGGCGGTTTCCGGATGCTGGATCAAATGCCCAGCCCCCTGAGGTGTGATCCGGCTCGGGGATTCCGGGCATGACACCAACCACTTGCGGTAAGTCTGGATTACCGCAAGTGCCTCACATCAGGCCGGCGCGAAGGGGTTGCGGATGGTGATACGTCCCTGGCGACCCTCGACCACCTGGCCGTCCTGCATGTCCTCGGAAAACAGCGTGCCACAGCGGGCCTCGAGCGCCGCGGCGACGATCAGCGCGTCATAGACCTGGAAGCCATACCGCTCGGCCAGGCCGAGCGCGGCCTCATGCGTCGCCAGCGACAATGGCCGCGGCGGCGGGCAGCAGGCGCGGATCGCCGCCAGGGCATCGATCACTTCGGGCCAGGACAACCGCAGCTTACGGCGTGCCACGGCCACGAACTCGTTAAGCACCTGAACGCTGATCACACCGCCGCGTGCCAGCAAGGCAGCCGCCACCGGCTCGCGCGGGTCATGCTCGGCCAGGGTGTAGATCAGGATGTTGCTGTCGAAGAAGACGGCGCTCATTCGCCGCGCTCGTTCGCTTCCTCCCGCGAGAAGCGGAACCCGGGCGGCACGGGCCGCCGCAGGGCGCGCAGCTTGGCCAGCGCCAATTCCCGCGTATTGTCGCGCTCGATCCGGAAGCTGCGGGCGCCGGCGATCTCGATCTCGATCTCGTCGCCTTCCTTGAGGTCGAGCGCCTCCACCAGGGCGGCCGGCAGCCGCACCGCCAGGCTGTTGCCCCATTTCCCGACCTGCATGGCAGCCTCCATTTCCATAGACACGACGGACGTATATCTATTCCACGAACGCCGCAGCAACCGCCTCGCACGGGGCTGATCGATACGTGATAGACTCCGTGGCATGACTGCGGTCCCCACCAGCCCCGCCCCCCTGTCCCCCGGCACCCTCGCCCCCGCCGAGGCTGCCGCCGCCGCCCGCTACCGCCGCAGCGCCGATGCCGAGGAGACCATCCGCGGCTACCGCCGCGACTGGCAGGATTTCTCCGCCTGGTGCGCCGCCCGCCATGCCGCGGCACTCCCTGCCGCCCCCGCCACCGTCGGCGCCCATCTCGCCGCGCTCGCCGATGCCGGCCGGGCGCTGGCCACGTTGCGCCGCCGCCTCGCCGCCATCGCCCGCGCCCATCGCAGCGCCGGCCACCGGCTCGACAGCGGCCACCCCGCCATCCGCGAGACGCTGCGCGGCATCGCCCGCAGCATCGGCCGGCCGCAGCGCCGCGCCGCCGCGCTCTGCACCGCCGAGCTCAAGGCGATCGCCGCCGCCTGCGCCGTGCCGGACGGGGCAGGGGAGGGGGGCGACCCGGTCGAGGCCCTCGCCGCGCTGCGCGACCGCGCCCTGCTGCTGTTCGGCTATGCGGCCGCGCTCCGCCGCGGCGAGCTCGCCGCCCTGCAGGTCGAGCATCTGGTCATCGCGCCGGCCGGCATCCGGCTGCTGCTGCCCCGTTCCAAGGCCGATATCGACGGCGCCGGGGAGGCGATCTTCATCGCCCGCGGCGGCACTCCGGCGCATTGCCCGGTGGCGGCGCTGGAAGCCTGGCTGCGCGCCGCGCGGATCGGCAATGGGCCGGTCTGGCGGGCGATCAACCGCGGTAGCGCGGCCGGCGCCCCGCGCATCGCAACCCTCGGCCGGACCGACCCGGCGCGCGGCCTGTCGGGGGAAGCGATCCGCCAGATCCTCCGCCGCCGGGCCGCCGCCGCCGGCCTCATCGGCACGGCGCTGGAGCCGATCAGCCCGCATGGCCTGCGCGCCGGCTTCGTGACGGAGGCCTACCGCGCCGGCGTGCCCGACGAGGCGATCATGGGCCACACAAGGCACCGCGACCTGGCCTCGATGCGTCGCTACGTCCGCCGCGCCCGGCTGGAGGCCGATACGCCAAGCCGCAGGCTCGGGCTGTAGCCGCGGCGGCATTCGGTCGCATCGCCAGCAGCAAGCCGAACAGAGCATTGATCGATATGTTGTTTGTATAATGTATATTATATTTAAACTAAGACGAAGATCTTTAAGAAAAATTCCCCTAGGCAGTTCAACCTTAAGTTTTAAAAGACACTGGCCGGGGTTAGCCCGCCCGGAACACCGCGCCGTCCCCTCAATCGCGCGCAGCCTGGAACAGCACGGGCGCAACAGGGCCGAGCCGCATGATCACCACGACTCTCCTGGCGCCCGGCAAGGCAAGGATCACGCTCGACGGCATCACCCGTGCCACCATCACCGGCTACGTCGACACCACGATCCTCGGCACCAACCTGGCCGACATCCTGACCGTCAACGGCATGGTCCGGGGCACGATCACCACCGCCGGCGGCAATGACGTGGTCGCCATCACCACGGGCCTCGGCACGACGGCCGATCTCATCACCCTGGATACCGGCACCGGCAACGACAGCGTCACCTTCCGCGGCGCCAAGCTGGGCCAGGCCCGCCTGGACCTCGGCACCGGCAACGACACGCTCACCATCTCCGGCGCCCGCTCGGCGGACATCAGCATGGGCGATGGCGACGACCTCGTCACGCTGGCGCTCGATGGCAGCTACACACTGCACGGCGGCAACGGCAATGACGGCCTGATCCTCAATATCCTGCTGCGCGACCTCAGCTTCGACCGCGCCGCCAACGATGCCGCCATCCTGTGGCTAACCAAGACGCCTGCTTACGTCGTCCAGTTCGACGGCTTCGAGCGCATCCGCTTCAACGATGGCAGCGTCCTCACCGCCGCCCAGCTCGACGCCTACCTGCCTGCGCTCAGCGCCCGCCCGAGCGGGGCGCCGGTGAACGGCATCGGCGGCACGACAGGCAACGATTCCCTGGTCGGCACAGCGCTGAACAACTCGATGTGGGGCGGCGGCGGTACCGACACCATGGCCGGCGGCGCCGGCGACGACACCTACCAGGTGAACGGCACCGAGACCGTCATCGAACTGGCCAGCCAGGGCATCGATACCGTTCAATACGCCCTCGACGAAATCTACATCCTGCCGACCTATGTCGAGAACCTGGTGCTGCAGAACGGCACCAACCGGCAGCTCTTCGGTCCGCACGAGGTCTATCTTGGCTACAAGGGTGGCGCGTCCGGCATCGGCAACGCCGCCAACAACTGGATGGTCGGCAGCGCCGCCGACAACACGCTGGATGGCCGTGGCGGCCAGGACGTCCTGACCGGGGGCGCCGGGGGCGATACCTTCGTCTTCGGCATCGGCTACGGGCCGGACCGGGTGGTCGACTTCGCCCCCGGCACTGACTACATCCGACTCGTCTCCGGTCCGACCACCTGGAGCGCGGCCTATGCCGCGATGACCGACACTGCCGCGGGCGTCGTCCTGCGCCTGTCCGACACCGACACGCTGACCCTGACGGGGGTCAGGAAATCCGCCCTTTCGGCCGATGATTTCGAGTTCAGCGTCGATCTCACGAAATACCATCTCAGCTTCAGTGACGAGTTCACCAGCTTCGCACGCTTCGACGGCCGCACCGGCGCCGATGGCGGCACCTGGCGGACCCGCGTCACGGCGGGCGACGGCCTGACCAACAACGAGAACGACAAGCAGAGCTTCGTCGACGTGAATTACGGCGGGTTGGGGCTCAACCCCTTCTCCGCCGCGGACGGCGTCCTCTCGATCAACGCCACCTGGCGGCCCGACCTCGCCGCGGCGCTCGGCGGCCGCTCCATCGCCTCGGGCATCATCACGACCGACGGCGCCTTCGCGCAACAATTCGGCTACTACGAAGCCCGGCTCAAGATGTCGGCGCAGACCGGCGGACAACCGGGTTTCTGGCTGCTGCCGACGGACGGCACCTGGCCGCCGGAAATCGATATCGCCGAGCAGATCGGCCGGCAGCCCGGCCAGGTCTACCAGATGGGCAACAACCAGCCGGTCGATACAACGCAGTGGCACGTCTACGGGCTGGAATGGACCACCGATCACCTGGCCTGGTATCTCGACGGGCAGTTGACCTACGAGGTCCATACCAGGGCCTTCCAGAAGCCGATGTACGTCATCCTGAGCTACGCACTCGGCACGCCCTGGGCCGGTGACGTCCCGACCGGGCTGACGACCGGCGCCAGCCTCGGCAGCCTCCAGGTCGATTACCTGCGTGTCTATGAGGCGAACAGCGGCGCGGCCCCGGCGGTGACCATCCCGGACGGCGCGCCGGACGTGACCTTCAGCGTCGGCAACCTCGCTGTCGGCGGCACCGCCGCGGCGGCGAACCGATGGCACTATGTCGCCGATACCAGCGGCCCGCTGACCCTGTTGCCGCGCGACTTCAACTTCGCCGCGAGCGGCGTCGCGCTGAACGTCACGGTCACCAACGACCGGCAGGCCGACAGCTACACCGCGCGTATCACCAACGGCTTTGCCGCCGCCAATGTGCAGGTGCAGGACAGCGACGGCGGGTCCTACAGCTTCGACAACCTGGCCATGGCGGAACTGAAGCTGGGCGGCAGCAAGGCCTCGACCGTTTCGCTGACCGGCGTGCAGGCTGGCCTGGTGGAGACCGGCACCGGCAACGACACGGTGACGCTCGCCACCTTCCCGAACTGGACCGGCGGCCGTTCCACCACGATGCAGGTCTCGACCGGCGGAGGCAACGACAGCATCACCGGCTGGACCAATGCAGCGGGACGGCTCGAGGCGCGTGGCGGCGACGGCGATGATACGATCAGCGCCAGCGGCGGCATCGACCTGATCGAAGGCGGTGCCGGCAACGATCGCGTATCCTGCGCCAATGGCGGGGCCGACACCCTGCTCTTCGTCAAGGGCCAGGGGGGCTACGACACCGTCCTGTCGTTCGGTGTCGGCGACGTGCTGCGCCTGCAGGGCTTCACCAAGGCGGAGCTCGCCCTGGTCGATATCGCCACCGGCGTCGAGGTGCGGCTGCCGGGCGAGACAATCCTGCTGTCCGGCCTCAAGGTCGCAGGCCTGGGAGACTGGGCCTTTGCCTTTGCCTCTGCCTGATAGCGCCGGATGCCACGCAAAAGGGTTTATAATATCAACCTTTGCTTGAGATAGGGGGGCGCCCGGGCTAGGACCGCCGGCATGCCGCGCGCCGTACCCGACCCCGACGCAAAGGCCCCCGCCGCGCGCCGCTACCTGCATGGCGCCGCCTGGTCGGCGCTGAACGCCGTGGCCGGGGCGCTGCTGCCGCTCGGCATCTTCGTGGTCTTCGCTCGCTCGCTGCCGGCCGCCGAGATCGGCGTCGTGGCGCTGGCCGTGGCGGCGACCGAGGTGATCAAGGCCTTCGGCCTGCCCGGCCTCTACGAGGCCCTGCTGCAGCAGAAGGAGGACCGGCAGCGCTGCGCCGAGACGGCGCTCGCCTGCCTGCTGCTGGGCGGTGCGGCGCTGTTCGGCCTGCACCTGCTGCTGACGCCGCTGCTGGTGCGCCTGGTGCCCGATGTCGGGCAGGCCTGGCTGGCGATCGCCGTCACCGGCCTGCGCATCCCGCTCGACCTGGCGGCGCTGCAGCCGCAGGCGGCGCTGGCCGAACGCCTGTCCTTCCGCCGCCTCGCGCTGCGCTCGGTGATGGCGACCACGGGGGCCGGGGCGATCGGGCTCGGCCTGCTCTTCGCCGGCCAGCCCCTGGCCGGGCTGGTGGTCTACCAACTGGCCCTCTCGGTGCTGCTGCTGCTGCTGACCGCGGCCGGCACCGGTATCCTGGCGCGCCCCCGGCTGCACCGCGACTGCCTGCGCCGGCTGTGGCCGGAAGCCGGCCGCGCCTCGGCGGTGCGGCTGGTGGCGGCGGTGAACAACTACCTCGACCAGGTGCTGGTCGCCGGGCTGCTCGGCAGCCTGCTGCTCGCCTACTACAACCTGGCGAAGCGGATCGAGACGATCCTGATCGCCGCCGCCGCCTCCTTCTCCTCCATCCTGTTCCAGCCGGTCTTCGCCCGGCGGATGGCGGGCGGCGATGCGGAGGGGCTGCGGCGCGGCCTGGCGGTGCTGACCGCAACCTGCGGCCTGGCGACGGCGGTCGTCGTCGCCACCCATCTGCGGCTGATCACCCTGGTCTTCGGCCCGGCCTGGACGGAGGCGGCGCCGATCGCCGCCTGCCTGGCCCTCGGCGGCTTCGCCCGGGCGCTCGGCAGCGTGCACGGGTCCCTGCTGTCGGTATCCGGACGGAACCGGCAGTTGCTGCGGGTCAGCCTCGGCTCGGCGACGTCCGGCCTGGTCCTGGTCGCGCTGCTGGCGCCGGTCAGCCTGGTGCTCTGCGCCGCCGCCCTGGCGGCCCGCAGCGTCGGCTCCACCGGTGCCATGGCCTGGCTGACCCGGCACGACCTGCCGGGCATCGGCCGGGCCTATGTGGCCGAGGTCGGGCTGCCCTTCGGGTTGATGCTGGCCGGGGCCTGGGGCGGCGCGGCGCTGGCCGACCGGGTGCTGGCGGGCGGCGTCGCCGGATCCGGGCTGCTGGCCGGCCTGCTGGCCCTGGCTGCCGCCGGGGTCGCCGCGGCCGGCCTGCTGCTGGCGTATTTCGGCCTGCGCCTGCTGCGGCAGCGGCGCCGACTGGCCCGTGGCGGAACGGCCGCCACTGCCTGAGCCGCGGGCAGCAATGTGGTAATGAGAAAATCTGATAAGTTGACAAAGGGTAAGTGAAACCCCCATACCGCATTGATTTTGTTGTCAATGCACCAATGGAAGCGGCGTTCGCCGCCGATCTGCCCGCGATCGAGAGGCAAGGGCTGCCGCTTGTTTCGCTGCGTCAGGCCAAGCCCGTTCGGATGATCGTTGCATGATGAATGCCTACAACCCGACCGAGATGTTGGCCCTGTCGCCGAACGGGCAGGAGACGCCGCCCTTCCGCTGGCTGCCTGGCCTGCTGCGCTTCCTGCGCCGGCGCTGGTTGACGGTTGCCGGCACAACCACCGCGGTGCTCGGCCTCGCCATTCTCTATCTGCTGCTGGCCACGGCACAGTTCACCGCCACCACCGCCCTGCTGGTGGATATCCGCCAGAGCAGCCCGTTCCGCCAGCAGCCGCTGGTCACCGACGCGCAGTCCGAAAACACCCTGGTCGAGAGCCAGGTCGAGGTGCTGCGCTCCGAAGGCCTGGCGCGAACCGTCGTCGCGCAGCTCGACCTGGTGCACGACGCCGGCTTCAACGGCATCGGCCCCGGCCTCATCGGCACCGTGGTCGGCCTCGTCGCGGACCTCACCGGCGGCAGCGGACCCGCCAGCGTGGAGAAGCAGAACGCCCAAGCGGTCGAGAAGCTGATGCGGATGGTCACGGTCCGCCGCATCGGCATGACCGCGGTGATCGAGGTTGCAGTGCGGACGCCGGACCGGATGCTGTCCTCCCGGCTGGCCAATGCGCTGGTCGAGGTCTACCTGCAGCGCCAGGTCGCCGCGCTGTCCGACGTCTCCAGCCTGGCGAGCGGCTGGATGCAGAAGCGGGTGAAGGAGCTGCGCGACCAGGCCATCGCCGCCGACCGCGAGGTGCAGACCTACCGCGCCGCGCACAACATCCTCGACACCGACAAGGGCCAGTTCAACGCCCAGCAACTCGGCGACTTCAGCCTGCAGCAGACCATCGCGCGCACCCGGCTGGCCGATGCGCAGGCGAAGTTCGACCGCATCAACGCCATCACACCCGACCGGCTGGTCGACGCGCCGATGGCGGAAGCCATCGAGAACACCGTCATCGTCGGCCTGCGCAAACAGTATCTCGACGCCCGCCGCCGCGAATCCGACTGGTCGAGCCGCTACGGCGTCAACCATACCGCCGCGGCCAATGCGCGCAGCGAGATGGCCGAGCTGCAGGGCTCGATCCGCAACGAGCTGAGCCGCATCTCCGAAACCTACCGCTCCGAGCTGGAGGTGGCGAAGGCCAACGAGGCCGAACTCACCCGGCAACTGGCGGTGCTGGCCGCCGCGGCGGCCACGGTGAATGGTGACCGGATCATGCTGCGCGCACTGCAGAGCGCGGCCGACAGCTACAAGTCGATCTACGAGAATTTCCTGACCCGCTACACCCAGGCGGTGCAGGACCAGTCCTTCCCCATCACCGAAGCCCGGGTGATGTCGACCGCCGTCCCGCCGCTGAAAAAGAGCTGGCCGAAGGCGCCGCTCGTGCTCGGTCTGGCCATCGTGCTGGGCGTCATGCTTGGCCTCGGCCTTGCCGTGTTGCGCGAGCTGCTCGACCAGGGGCTGCGCACCCCGGCGCAGATCAAGGCGGCCACCGGGCATGATTGCCTCGGCATGCTGCCCCGGCTTGCCGCCACGGCGCGCGGCTTCGGCGGTGGCCAGCCGGCGGAACCCTCCGCCCGTCTCCTGCCGACGCATCCGAGCGCGCTGCGTCACGTCGTCGACCAGCCGACCACCCCCTTCGCCGAGGCGATGCGCGGCATCGCGCTGCGCACCGTCTGGCGGCGTCGGACGCCGGGCAGCCAGGTGATCGGCTGCGTCGCGCCGCGCGCCGGCGAGGGCGCCAGCACGGTCGCCGCCAACCTCGCCTATGCCTTCGCCGAGGCCGGCTACAACACGCTGCTGGTCGATCTCGACCTGCGCGGGGCCGACCTGACCCGCGCGCTGGCGCCGCAGAATGCCGGCGGCGCGGCCGAGATCGCCGAGGGCGCCATGCCGCTGGAGCAGGTGGTCTGGCGCGACCCGCAGGCCGGGCTGCACTTCCTGCCCTCCGCCGCCGGCCGCTCGGCGGCGCATCCGGCGCGGGTGCTGGCGCCGATCCGGGCCGACCGGCTGCTGGCGGCGCTGCGGGCGGGCTACGACCGCGTGGTGATAGACCTGCCGGCCGCCGGCAGCGCCGCCGATGCCAGCGTGCTGGCCGAACTGCTCGACGGGCTGCTGCTGGTCTCGAGCTGGGGCGACCTGGAGGGCGAGGCGCTGACCGAGGTGCTGGACGGGCTGCATGGCAGCCGCGACAAGCTGCTCGGTGTCGTGCTCAACCGGGTCGAGCTGCGCCGGCTCGATCAATACGGCGCGGCAGGCCATGTGCCGGCGCGGCGGCTGGAGCCGGAACCCGTCGCCTGACGACGGCAAGGCGCGGGGGTCGGGGCGGCGTCTCTTCTATTTTAGGGCGCTAGACGCTTTGCTCCTTAAACCTTGAGTTATGAAACCCTGCCTCGTATAGCTCCGGTCGCGGCCGGCGGCCGCGCGCATCAGCGAGCTGCCAATGCTGTTCGGATCCCTTGAATTCGTCTTCGGCTTCTTGCCGCTCGCGCTGCTGGCTTATCACCTGCTGCGCGTGCGCGGCTGGCAGGTGGCGGCGAAGCTGGCCATGGTCCTGGCCTCCCTCGTTTTCTACGGCTGGTGGGACCCGCGCTACATCCTGCTTGTCCTCGCCTCCATCGCGGTGAATTACGGCCTCGGCGCCGCCATCCACCGGACGTTGGCGCCGGGGCCGCGCAAGGCGGTCCTGGTGCTCGGCCTGGTGCTGAACCTCGGCCTGCTCGGCTACTACAAGTACGCCAACTTCTTCCTGCAGAACGTCGGCGGCCTGGTCGGCATCCACGACGTGGCGACGACGCTGATCATCCCGCTGGCCATCAGCTTCTTCACCTTCCAGCAGATCGCCTACCTGGTGGAGACCTGGCGCGGCCAGAAGCCGGCCGACAACGTGCTCGACTACCTGTTGTTCGTGCTGTTCTTCCCGCACCTGATCGCCGGGCCGATCACCCACCATACCGAGATGCTGCCGCAGTTCCACGCCGCCGGGCGCGGCCGGCTGCCGCCCAGCTACATCGCCATGGGGGCGACCATCTTCGTGCTCGGCATGGCGAAGAAGGTGCTGCTGGCCGACCCCATCGCGCATTTCGCCGACCCGGTCTTCGCCGCCGCGGCGCAGGGGACGGCGCTGTCCATGGCCGATGCCTGGATGGGCGCCATCGCCTACACGCTGCAGCTCTATTTCGACTTCTCCGGCTATTCCGACATGGCGATCGGCGTCGGCCTGCTGTTCGGCATCCGCTTCCCGGTGAATTTCAACTCGCCCTACAAGGCGACGAACATCGTCGACTTCTGGCGGCGCTGGCACATGAGCCTCTCGGCCTTCCTGCGCACCTACCTGTACATCCCGCTCGGCGGCAACCGGGCCGGCCGCGCCCGCCGCTATGTCAACCTGATGGCCACCATGACACTGGGCGGCCTCTGGCACGGCGCCGGCTGGACCTTCCTGTTCTGGGGCTTCCTGCACGGCTTCTACCTGATCCTGAACCATGCCTGGGGCGCCCTGCTGGGCGAGCGCGCCAGGCTGCCGCGCGGCCTCGGCTGGGCGCTGACCATGCTCGGCGTCGTCATCGCCTGGGTGTTCTTCCGCGCCACCTCCTTCGGCGCGGCGCTCGACATCCTCGGCGCCATGGTCGCCGGCGGCGGCGCGGCAACGGCGCCGCCCGGGCTGCCGGACCCGCTGCTCGGCTGGCTGCTGATCGGGCTCGGCACCCTCATCGCCGTGTCGCAGCCGAACGTGCTGGACCTGGCGCGCTACCCCCAGGGGCTGCAGGAGGAAGCCGCGCCCACTCAGCGGCAGGGCTTCGACCTGCACCGGCTGGCCGCCAGCCCGGCCTTTGCCTCGGTCTGCCTCGGGCTGCTGGCGGCGGCCTGCATCGCCCGGCTGCCGAAGCCGGGCGTGTTCCTCTACTTCACCTTCTGAGGTGCGGCCGATGGCCTTCCGACCCCTGGTCCGCCGCTTCGCCCTGGCCGCCGCCGTGGCCGTCGCCGCGCTCGCCGGCAGCCTGGCCATCCCGCATGACCGCTACATCCGCTGGCAGGAGACGCGGTCGGAGGCCTGGGCCCGACTCGGCTGGATCTACGAGCGCGTCCATTTCGACCGGACGCCGATCGACATCGCCTTCATCGGCACCTCGCACAGCATGAACGGCATCGACGGCGCCGCGGTGCAGGCCGCCCTGGCGACGGCCGGCGGCGGCTGCCGGCAGGTGGTGAATTTCGGCTTCCCCTCCTACGGCCGCAACCTGCACTGGCTGATCGCGCGCGAGCTGCTGGAGCACCGCGAGGTCCGCACCCTGGTGATCGAGGTCTTCGAGAACGAGAGCCGCAAGGCGCATCCGTTCTTCATCAATGTGGCCGAGGTCTCGGATGTTCTTGAAGCCCCGCTGCTGATCAACCTGAATTTCTTCACCGACATCGCCCAGCTGCCGGCCCGGCAGGTCATGCTCGGTCTGAAGACGCTGCTGCCGGAGCGCTTCGGCCTGCATCGCCGGCTCGACCCGGCGCGCTATGACGGTGCGGACGTAGACAATACACGACAGGTCCAGGTCGGCGGCGTCGCCCTGACCCCGCTGCGCGACCGGATCCTGCCGCCGGCGCAGCTGGAGGCCGCCGCCGCCAGGGCACGCGCGGCCAAGAACACCAACATGCTCGGGCCCCGCTTCGAGGCGCTGGAGTACCGCTATCCGCGCCACTACCTCGACCGCATCCTGGACCTGGCGCGGCAGCGCGGCGTCACGGTGAAATTCCTGTACCTGCCGGGCTTTGCCTATGTGCACGGCCAGCCGCGCGACCCCGCCCCCTATGCCGGGCGCGGGGCGATGCTGACCACCGGCGGCCTGCTGGCCGACCCGGGCTACTGGTACGACCTCGACCACCTGAACCTGCAGGGCGCCGCCGTGCTGTCGGCGGAACTGGGGCGCCTGCTGGCGGAGGGGCCGCCCGAAACGGCACCCTGCGCCACGGCGGCCCCGGGCGTGGTCGCCGCACGTGGACCCTGACCGCGGAGTCACGGTCGGGCAGCCACGCTGTCGTTCCCGGAGGCGTCAGGGTCCCTGCACGGGACGGCAGCGCAGCATTTTTTTTGCGCCTGCGAGAGGCCGCCTATTCTTCGTAGACGCGCGCTGAACTCATGGAATTTCAACCGGTTCGTTGATTCCGGTGGTCCTGGACAATGCTGCCACAGCGCTGAATCAGCGTCTTCTCTCCTGTAGCGTTAACAAAACCCTACTTGCTCAACTACTAAGTTTCTGCAACGGTGCCGGCCTGTTGGTTCCCTACCCAGAAGGAGGTTTTCTCATGGCTACCCTCAATGGCACCGCTGGCAACGATCTGCTGATCGGCACCGCCGGCGCCGACCGCATCTATGGCGTCAACGGCAACGACACCCTGTCGGGTGGCGCTGGCAACGACACCATCTCGGGCGGCGACGGCAACGACAACATCCGTGGCGGCACGGGCATCGACCTGGTCTATGGCGGCGCCGGCAACGACGCCTTCACCTTCTCGCTCGGTGAGATCTCGAAGACCGACACCGGTGGCGACACCATCATGGACTTCCAGGGCGCTGGCGTTGCCGGTGGCGACTTCATCGCCTTCACCGGCATGGGCTCGATCGCGTCTGGCTCCTCGCTGACCTACCTCGGTCAGTCGAGCGTCAACGCGGACATCAAGTTCTACAACGTGCACGCTTCCATCAACAACAGCGACAGCTTCCTGACGATCATCACGCCGACGAAGCTGGCGGCTGGCGACTACGCCTTCTACTGAGCTTCGGCTCAGCCAAAGGGCCAACCGGTGGCAACACCGGTTGGCTTTTTTTATGTCCGCCCGCCGGTCACCCGGCCCGGTCAGCAGACCCGGTCAGCCGACCCCGTCAGCCCTGGCGCACCACCGGGTCCGGCAAGGCGACGCCCCGTCGGAAGGGGCGTAGCGACTTGCCCCACTGCATGCCGGGCCGCTCCACCCAGAGATAGGTGACGTGGGACAGCAGCAGGGTCCCCGCCATGGTCGCCGCCATCAGCGCCGCCAGGCCGATCGGCCGGTCCGGCCAGATCGCCCGCATCGCCCAGACCGCCGCGTACAGCACCACCATGTGGCTGACATAGACGGAGTAGGAGATACGGCCGAGGAACTGCGCCACCGGGTTGCAGACCGTCAGCCGTCCCAGCCGCGTCACCCAGCCGCCCTCCGCCCGGTGCAGCAGCAGCGTGCCGGCGCAGGCGAACAGCCAGATGCCGAGCGACAACTCATAGCGGAGCGCCGCGACGCCCCCGAGGGCGCAGGCGACGACCACCCCGGCGAATTGCCGCCCGGACAGCGCCGCCCGCCGCCGCCAGACCAGATAGGCCAGGATGCCGAACAGGAAGTAGTCGAGGTAGAAGCCGATGAAGCCCTGGTTGGCGATGCCGCCCAGCCAGAGCCGTGTCGCCACCGCCATGGCCGCCACGCCGAGCGATGCCAGCCAGGCATTGCGCTCGAACGCCAGGTAGAGAAGTGGCGCGATCAGGTAGAACTGCCACTCGACGCTGATGCTCCAGGCCTGGCCGATGAAGGCGTATTCCGCATTGGGCAGCAGGTTCTGCGGCACCAGGCCATGCAGCAGCAGCAGATGCGCCGCCAGATGCGGCCAGAACTCCCGCCACCCGTCGCTGAGATAGGCGAAGCGCGCGGCAGCCCGCGGGTTCGTCGCCACATCCGGCGCCAGCACGCCGAGCGCCATGGGCAGCAGCAGGATCGACAGCAACAGGAAGAACAGATAGGCCGGAAACAGCCGCAAGGCCCGGCGCGTGATATAGAGCCCGTAGGGCTCCCGCTTCTGGTCGATCAGGGCATAGATGACGAAGCCGCTGAGCGCGATGAAGACATTGACCGCATAGGGGTTCAGCGCGAGCAGCCGCAGCCAGGCCGCGGGGCTGGGGCCGGATTCGACCGTATGGATCACATGGCCGGCAACCACCCACAACGCCATGGCGCCGCGCAGGGCCTCGAATTCGTCGATTCGGTTGCTGTCCCGGGTCTGCACCAATACCTGCTCCTCCGCATCGGCACCTGCCCGGGCCGTGCTGGACGACGAGCCGATCGATGACGCCACGACGAGCCAGTACTCTATCATTCGTAGGGAAACGAGCAGGGAAAATCCCGCCCGGATGGAATGTCCTGCGGCCCGCAGGGCCGGGGCGCCGGATGGCGCTCGGGATCAGATGCCGGCGAACTGCCAGGCGCGGATGTGCTTGATCCGCAGCTGCGCCGGAAAGGCCGTGGCCGCATCCGGCGGCCCGGGCCAGCTCCCCGCCCCGCCGACCGCCAGGTTGGCCACCAGGAACATCGGCTTGTGCATGTCCGCCGGCGTCGGCAGGGCAGCGATCTGCCGGCCGTTGAAGAAGTAGCGGATCATGTCGGGCCGCCAGCTCACGCCATAGGTGTGGAAGCCGGTCGTGACATCGCCGACCTCCACCGGCAGCGTCTTCGCCTCACGCTGGCCGCCTGCCTTGGAATGGGTCGAGACGTAGAGCCTCTGCGGCTGGTGGCCGAGCACTTCCACCACGTCGATCTCCGGCGGCCAGGTATTGTCGGCCGGCAGCAGCCAGAGCGACGTCCAGAGCCCGCGGCCGCGCGGCAGCCTGGCGCGGAACTCGAAATGGCCGTAGCGCTGTGCGAAGCCGCTCCCGGCGCCGCCCCCGGTGCCGGCCCCCTGGGTGGTGATCATGCCGGAGACATAGGGCAGCCGGCCGCGGTTCTCGCCGGGCTGGGCGGTGATCTCCAGCACGCCGTCCTGCACGCGGAAGGGATGCGCCCCGACCGTGGCGTCCGAATAGTATTGCGCCTCCTTGTTGGTCGGCAGCGTGCGGCCATAGGGGAAATTGGTCCGCCAGCCGCGCCTGCCATCCGCCGACCAGACGAAGTCGGCGAACTCCTCGGCGAAGGTCAGGGTCATGCCGGGGCGGTGCGCATCGGCCGGCGCCCGGGCCGGCGACCATGGCGGCTGCGCCGGGGCCATGTCCGGCTCCGCCGCGGTAGGCCCTGGCCGCGCCGCGATAGGCCCTGGCCGCGCCGCAGCAGGCCCGGGCCCCGCCGCGGCCAGGGCCGCCGCCAGCAGGGCGCGGCGCGAGGGCGGCCAAGGGAGCGGCCGGGGGGGCACCCCGCCTATCCCGCGGCCAGGGTGCGGAGCCCCGGCGGGGGGCGCCGCAGGACAGGCCGGAAGACCGCGGCGGGCTGCTGCGTGCCATAGCCCCAGAGTATCGGGATCAGCAGCGTCCCGATGTTGAAGGGCGAGATGAAGTCGAGCTCGACGAAGGCGCGCGAGGCGAAGATCACGACGACGGCGGCGCCGAAGGCCAGCTCGAGGCTCGGCCGCCGGCAGGCATTCACCAGGACGGACAGGGTCAGCGTCACCAGGGTGGTGCCGAGCACGGCGACGCCGACATAGCCCAGCTCGACCGCGGTCGCGTAATACAGGCTGTGCAGGTGGAAGCCGGACCGCGCGGTGTTCTTGCCCAGCCGCCACAGCCCTTCGGCCTCGACCGATTCCTGCACCCAGAAGGCCTGGTAGCCGACGCCGAGCAGCGGGTTCAGGCCGATCAACTCCGCGGCGCGCTGCCAGAGAAAGGTCCGGCCGGTCAGCGAGGTGTCCTTGCCGAAGGAGCGCAGCACCTCCTCCAGGATCCCGCTGTCCTCCAGCAGGAGGAACACCCCGAAGCCGCAGCAGGCCAGCAGCAGGATGCCGGCATAGAAGCCCGGCCGGGCCCGCGCCGACAGCCGGGCAGCCAACGCGAAGACCCCGAAGGCCGCGAGCGCGATGCCGAGGGTGATGATGCCGCCGACCGACTTGGTCAGCACCATGTAGGGCGGCGCCAGCAGGCAGCAGAGCAGGGCGACGAGCCGCAAGATCCGCGGCTGCCGCGGATCCGGCAGCACGGCGACGGCCGCCAGCAGCATGAAGCTGACCATCATGGCGAAGTTGTTCTTGCTGCCGAAGATGCCGATCAGCGCGGTCTCGTTGGTCATGCCGATCGTCGAGGAACGGCCCAGCACGGTGCCGACCAGGACGCTGGTCAGCATCATGCACATGAAGGCGCTGACGAAGCTGCGCATCGGTTGCGCCCGGGCCATGACGATGCCGAAGCCGGTGACGAGCAGCAATTCCGCCGCGAGGCGGAAGGTGGTCATCGGCGCCTGCGACCACAGGACCGAGGCCAGGGCGAGCAGCGGGAAGGCCCAGGGCAGCAGCGTCCGCAGCATTTGGTCGAGGCTGCGGGCCGGCCACGCCAGGACGTACATGAGCCAGCTGCCCAGGAAGCCGACCAGCAGCACCGACCCGAGCCCGATCGAGAGGTTGAGGCAGGTCAGCGAGACGAAGGTCAGCCACCAGACCGGCCAGGCCATTTCCGGGCCGGGCCGGGCCGGGCCCGGGGCGTGAACTGCCCTAGGACCGCTGCGAATGGCGCCCATGATCCGATCCCCGGCCGTGCAATGATGGTCTATATTTTACGCGGGAGTCGAAGACCAACTTATTAGCTGCGACCATCGCCCGGTCAGCCGGCCGCCGCATGCAGCGGCTCCGGCGCCCTGGCCCACGCCCCGTCCGCCGCCATCCCCCCGCGCGGGCCGCCGAGGTAGCCGAGCAGCCCGGCATGGCAGGCCGCAGCGGAGAACCGCTCGCGCGCCACCAGCAGCGCGGCCGCGGCGCGCTCGGCCCGCAGCGCCGCATCGCCCAGCAGCGCCACGATCTCGGCGGCGAATGCGTCCGGTGCGTCGATCGGCCGCACCGCCGGGGCACACTCCTCCTGCACCCCCTGCAGGGTGACGCTGGTCGCCACCACCGCCTTGCCCTGGCTCAGCGCCTCGATCAGCTTGATCTTGAGGCCGGAGCCGACCAGCAGCGGCGAGACCACCACCGCCGCGTCGCGGTAATGCGGCGCCAGGTCGGGCACCAGGCCGAGCAGCTTCACCGCCCCGGCGACCTCCCCCGGCACGGGGCCGATGGCGCCGCCGACCTTGCCCACCACGCGCAGCTCGACCTGCGGCACCGACCGGCGGACCAGCGGCAGGACCTGGTCCAGGAACCAGCGCAGCCCGTCCACATTGGGCGCGGTGTCGCTGCCGACGAAGAGCAAGGAGGCGCCCTGCCCCGGCTGCGGCGCCGCCACCGGCTCGGCCGCGATCGGCGCGACGATCACCCGCCGCCCGGGCAGGGCGCGCTGGATGAAGGCGCCTTCCTCCCCCTGGATCGCCACCACGGCCTCCGCCGCGCCGAGCAGCCGCAGCTCGCTCGCCTGGTCGATCAGCGCCACGGAATCCTGCGCGCCGACCTTGGCGAATTGCGCGGCACGGCTGGAAAACAGGTCGTGCATGACGACGATGCGCCGGGCCGCGGGGCTGAGCGCATAGGGAAAGGCCGGGGTCTGGAAGGCGTAGTCGGCCACCACGACGTCGGCGCCGCCGCGGATCCGGCCGGCGACATAGAGGAAATCCGCCGTTTCCCAGGGGACGGCGACCGAATAGGGCGCCTTGCGCACCAGGCGGCCCAGGCCAAGCCCGACCTTGCGCAGCAGCTTGTCGGCCACGCCGATGGCCGCGGCGGCCCAGATCTTCGGGTCCTGCGCCAGCAGGAGGGGCCCGACCCGCCAGGCGCCGCGCATGGCGATGGAGCGGAAGACCGCCATCTCCGGCCGCAGCCGCAGCACCGGGGTGCGGGCGAAGGTGACGGGCGAGGGCCAGGTCAGGTGCACCGCATGCCCCGCCCCGGCCATGGCCTGGCAAAGGTCGAGCAGATAGGCCGAGCTGCCGCTGTCCCGCCCGGTGACCCGGTTGCGCGAGACGACATGCACCCGCAGGCCCTGGCCGGCGGCCGGCGCCACCGGCCGCGGCCGGGTGAGCAGCCGGGCCAGCCGGTCGCGCACCGGCAGCCGCAGCAGCGCCGCCCCGCCGGGGGAGCGGACCGCCCCGCGCAGCGCGCCGGGCAGGTCGCGCGCCTTCAGCGCGGCGAGGATGCCGTCATAGGCCAGGGCCCGCTCGATGCTGGCGCGGCGGGCGCGGAAGGCGGCCTCGGTCACGGTGTCCCGCGGGCCGATCGCGGCGCGGAAGGCGGTATCGGAGTCCAGCATGGCGGTAAGGTCGCCGCGGCGCAGCCGGTGCGAGGTGGAGGCGCTGTGCCGGCGGTAGAAATAGGACAAATCCGGCTGGACCCGGAACCGCGCGCCCTGCGCCAGCAGCCGGGCGACCAGGTCGTAATCCTCGGCGATGCGCAGACTGGGGTCGTAGCGCACGCCGCTTTGCCGCAGCAGCGCCGCGCGGAAGACCGGCTTGAGGTAGCCGAGCGCCGGCATTTGTCCGAACAGCGCATTGGCCCGCACATAGAGCGCCAGGTCGACCGTGGCCGGCAGCGCGAGGCGGCCATGCAGCATCGGCTGCGGCGCGCCGCCATCCTCGAAGAAGGCCAGCATGTCGTCGGCAACGATGTCGCAGCCATCCCGCCCGGCAGCGGCCAGCAGCCGCGCCAGGCGGTCCGGGTGCATCAGGTCGTCGCTGTCCATCACCGCGATCCATTCGCCCCGCGCCGCGGCGAAGCCGCGGTTGCGGGCCGCGGCCGGGCCGCCATTGGGCGCCGGCGGCAGCACCACCAGGCGGGGATCGGCGGCGGCGAGGCCCTTGGCGATGGCCAGGCTGGCATCGGTGGAGCCGTCATCGGCCAGCACCACCTCGATATCCGCCAGGCTCTGGCCGAGCGCCGAGCGGAGGGCCTCGGCGAGGAAGGCGGCGCCGTTGTAATTGGCCATCACCACGCTCACCAGCGGGCGCTCATCGGACGGGCTCATATCGGGCTCCCGGAGCAGCGGCACGGCAGGGCCGGCGGCGTGTCCCAGCCCTTGGCGGGCGGGCCACCCGTGCCCGGAATGGGCTGCGGCATGGCGGACAAGGGGCGATGGCGGGCCAAACCGGGCTTCACCAAGTCAGCGCTGTTCAAGGCAAAACCAGGATCTTGGCGCTGTTTGTCGACGATATATCAACCATAGCTAGAAATCCAGGGGTAGAATTCAAGTGGATAAGCCACTATTGTCAGCGCAACTGTCCATTGCCACAGCTGCCGACACAGGAGCCGTGATGTCTCGCTCGGTTATCAACCTGGAGTTCAATGAACTCTCGCCTATCCTGATGGATCGGTTCATTGCACAGGGAATGCTGCCCAATTTCGCTCGCCTGCGGCAGGAATCGACGGTCTGCATCACCGATGCGGAGATCGAGCCGCCGGCGCTGGAGCCCTGGATCCAGTGGGTCACCGTCCATACCGGCCTGGCCGCGGACGAACACAAGATCTTCGACCTCGATGACGGCCACAAGGTCGATGCGCCGCGCATCTGGGACGTCGTCTCCGATGCCGGCCAGCCGGTCTGGGTCTGCGGCAGCATGAATGCCGGCATCCATGGCGACCGCCTGAACGGCCTGCTGGTGCCGGATCCCTGGTCCACCGGCGCCAAGCCCTACCCGGCCGGCTTCTTCGACGCCTATGCGCATTTCGTGCGCAGCTACGTGCAGGAATACTCGCGCGACGACGTGCCGCTGTCGAAGGCGGACTATCTGCGCTTCGTCCTCTTCATGGTCTCGAACGGCCTGTCGACGCGGACGGTGACCGAGACGCTGCAGCAGCTCGCCACCGAGCGCGGCGGCAACCGCCGCTGGCGGCGGGCGGCGATCCTCGACCGGCTGCAATGGGACATGTTCCGCGCCCAGTACAAGAAGCTGCAGCCGCGCTTCGCCACGCTGTTCCTGAACAGCACGGCCCATCTGCAGCACTACTACTGGCGCAACATGGAGCCCGAGGCCTTCACCATCCAGCCGACGGCGCAGGAGCAGGCGGATTTCGCCGATGCGGTGCCCTTCGGCTACCGCAAGATGGACGACATCGTCGGCGAGTGCCTGCGTCTTGCCGGCCCCGAGACCACCATCGTGCTGTCCACCGCGCTGAGCCAGAAGCCGCTGCTGCGCTACGAGACCGCGGGCGGCAAGCAGATCTTCCGGCCGCATGACGCGATCGCCCTGGCGCGCTTCGCCGGCATCGAGGGCGATGTCGAATACGCCCCGGTGATGGCCGAGCAGTTCCACCTGTACTTCAAGGATGAGGCGGCGGCCGCGGTGGCGGAGCGCAAGCTGCAGGCCCTGCGCGGCGACGACGGCGCCCCGACCATGGAGGCCCGGCGTGAGGGCAGCTCGGTCTTCGCCGGCTGCGGCGTCATCATCCCGCCGGCCGACGGGGCCATGGTCCGCTCGACCGAGAGCAACGCCACCGCCCGCTTCGCCGATCTGTTCTACAAGATCGAGGGCATGAAGAGCGGCTCGCACCACCCGGACGGCATCCTCTGGATCCGCCAGCCGGGCGTGCCGCACCAGGTCGTCGACCGGAAGATCTCCCTGCGCGAGCTCGCCCCGACGTTGCTGCACCTGTGCGGCCTGCCGCCCTCCCCGGTCTTCGCCCTGCCGGCGATGCCGGAGATCACCGGGGCGGCCCGGGCGCCGATGACATTGGCGGCCTGACCGGCCGACGACATTGGCGGCCTGACCGGCCGATTACCTTGGCGGCCTGACGCCGAGCCCGCCTGCGGGACGACCCGCAGGCGGCCGCCCCCTGCCGGGAGCTCCATCCCGGATCGGCACGTTGCCTGGCGGCCTGCCGATCCGGCCCGCCTGCCCAAAGGGGCCCGACCAGAGCATGACCGCCCCGACGATGCGCCTGGCCTATATCGTCCACGACCTTGGCGATCCGGCGGTGATCCGCCGGCTCGACATGCTGGCGCCGCATCTGGCCGACGCGGTCGTCATCGGCTTCCACCGCGATGCCGTGCCGCCATCGACGGTGGCGGGCTGGCCGGCCATCGCGCTCGGGCGGACGGAGGACCGGCGGCTCGGCCGGCGCGTCCTCTCGGTGCTGCAGGCCCGGTTGCGGGTCGGCGCCTTCGGGCCGCGCCTCGCCGCGGCGACGGTGGTGATGTCGCGCCAACTGGAAACCCTGGTCCTGGCCCGCGCCGCCCGCGCCCGCTTCGCGCCCGGGGCGATGCTGGTGCAGGAATGCCTCGACGTGCACCACCTGCTGGTCGGGGGCGGGCTGCTCAACCGGGCGCTGCGCCGGCTGGAAGGCTGGCTGCTGCGCGGCAGCGACCTGCTCCTGGTCAGCTCCCCGGCCTTCCTGCGGGAACACCTGGCGCCGGCGCATGGCGCGGCGCTGCCACGGGTCCTGCTGGTCGAGAACAAGGTGCTCGGCTCGGAGCTGGCGGCGCAGGATGCGGCACCGCTGCCGGCCGCCCCGCCGCCGGCGCCGCCCTGGCGGATCGGCTGGTATGGGGTGATCCGCTGCCGCCGCAGCATCGAATTGCTGACTGCGCTGGTGCGGCAATTCCCCGGCCAGGTCGAGGTCGAGATCCGCGGCCGGCCGTCGCTCAACGTGATCCCCGATTTCGCGGCGCTGGTCGCCGACGTGCCCGGGCTCCGCTTCCTCGGCCCCTATGACCGCCGGCGCGACCTGCCCGCCATGTATCGTGGCGTGCATTTCGCCTGGGCGGTCGACTATTACGAGGCCGGCGCCAATTCGGATTGGCTGCTGCCGAACCGGCTGTATGAGGGCAGCCTGCACGGCGCGGTGCCGATCACCCTGGCGCGGACCGAGACCGGCCGCTGGCTGGCCGGGCGCCAGGCCGGGGTGCGGCTGGCGGAACCGCTGGAGGTGGCGCTGCCGGGCTTCTTCGCCGGGCTGGATACGGCGGGCTACGCGGCGGCGGCGGCGGCGGTCGCCGCCATTCCGCGCGGCGATCTGGTGGAGGATGGGGCGGCGCTCGCCGCGGCGCTGCTGCGGCCGCGTGGCACCGGCACGGCCATCCTGCCACCGGAAGCGGGCCGGCCGGTGGAGGCCTGATCCCGGGCGCAGGAAGGCTCCACCTTCCTACCCCTCAGACACCGGGCGCCGCGGCCCTGCGGGCCGCAGGGCGGGACGTCCTGCGCCAGGCATGAGGATATGTGAAAGAATGCCCTTCAGCACCAGAAGCACAGGAACAACCCCAATACTTCCAAAGGGTGCTCTTTCACAGCTTCGACGTCTTCACGAGCTCTGACAGCAGGGCGGCTTTTAG
>JBMOJU010000351.1:0-5272 GCA_049315625.1 Paracraurococcus sp.
TTTCACCCGGGCCGGGAATCCCCGCCGATTCACTCAGCTCGGAAAACGCTCTAGTTCCCCAGCCCGGCCACCCGCTCCACCATCTGCCAGATCGCTTTCACCTGGACGCCGTCCTTGAACAAATAACGCTTGTCATAGGCATAGCCCCACCAATTCCAGCAGCCTTCCGGGTTGATGTTGCTGGTGTCGGTGAAGGATGGCGGGCTGAAGGCGGTGGTGCTGACCGTGCGCGCCTGCGGATACAGCACGACGATGCGGTTGGTGTCGGCCCATTCGTTGACGCCGACATGGCGGAAGAACCGCTCGCCGATCGCAGTCTCCTGCATCGACTGCTTGCAGCCATGCAGCACCACATGCAGCCGGCAGGGCTCGGCGCCCGTCGCCTCACAGGCCTTTGGGACATAGAGCGCGCCGGTGTCCCACAGCCCGTGCCGCGGCCCGTTGCCGCCCGGGGTGAATTCTTTCTGGTCGAACAGCACGAAGCGGCCCGACACCTTGGTCGCCGCCGGCGCCAGCCTGCCGTAGAGGGTCTCCAGCACGAAGCGCGCCTGATCGTAGCGGCACTCATTGATGTAGGGCGAGCGGTTGTCGGCGCAGCCGACGCCATAGGCCTGGGTCACCCAGGAATGCCCGGCATTCAGCGCTGCATTGCTGAAGCTGGTCGCGGCCGTCGGCAGGCCGAGCAGGCCATAGACCGCCACGGCGCGCCGCACCGTTTCCGGGTTGACCACCGCATCCGCCTTGCCGGTGAACGCATAGAGCCGGCTGCGGCCGAGGTTCTCCACCGGGTCGATCCAGCCGAGCGCGGCGAATTTGCGGATCCGGTCGGCATAGGTGGCGGCCGGCTGCAGCAGGCTTGGCGCGGTCATGCAGGGGCCAAGCGCCAGGCTGGCCATCGGCTGCACGCCGGTCTCGTTGGCATCGAACACCGCGCAGCCATAAAGCCCGCCGGCGACGAGCCCGGCGCCCATCAGCTGGGCGGAATGCGCCACGTGCAGCTGGTTCGCCATGAAGGCGCCGGAGGAGATGCCGGAGACCGAGATCTGCGCCTTGTCGATCGGCAGGGTGGCCAGCCGCTCGGCGGCGCGGGCGCCGCCGCCGAGCGAGAGGGCAAACGAAAAGGTGCGGCGTCGCATGACGACGTCTCCATCGGTTCGGGGCGGGGGAAGGAGGGCGGGCCGGGGCCCGCAGGGGTCAGTCCCTGGTGGGCACGGCCAGCAGCAGCGCCGCCTTCATCTCGTCGAGCGAGGCGAGGAAACGGGCCTGCAGGATGTTGGCGACACCGGCACCGGCCTGTGCCGCCAATTCGTTCAGCAGGTTGCTCTGCGCCTGGTTGTCGAGGATCGCCGACTTCATCGCATCGAAGGGCCTGGCGATCGCCTCCTGCGGGTCGGTGCCTACGGACAGGGTGGACGGCAGGCCGGCGCTGCCCTGGAGCTTGGCCGTCAGCATGGCCTGCTGCTGCTTCGCCAGGGTACCCATGCCCTCGATGGCGGCCCTCTGCGCTGCCGCCAGGGCCTCAAGGTTCTTCACCTGGATGGCCATGAGCGCCGAGAACATCGCGCCGTTCGGAAGCGCCGGCATCGGCAGGGCGAAACGGGGTTCGGACATTGGGGGGGGGGCCTTTCTGGCTCCGGCGGCACCATCTTGCCCGCCGGCGCCGCAGAGTACTGTGTTGCGGCGCACAATGGGCAAGACCATTTCGCCATGCCGGCAACCCGCCCGGACGACACCGTCCGATCGGGCGCGGTTCCATGCTCCGCCGCGCACCCAGATCCGGCCAGCGGCGCGCTGCGGAATTGATCTGGCGCATTCCTGCGGCATCCTGCGTTGCCATGATGCGATGGCCGCCCGCCACACCGTGCCGGGCGGGGGTCCGGATGCCGGCGGGGAACCAGCCCCGCGGCGGTGAGGGCGCAGACGTCGCGGCAGGAAGGGAGTCACCATGGCCGAAATCGACCACATCGTGCTGGGCGCCCGGACGCTGGAGGAAGGCGCGGCCTTCATCGAACAGCATCTGGGCGTGAAGCCGCGCGCCGGCGGCAGGCACGAGGGCTTCGGTACCCACAACATGCTGCTCGGCCTGGGGAAGGGCACGTATCTGGAACTGCTCGCCCCCGACCCCGACCAGCCGGACCCGGTGCATGGCCGGCCGTTCGACCTCGACGACCCGGCGGTGAAGGTGATGCTGGAGGCGGAGCCCCGCCTGCTGGCCTGGGTGGCGCGGACCCCGGTGATGGATGCGGTGGTCGCCCGGCTGGGCCACCGGGCCGGGGAGGTGCGGTCGATGAGCCGCGGCGACCTGCACTGGCGCATGGCGTTCCCGCCCCAGCGTCAGGACATGGACAACCTGATCCCGGCACTGATCGAGTGGAAGGGGGAGGGCGCGTCCTCCCGCCTGCCGGACAGCCATGTGCGGCTGCTGCTGCTGGAGGCGGAACACCCGGAGGCCGACGCGGTGCGCGCCGCGCTGGCCGAGCGTGGCCTGGAGGAGGCGCTGAAGGTCCGCCGCAGCCCGCATGCGCGGCTGCTCGCCCGGCTGCGGCGGCCGGACGGGCAGGAGGTCACGCTCAGCAGCGGTTGAGATGGCCTCGTTTCGAAATTGATGGCCTCGCCCGCCTTCAACCACGCTTTGTGCATGTGCTACACCTGCATGGCACCGGTCAGTGGCGGATCGCCCGCTGGATTCCCGGTTTGGGCGAGGCGCATGGGGGCATTAGCGTTGAGGTTGATACCGCCACACGCTCGCCGGCGGGAAATTGAGCGGCGTCCAGGCCTCGCGCCTGGCACGCAGGCCCAGCTTCCCGTAGGGCAGCGGCGAGGTCACGCAGTAGCTGTACAGCAGGAAGCCCTTGCCCGGCGCCACGGCTTCGACCGCGGCGACGAAGCGCTGCTGCTGTTCGAACGGCAGCAGCACCAGCGGGATGCCGCAGATGGCGGTGCCGACCTTGCCATGCAGCCGCTCCGGCAGGTCGCGCGCCAGCTCGAAGGCATCGCCGCAGATCACGTTCACGCCCGGCAGGATCGTCCGCAGGTGCGCCGCCATCTCCGGCACAATCTCGACCACCACCAGGCGGTCGGCCGGGACGCCGGCCGCAAGCAGGGCGCGGGAGACGACGCCGGTCCCGGCGCCGAGCTCCAGCACCACCTCGTCCTGCGCCCGCTCGACCAGGGCGGCGATGCGGTTGCACAGGCTGGGCGAGGACGGGATGATCGATCCCATCTGCAGGGGGTTGGCGAGCCAACGCTTGAAGAAAAGCATCGCGTTGGTCGCTTGCCGCCGGTCGTCCTGTCCGCTCGCCGTCAATCCCGACATGCCGGTCTCCATTTCAATCGCGTTGCGGCCGGGCCTGCCCGGGCAGCCGCTTCCTTAGGGTCTGCCGCAAAGGCGGCGAAGTCCCCGGGAGGTTCCGCGATGACCTGTGATACCGGATTTCACGGTGCTGTCACATGACCGCTCGAATTCTCGTGGTCGACGATATTCCGGCCAATCTCCGCCTGCTCGAGGCGAAGCTGCTTGCCGAATACTATGAAGTGGCATTGGCTTCGAGCGGGCCGGAAGCCCTGGCCATGGCCGCCCGCTGGGCGCCGGACGTCATCCTGCTCGACGTCATGATGCCCGGCATGGATGGCTACGAGGTCTGCCGCCGGCTGAAATCGCAGGACGCCACCGCGCATCTGCCGGTCGTCATGGTCACCGCCCTGATCGACCAGGCGGAGCGGGTGCGGGGCCTGGAATCGGGGGCCGACGACTTCCTCTCGAAGCCGGTCGATGACGCGACGATGTTCGCCCGGCTTCGCGCGCTGCTGCGGGTGAAGCAGGTGCTGGATGCCTGGCGGCAACGCACCGATACCGCCCGCCAGCTCGGGATCGAGCCGCCGCCGGAGCCCCGCGCCGGGATCGACGGCGCGCGGGCGCTGGTGCTGTCGGAGGACGCGGCCGAGGTGGCGCGGATCGCCGAGGCGCTGGTGGCGGATGGCGTGGTGGTGCACCAGTCGACCCGGTCCGATGAGGCCCGCCGGTCGCTGCTGGAGGGGAATTTCGACCTCGCCGTGCTCTGCCTGCCGCCGGAGGGCGGCGATGTCCTGCGGCTGGCGTCCCGCTTGCGGGCGGAGGCGGCGACGCGCGACCTGCCGGTGCTGCTGGCCGCCGATTCCAGCCAGCGCGGCCTGGTGCTGCGCGGCTTCGACCTCGGCGCCAACGACCACGTGCTGCGGCCGATCGACCCGAACGAGCTGCGGGCCCGCGCGCGCAACCAGGTACGCCGCAAATGGTACCAGGAAAGGCTGCGGAACGACCTCGACCGCTCGCTTGAACTCGCGGTGACCGATCCGCTGACCGGGCTGCGCAACCGGCGCTACGTCCGGCGCCACCTGGACGGCGTGCTGCGGGGCACGGATGCGGCAGTGATGCTGCTGGATGTCGACCGCTTCAAGTCGATCAACGACACCTATGGCCATGCCGCCGGCGACGCCGCGCTGAAGGAGGTGGCGGAGCGCCTCAAGTCGCATCTGCGCGCCGCCGACGTGCTGGCGCGCTATGGCGGCGAGGAATTCATGGTGGTGCTGGCCGGCGCGCCGACCGACTATGCCGCGATGGTCGCCGACCGGCTGCGCCTGGCGCTCAGCAACGACCCGATCTCGGTCGGGCCAGCCCTGCTGCCCATCACCATCAGCATCGGCCTGGCGATCGCCCCCGCCGGCTGCTCGGTCTCCGGCGCCATCGCCGCGGCGGATGCGGCGCTCTACCGCGCCAAGGCGGCGGGGCGGAACCGGGTGGAGCCCGCGGTGCCGGAGGATTTCATCGCCGCGTCGCCGGATTCGCCTGAGAGCTGACCGAACATACGACAAAAGCGGCCAGGATTCCCTGGCCGCTGTCCCGATCCGGCAGATGACGCGGCGCGCAGGCGCCGCGGGTATTACTTGATCTTCGCTTCGCGGAAGACGACGTGCTTGCGCGCCACCGGGTCGTACTTCTTGAGCTCGAGCTTGCCGGTGGTGTTACGGACGTTCTTCTTGGTGACGTAGAAGAAGCCGGTCTCGGCGCTGCTGACGAGCCGGATCTGGATGGTGTTCGACTTGGCCATGACGAAGCCTTCGTGTGTTCGGTCTGCCGGGCTGGCGGAAGGGCGCGGACAGTAGCGGCCAAGGCGGCGGCGTCAAGCGGAACCCTGCGCCGCGGTGCCGCCCGGAGCGCGATGGCTTGAGGCAGAATTGCCGAGAAGCCTGAATCGCGCGACCAAACAACCCGAGCGCGATGGCTTGAGGCAGA
>JBMOJU010000352.1:0-5272 GCA_049315625.1 Paracraurococcus sp.
CGTCGACGAACTCGCAGCCGCCATAGTAGCGCCGGCCGGGATAGCCCTCGGCGTACTTGTTCGTCATCACCGAGCCCTGCGCTTCAAGCACGGCGCGGGAGACGATGTTCTCGCTGGCGATCAGCTCGATCCCGTCCTGCTGCCGGCCGAGTTCGTGGCTGATGGAGGCGGCGAGGTCCGGGTCGGCTTCGGCGAGGGAGGCGGCGAAGAAGCGCTCGGGGATGCGGTAGGCGGTGGTCTCGTTCATCGGAATCGGCCCTGGGGAAAGCGGTCAGGCGACGGGAAGGTTGATCTTGTCGATGCGGCGCTGGTGGCGGCCGCCCTCGAATTCGGTTGCCAGGAAGGCGGCCAGCGCGTCCAGCGCCACCTCAGGCCCGGTGGTGCGGGCGCCGAAGCAGGCGACGTTGGCGTCGTTATGCGCGCGGGTCAGCCGCGCCTCGGTCGTGGAGTGCAGGACGGTGGCGCGGATGCCGGCATGGCGGTTGGCGGCGATCTGCATGCCGATGCCGGTGCCGCAGACCAGCACGCCATAGGCGGCGCGGCCGGCCTCGACCGCGGCGCAGACCTGGTGGGCGAAATCCGGGTAGTCGACGCTGGCGGTGGCATTTGTGCCGAAATCCACCACGGCGTGCCCGGCGGCGGCCAGCGCCTCCTGCAGGGTGGTCTTCAGCGGCAGCCCGGCATGGTCGCCGCCGATGGCGATGGTGAGAGGCGCGGAACTCATGGTGCAGACCTACCATGCGCTGGGGGTTCGGGCGATGGCAAACCCCCAAGGGTGGTGGCCCCGGGAAGTCCTGGCCGCCAGATGGCCCCGCCACGGCCATCCTGCCAGCCTGTCGGGCGCAGCCCCGCCATGCGTGTGCCGTCTGCCGGCGCCGCCCCGTCAGGCCGCCCTGGCACCCTGCGCGGCGCGAGGCTCCACGCTGGCCGGCGCGATGGCCGCTTCGTCACCGGTGAATTTGGCGATGGCGCCATCGAGGCGGGAAAAGAACGCCTCCACCGCATATCCAACGAGGAATGCCACCGCGAGCGGCGGCAGCGACAGGTTCTGCGGCAGCAGCGACCCGAACAGGCCGATCACGGTGCCGGCGATCAGCGCGATGAAGTAGCGCGCGGTATTCGCCGAGGACCGCGAATAGGCCCGCAACTGCACCATCTTCGCGTAGTTCCGCAGCCCGAAGAGCGCCGCGCCAAGCAGGGCGTAGAGCGCCGGGAGCAGGTAGCTGGTGACGCCGCTGTAGAGGATCGTATCCGTCTTCAGCACTGCCTGCGCGAAGTTGCGGATGTGCTGGTAGGCCAGGATCTGCTGGATCGCCGCCGCGTGGATTTCCTCCAGCGTGCTGATCATCGGCGAGACGTTGAGCTCGGTGATGCCTTCGGGGTTGTCCTTCTTGAAGTTGATGGGATCCTCGTTGATCGCCATGCCAGGGATGAGGATGAAGTAGTTCAGCCTCACCGAGGATTCCCGCAACCAGTGGTTCTTGCGGGAGAAATCCACCACCTCCGCGAAGAGTTCCTCGGGCGTCAGGCGCGCGACGCCGCCCGCCCCCGGCTGTGCCGCGACGGCATAGGCGCGCGACTGCGCTGCCGCGCCGCGATCCTCGGCGGCGGCGGGGGTGCCGCCGGCGGCCGGCGGGCCGCGCGTGGCCGCGGCGTTCCGCGAGTACTGCACCTGCGACCACAGGTTCAGGGCGCTGCTGTTCTGTTCGGTGATCAACTGGGACACCTGGGCGGACACGGCCGAATTGACGAAGAGGAACAGCGAGGCCGGAATCAACAGCAGCACCAGCACGATCACGAACAGGTCGAGGCGCCCGAAGCCCCGCCGCTCCGGCGTTCGCAAGGTCGCGGCCGTCACCGGGCGGGTGATGCGCGACAGGTCGGCGAAGGAGGCCCAGAAGGCATTGGCGATGCCCTTGGTCAGGGTGTCGTTCTCGACGGCAACGCGGGCATTCGTCACCCCGTCGATCACCCATTGCTTGAGGCTGTCCCGGCTGCCCGGCTCCTCCCGCGGGAAACGCCCGGTCTGCGCCGCGAAGGAGAGCAATTGCTCGGCATCCTGCAGGCTTTGCCGGAACAATTCGGTCGGCTTGATGCGGTCGCTCCCGGGATCCGGCGCGCGCGGCGGTGCCCCGCCGGGATCATTGGCCGCGTTGGGGAGGACCGCCGAAGCGTCGCGGTCGGCGTGGGTGGCTGGGTCCTGGAATGCCGACATGGCTCGACCTCCCCATTCAGGCTGTCAGCCAGACAGCGTCCCGAACATGCGGAGGCATCTGCTGCCTCGGCACGCTACTCCGCAGCGCCAATGATCAGAATCACGAAGTCGTAAGGATCATCCGCATTCGGTAGGCCCGTGCGCCAGGGCACGATCGGGCTGGGCACGGCCTGAGCGTGGGGCGGTTGGGCTGGTCCCCCGCGCCGCCGCCATCCAGGCGGGCAGCGGCGGCAGGGTGAACAGGCCGGGGAGCCACCCCAGCGCCCGGCCGAGCAGGTAGGACCCGCCGACCGCCACCGCGGCCGAAAGCAACACCCAGGCCGCCTTCGGCACCGCCTCCGGCCGCGGGACCAGCAGGAAGAAGACCCGCATCACCAGCGGGTGCAGCACGTAGATCGGCAGCGTGTTGCGGCCGATCAGGATCAGCCCGCGCGCCGCCGGGCCGCCCAGCGCCGCCAGCCGCACCGCCAGCCCCAGCCCGGCAGGCACCGCCAGCAGCGCCAGCGCCGCCGTGGTCAGGGTGCCGAGCACCGGGTCGACACGGATCGCCCCGCGCGTCGCCAGCGCCCACAGCAGCCCAACCCCCAGCAGCGCCGGCCAGGCCCCCAGCCTTGGCGCCATCGACCAGAGCACCCCCGACCGCCGCGCCCCAAAGGCGAAGAACGGGTAGTACCAGAGCTGGTCGATCGCGGTGAACCCGCTCGCCCGGCCCCAATCCAGCAGCCCCGGCAGCGCGATCAGCAGCGCCAGGGCGGCATGCAGCCGGTCCGGCAGGCGGGACAGCAGCAGCGCCAGCCCAAAGAAGACCGCCAGCGCATAGAAGAACCAATGGTCGTCCTGCGCCGTGGCGAGCAGCCGGCCAAGCGTCGGCGGGCTGGTGAAGATCGCCTCCATCCCGAAGGGTCCGAAGGGATCGAGCTGCGATTGCAGGAACCGCCCCAGCACCCACCACAGCAGCAGCAGCCAGGCATAGCGGCCGACCCGGTGCACCAGCACGCCGGGCGCCCCGCGCCCCAGGATGCCGGCGCCGAGCATGCCCGAGATCAGGAAGAACAGCGGCTGGCGCAGCGGCACCAGCAGCTCGTTCAGCAGGTGCAGCGTCGGGTCGTTCTGGCCGATATGGCGCAGCGCGTGGTCGGCATGCAGCAGCACCACCAGCACCATGCAGCCGCCGCGCGCCAGGTCCGGCCAGGCCAGCCTGTCCTTTCGGGGCTCCGGCCGCATGGCCGCCCCGGTTTCGACGCCTTTTGCCCCGCCCATCCTGATGGCCCCACCCGCGCCATCCACTTAGGCCCGTGGCGGCCCGGCATTCCCTTCACGAGGGCTAAAGTGCGCTACACCACAGGGCGAGCGCCCGCCCCCTTCCGCCGGACCGCGGCAGATGCAACGGTTCGGCCGGAAACGCCCCACGGAGAAGACCCATGGCCAAGCCGAGCTGGACCAGCCCCGAAACCCTCGCCCTGCATGGCGGCAGCCACCGGGCCGACCCGACCACCGGCTCGGTCGCCGTGCCGATCCACCAGACCACCAGCTTCCAGTTTCAGGACACCGGCCATGCCGCGCGCCTGTTCGGGCTGGCCGAGCTGGGCAACATCTACACCCGCATCATGAACCCGACGCAGGATGCGCTGGAGACGCGGATCGCCGCGCTCGAGGGCGGCGTCGCGGCGCTGGCCGTCGCCTCCGGCCAGGCGGCGACCACCTTCTCGGTGCTCAACCTGACGACGCCGGGCGACAACATCGTCTCCTCCACGGATCTGTACGGCGGCACCTGGAACCTGTTTGCCAACACGCTGCGCAGCCTGGGCGTCGAGGTCCGCTTCGTCGACCCGGCCGACCCGGAAGCCTTCGCCCGCGCCACCGACGACCGCACCCGCGCCTGGTACGCCGAAACCCTGCCGAACCCCAAGCTGCAGGTCTTCCCCATCGGCGAGGTCGCGGCGATCGGCCGCAGCCTCGGCGTGCCGCTGATCATGGACAACACCGCCGCCCCCATCCTCTGCCGCCCGCTGGACCACGGCGCCGCGGTGGTGATGCACTCCACCACCAAGTTCATCGGCGGCCATGGCACCAGCATCGGCGGCATCGTGGTGGATGGCGGCAATTTCGACTGGGAGGCACACGCCGAGCGCTTCCCCACCCTGAACACGCCGGATGCCAGCTACCACGGCGCGGTCTGGACCCAGGCGGTGAAGCCGCTCGGCCCCATCGCCTATATCCTGCGGATGCGCACCTGCCTGCTGCGCGACCTCGGCGCCGCCACCACGCCGTTCAATGCCTTCATGGCGATCCAGGGGCTGGAAACCTTGCCGCTGCGGATGGAACGCCACTGCGCCAACGCCATCCGCGTCGCCGGCTGGCTGGCCGAGCAGCCCGGCGTGACGCGGGTGATCCACCCCAGCCTGCAAAGCGGCGAGGCCAAGCGCCGCGCCGACGCCTACCTGAAGGGCGGCTACGGCAGCCTGATGGGGTTCGAGCTCGCCGGCGGGAAGGAAGCGGGCCAGCGCTTCATCGACGCGCTGCAGATGTTCTACCACGTGGCCAATATCGGCGATGCGCGGTCGCTGGCGATCCACCCCGCCAGCACCACCCACAGCCAGCTGACGGCCGAGGAACAGGCGCAGACCGGCGTGACGCCGGGCTATGTGCGGCTGTCGATCGGCATCGAGCACGTGGACGATATCATCGCGGATCTGGACCAGGCGCTGAAGGCGGCTGCTTGAGCGGGTGTTGGAGAGGGGCGATCGGACGCAGTGCGTCCGATCCTCTCCAAGCCTCACCCCGCCAAAGGCCGAAAGGCCCTTGGAACCCTTGAGTCAGGTGTCCGGCTGGTACAGCAGGACATGCGCGCCCCGCGCGAAGCGGAGCAGCAGGTCCATGTCCCGCCGGTTCGCGGTGACCAGCACCGCGCCCTGCTCCTGCGCCGTCAGGAAGATCAGCGCGTCGTTCAGCACCCGCCGCCGCTCCCCCCGCTGGCAGCACGCCGCGTCGGCGCCGAGCGTGGCCTTCGGGCGCGCAAGCCCAAGCTGCGTGCGGGCGAGGATGCCGGCCAGCATC
>JBMOJU010000353.1:0-5250 GCA_049315625.1 Paracraurococcus sp.
GCCTGCGCCGTGCCGGCACGGGCGCAGCGCGGCGTCGCCGGCCCGGTCTACGAACGCAACATCGATGCACTGATCGAAGGCGCCGAGGAATGGCTGGCCGGGCTGGAGGAGCAGGGCTGGCTGCTGCGCGGCCAGATGACCAACACCATCCAGGCCATGCCGGCCTTCCGCGCCCCCTATCGGGGGGAGAACAGCGTCTCCGGCAAGCGCGACAGCACGGCGATGCAGACCATCGACCTGGTGCTCGGCCGGCGGCTGTGGAACGGGGCGGAGGTGATCGCCGTCCCCTCCCCCACGCGCGGCTTCGGCTTCGCCGACAACCACGGCCTGGGCGGGCTGACCAATACCGAAAGCTTCCACGGCGGCACGAAGAACTGGGACTACAACATCACCCGCCTGTTCATCCGCCAGACCTTCGACATCTCCTACGATGCCTTCGGCAAGGATGACGACCCGATGCGCTTCACCGGGCCGCTGGCGCTGGAACGCGTCACGGTCACCGCCGGCAAGCTGGCGGTCTGGGATTTCTTCGACAACAACCGCTTCGCGCACGACCCGCGCACCCAGTTCCTGAACTACGCCCTGGTCGGCGCCGGCGCCTTCGACTTCGCCAGCGACGCCGCGGGGTATACGCATGGTGCCGTCCTGGAATGGGAGAACGGCACCTGGGCAACCCGCCTCGGCGGCTTCCAGGTGGTGCGCAACCAGGGCGGCGACTTCCTGGAGGAACGCTTCGGCCGCGGCTGGCAGCTGCTCGGCCAGCTCGATCGCTCCTGGTGGCTCGGGCGCTATCCCGGGACGCTCCGCCTGCTGCTCGGTGCCTCCCGCACCCGCTCCGCCCGCTACGACGACCTGACGCGGTCGATCCAGGCGGGGGAGGAGAGCCAGGAAGGCTACCGCGCCTACCGCACCAAACAGATGCTGGCGCTGAACTGGGACCAGCAATTCAACGACACGATCGGCGGCTTCGCCCGGCTGGGCTGGAATGACGGGCGCAGCCAGAATTTCATGTTCACCGAGATGGACTGGTCGGTCTCCGGCGGCGTCTCCCTGAACGGCTGGGGATGGGAGCGCTACAACGACACGGTCGGGCTGGCGACCAATATCGGCGGCCTGCACACGCCGCAGCGGCGCTTCCTCGCGGCCGGCGGCACCGGCTTCATCCTCGGCGACGGCCGGTTGAACTACGCGCCGGAGGTGATCCTGGAAGCCTTCTACGACGTCGAGCTGGCGCCCGGCCTGAATGCCGCGCTCGACGCCCAGCTGGTGTTCAACCCGGGCTTCAACGCCGATCGCGGGCCGGTGCCGGTGGGGACGTTGCGGCTGCGCGCGGCGTTCTGAGTGGGGCGAATATGTGACGCTTTGGTGACGGGACAGCGCGGGCGCTTGCCCATGGCGGACGCACAGCCGTAACAGCGCCGTCCGTCACCAGCATTCGGGGGCATGAGGTTGAATTGGTGCCGTCGGGCAATGCTGTGGGGCGCGGTGGTCGGCACGCTGCTGGCGACGCCCCCCGCCCGCGCCCAGCGCGGCACCGCCGGCCCGATCTACCAGCCCAACCTCGACGCCATGATCGAGGGCGGTGAGGATTGGCTGGCCCGGCTGGAACAGCAGGGCTGGCTGCTGCGCGGCCAGTTCACCGGCGTGGTGCAGGCGCATCCGAGCTTCACCTCGCCCTATCGCGGCGCCGCCAGCCTCACCCCGAAGGATGAGACGCGGAACACCCAGTCGATCGACCTCGTGGTCGGCCGCCGGCTCTGGGAGAACGCGGAGGTCATCGCGGTGCCCTCGCTCACCCGTGGCTATGGCCTGTCCAACTCGGTCGGCGTGGCGAATTTCCCAAACGGGGAGGCCTTCCGGCTCGGCACCCGCGATCCCTCGCTCTGGCTGTCGCGGCTGTTCATCCGCCAGACCATCGACATCTCCTACGACGCCAGCGGCCAGGACAGCGACCCGATGCGGTTCACCGGGCCGCTCGCCCTGGAACGTATCACGCTGACCGCCGGCCGGGTCTCCGCCTGGGATTTCTTCGACGACAACCGCTATGCGCATGATGCCCGCAGCCAGTTCATGGGCTGGGGCCTGGTCGGTGCCGGCGCCTTCGACTTCGCCGCCGACGCGCGGGGCTTCACCGACGGCGCGGTGGCGGAATGGGAGAATGGCACCTGGGCGGTGCGCGGCGGTGCCTTCCGGGTGGCGCGGGACGCCAATTCGCTGGACCTGGAGCCGCGCTGGCTGAAGGGCTGGCAGGCGCTGACCCAGCTGGAACGCGCCTGGTGGGCCGGGCGGCACCAGGGCGTGGTGCGGCTGATGGGCGGGCTGTCCCGCACCCGCTCCGCCCGCTGGGACGGGCTGACCGGCGCCCTCCTGGCCGGCGTGGACGATACCGCGGCGCTGCGCACCTTCCGCACCAAGCGCATGCTGGCGCTGAATGCCGAGCAGGAGCTGACCGACGATCTGGGCGTCTTCGCCCGGCTCGGCTGGAACGACGGCCGGGCGCAGAATTGGATGTTCACCGAGATGGACTGGTCGGTCTCGGCCGGCCTCTCGCTCACCGGGCTGCGCTGGGACCGGCCGTTGGACACGGTCGGGCTGGCGCTGAATGTCGGCGGCCTGTCCGACCCGCATCGGCGCTTCCTGGCGGAAGGCGGGATCGGCTTCATCACCGGCGACGGCCGGCTGCGCTACGTGCCGGAGACGGTGGTGGAGACCTATTACGACATCCGCCTGGCGCCCGGCCTGAACCTGGCGGCGAACGCCCAGTTGGTGGTGAACCCGGCCTACAACGCCGATCGCGGCCCGGTGCCCGTGCTGGCGCTGCGGCTGCACGCGGCGTTCTGACCGCCGGCCTTCACCGGTCATCAACCCTGCCCCGCGCAGGCTGCGGACCACACTTCCCGGTCCGGACTCCGCCGCATGCGCATCTCCCGCCTTGCCATCCGCAGCCGCATCGTGCTGCTGCTGTTCGCCTTCGGCCTCGCCCCTGCCTTCCTGCTCGGCGTCGCCTTCCTGTCGGAACGCGACGAACTGCGCCGTAACGCCATGGACCGCCTGGCCGATGCCGCCGCCAGCCTGACCGATACGATCGACCGCAACCTGTTCGAGCGCTACGGCGACGTGCAGGCCTTCGGGCTCAACACCGTGGCGCATGATGCGCGCAACTGGCGCCGGCCGGGGGCCGACAACCCGCTGGTGCGGGCGATCGACGAATACGTCGCGCTCTACGGCGTCTACAAGCTGTCGGTGCTGGTCGATCCGAAGGGCGCGGTGCTGGCGGTGAACAGCCACGACGCAGCGGGCAAGCCGATCCGGACCGAAAGCCTCTATGCCCGGTCCTTCGCCGAGGCGCCCTGGCTCGGCCGGGCGGTGCGCGGCGAGTTCCTGGTGGGGCCGGAGGGGCTGACCGGCACGGTGGTCGAATCGCCCGCGCGCTCCGCCGTGGTAGCGGAGGCTTTCCCGGGGGAGGATGGCTACAGCATCGTCTTCGCGGCCCCGGTGAAGGACCAGGCCGGCGGGCTGATCGGGGTCTGGGCGAATTTCGCCGATTTCGGCCTGGTGGAGCAGATCGTCGCGGATTTCCATGCCCGCTTGGCGGCCAGCGGCATGCCGGGCGCCGAGCTGACGGTGCTCGACCCGCGCGGCACGGTAATCGTCGACTACGACCCCGCCGCCCGGCCCGGCCCCTACCGGCGCGACTTCGGGGTGATCGGCGCGCTGAACCTGGCCGAACGGGGCGTCGCGGCCGCCGTGGCCGCAGTCGCCGGCGAACGCGGCGCCATCGTCGCTCGCCACGCCCGCAAGGGAATCGACCAGGCTGCCGGCTATGCCCGCAGCCATGGCGCCATGGGCTTCCCCGGCCTCCGCTGGTCGGCGTTGGTCCGCGTCCCGGTGACCGAGGCCTTCGCGGTGCTCGACCGCATCCTCGGGCGCGGCATGCTGCTGCTCGGCTTCGCACTCGGTCTCATCCTGCCGCTCGGCTTCTGGATCGGGGCCGGCTTCGCCCGGCCGGTCACCGCCCTGGCTGGGGCGATGCGCCGACTGGCAGCGGGCGAGGCGGTGGAGCGGGTTCCCGGCGCCGGCCGGCACGACGAGATCGGCCGCATGGCCGCGGCGGTGATGGTGTTCCGCGACGGGATCCGGGAGGCCGCGGCGCTGCGCACCCGGCAGGAGGCCGAGCGCGAGGCGGCGGAGGCGGCGAAGCGCCAGGCGCTGCTCGACATGGCCGACCGGGTCGAGGCAGCGGCGAGCGCCGCGGTCGCCAGCATCGGCACGCGGGCCGAGGCGATGGCGGCCGATGCCGACGGCATGGCCCACACCGCGGAGACGGTGGCGACCAGCAGCGCGCAGGTCGCCGCGGCGGCGGAACAGGCGCTGCGCAACGCCGAGACGGTCGCCGCGGCGACCGAGCAGCTTTCCGCCAGCGTGCGGGAGATCTCGTCCCAGGTCGCCTCCGCCTCCACCACCACGCGGCAGGCCGCCGAGCAAGGCCAGGCCAGCCAGGCGGTGATTCAGGGTCTGTCGGACAGCGCCGCGCGGGTCGGCGAGGTGGTGCGGATGATCGCCGACATCGCCGGCAAGACCAACCTGCTGGCGCTGAACGCGACCATCGAGGCCGCCCGCGCCGGCGAGGCCGGCAAGGGCTTCGCCGTCGTGGCCGGGGAGGTGAAGAAGCTCGCCGCCCAGACGGCGCAGGCGACCGACGAGATCGGCCGGCTGGTCACGGCGATCGGTGGCGCCACGAGCGACGCCGTCGCGACGGTGCGGAACATCGCCGCGGCGGTGGAACAGATCGACCATACCTCCGCCGCCATCGCCACGGCGGTCGAGCAGCAGGCGGCGGCGACGCAGGAGATCGCCCGCACCGTGGCCGACACGACGGTGGCGGCGCGCGAGGTCGCCGACCGCATCGCCGAGGTCTCGACCGCGACGGCGGAGGCCGGCAGCCGGGCAGTCGACGTCCGCGGCGGCGCGGCCGAGGCACGGGCGGCCATCGCCGAGCTGCGCGGCACGCTCGTGCAGGTGGTCCGCGGCGCGACGCCGGAGGTGGACCGGCGTTCGGCGCCACGCATCGCCCTGCCGCGCCAGATACGGCTGGACCTGCCGGGGGATTCGGGGCGGGCGGCCCGGCTGGTCGATATCTCCGCCGGCGGCGCGCGGATCGTCCCGGCGGCGCCGCTCCCGCCCGGCGCCTGCGGTACGCTGCTGGTGGCAGAGATCGCCCAGCCGCTGCCCTTTACCGTGCTGGCCGGC
>JBMOJU010000042.1:0-22779 GCA_049315625.1 Paracraurococcus sp.
CCCGGGCCTCGCCGATGTCTCCTACTACGCCGATCCGGAGGAGTGGTTCTTCCTGCTGCGCGTCCCTGGCCTGTGGCGCGCCATGTTCCCGGTGAAGCCGGAGGTGAGCGAGGACGAGGTCGCCTCCGACGCCTTCGCCGCCACGCGCATGGCCCGCGTCATCGCCGGCCGCACGGGCTACGAGATCCGCCACCGCACGCTGTACCGGGTGCACCAGCGCGTCGCCGAGACCTTCCGGAAAGGCCGCATCCTGCTGGCCGGCGATGCCGCGCATATCAACAACCCGCTCGGCGGCATGGGGCTGAACGGCGGCGTGCATGATGCGGTGAACCTGGCCGGGAAGCTCGGCCGCGTGCTGCTGCACGGCGAGGACGAGGCGCTGATGGACCGCTACGACCGCCAGCGCCGCGGCGTGACGATCGAGGTGGTGCAGAGCCAGACCATCGCCAACAAGCAGAACCTGGAAGCGCAATCGCCGGAGGACCAGGCCGCGTTCCGGGCGCGGATGGCGGCGACGGCCGCCGACCCGGCGCTGGCGCATGCGCTGCTGACGCGGATGTCGATGATATCGAGCCTGCGGCGCGCCGCGGAGATCGCGTGATGCGCCGGCGCGCGCTGCTCGCCGCCGCGCTGGCGACGCCCGCCCTGGGACAGGAGCCCTGGCCGGGCCGGCCGCTGCGCTGGATCGTCCCCTACCCGCCCGGCGGCGCCAGCGACTTCGTCGCCCGCGTCACGGCGGAGCGCATGGCGCGCGCGCTCGGCCAGCCGATCGTCATCGAGAACCGCGCCGGCGCCGGCGGCAATATCGGCACCGAGGCCGCGGCGCGGGCGGCGCCGGATGGCTACACGCTGGCGCTCGGCGCCATCGGCACGCTGGCGGTGAACCGCTTCCTGTTCCGCAGCCTGCCCTACGACCCGGACAAGGACCTGGCGCTGGTTTCGCTGCTGGCGCTGGTGCCGAATTTGATGGTGGTGCCGCCGTCGCTGCCGGTGAACAGCGTGGCGGAGTTCACCGCCTGGGCGCGGGCGCAGGGCGGCGCGGTGAGCTTCGGGTCGATCGGCAACGGCACGTCGCAGCACCTGGCCGGCGTACAGTTCAACATGCTGACGGGGACGCAGATGGTGCACGTGCCGTACCGCGACCCGGCGCAGGTCAATACCGACCTGATGGAGGGGCGGGTGCAGGTGCTGTTCCAGTCGATCTCGGGCGTCGCCGATTTGGCGCGGGCCGGGCGGATGAAGCCGCTGGCGGTGACCGGGGAGGAGCGGGTGCCGGCCTTCGCCGCGCTGCCGGCGCTGCGCGAGGCGGGGGTGGACGTGACCACGGTGGGCTGGTTCGGGCTGGTGGTTCCGGCGGGCGTGCCGGAGCCGATCCTGGCGCGGCTGGAGGCGGAGGCGGTGGCGGCGATCGCCGACCCGGCCGTCGCGGCGCGGATCGTCGAGACGGGGAGCGTGCCTCGGGCCGAGGGGCGGGCGGCCTTCGCGCGCTTCGTGGCGGCGGAGACGGTGCGGTTGCAGGGGGTGGTGAGCGCGAGTGGGGCTGTGGCGGATTGAGGGCAAAGATCTGTCCGAAGACGGACAGCGGGTTTTACCACGATCTCCGACCGCATTTGAGTTCGGCAAATTGCCCAGCCACCCGATGCAGGATCGCAACCTCATTGACGCGCATTCGTTGCACTGCCATAATCAAAAAATGAACGCTTTCATTCTCGGCGAACGGCTCGCTCAGGCCGATTTCTTTGCGCGTACGGTGCCTGCCGAAGCCATCGGCTTCGACGGTTCGAGCTACAGATTGCTGCCACAGCATAGAACGCTGAATCTCGCTCCCAATATCCGCGATCTCGCGGTGGCCTACTTCACGGAGAAGAGGATCGTTTGGCACCGGCACGCCAACCACGCGCTTTCATCCCAGGTCGCCTGCCTGAATTTCCTGATGCCGCTTGCCACCCGACCGCAGCTTCTCGCCAGCATCATCGGGAAGGCGTTCGACATGACACCACCGGAGATGCTGCCGGTGGAGAACGGGCCGGACGAGACGCCGTGGTTCGTCGGGTTCGAGTGGATCGGACGATGCGACTACCTCAACGAGGCAGGAAAATCGGGTGCTCGCACGCGCGGCGCGAACGTGACCAGTGCCGATGCAATGGTGCGCTTCAAGGCGGGTGGCCGCATCGAGAGCGTTCTGATTGAATGGAAGTACACGGGGCGTTATGGCGCGCCGCTGCCGCCAAAGGGAAACGCCGTACGCGCGGGTCGTTACAAGGACTTGATGTTTGCGCCTCTAGGTCCGCTCGTTGCCAGAGATACGCTGAAAGTCGGCGACTTTTTCTGGGAGCCGCATTACCAACTGCTGCGCCAGCAGATGCTAGCCTTTCAGATGCAGAAGGCGGCGGAGGACAAGGCCGAGCGGGTGCGCCTCCTCCATATCTCACCGGCGGCCAACCTTGCCCTGCACAAGGTGACGTCGCCGGCGCTGAAGCACCATGGCGCCGATGCGTTCGGGGTCTTCCAAGGACTACTGACCAGAAGGGACGACTTCACCAGCCTTTCGACCGAAACCGTCTTCGAAACCGCATTGTCCAGCGCTGCCGGCGGCGACTTGGCTTGGGCTGATTACCTGACCGACCGCTACACGTTCCTTCGCCCCGCAATGCGTCGATAAGCCGCCGCGTCGCAGAACACAGCGGATACGACGTCGCCGCATTGCCCTCCCCGCCCCGCCCGCGGGACAAGGCCCCCCGCGCAAAAGGACCCCGCCCCCATGGCCGACGACGATTCCTACGTCTACGACGAGGCCACCGGCGAATGGCGCCCCGCCGGCGCACCCGCCGCCCCCGCCGAACCCGTGCGAGGTCCGGTCCGCGACGCCGTCGGCGCCATATTGGCCGATGGCGATTCCGTCACCCTCATCAAGGACCTCAAGGTGAAGGGCGCCAACCAGACGCTGAAGCAGGGCACCGTCATCCGCTCGATCCGGCTGACCGACAACGACGCGGAAATCGACTGCCGGCACGAGACCATCAAGGGCCTCGTCCTGCGCACCGAATTCGTCCGCAAGCGCTGAACCGACGGGGGGCGCCTACCAGCTCCCCAGCCGGCGCATCTCCGGCGTCTTCTTGTGCAGGTGCCCGCCCATCCGCACCAGCAGCCGGTCGAGGTCGGCGATCGCCTCGAACAGGAAGGGCCCCTTGTTCAGCATCACGCATTCGGCCCGCGCCGACATCGCCGCATCCGTCATCTCGCCGCGGGAGGGCAGGCCGGTCTTCACGTAGTGCTCCAGCACCTGCGTCGCCCAGATCACTGGCACCTGCGCCGCCTCGCCCAGCCAGAGGATCTCCTCCTGCATCTCGGCCAGTCGGGCGAAGCCGATCTCCACCGCCAGGTCGCCGCGGGCGATCATGATGCCGGTGGGCTGCCGCCCCGCGGCGCGCACCAGGATGGCGGGCAGGTTGGCCACCGCGCGCGCCGTCTCGATCTTCAGGACCAGGCCGAGCCGCTGCCAGTCGTCGGGCCGGAGCTCCGCCAGCGCCGCCTGCAAGGCGGCGACGTCCTCGGCGCATTGCACGAAGGAGAATTCAATGCCGTCGGCATGCCGGGCGACGAAGCGCAGATCCTCCAGGTCCTTCGGCGTCAGCGCGGCCACGGCGAAGGGCGTGTCGGGGAAGTTGATGCCCTTCTCCGGCTTCAGCTTGTAGCCGTCCAGGTCCGGGCAGCGGGTGACCTCGACGACGATGCCCCAGCGTTCGATGCGCCGCACCACGGTGTCCACCGCGCCGTCGTCGATCGCCACGCGGTTGCCCGGCTGCGCCGCGGCGACCGCTTCCGGCAGGGTGCATTCGATCGCCGGCAGCGACTCCTCCGCCGCATCCAGCCGGCCGGGGGCGACGATGGCGAGCAGGTCGCCCAGCGCGACGTGGCGGCGGCCATGACCGTGGCGGACCACGCCGGTGCGGATCTTCGGCCCGGCAAGATCCATCAGCACCGTCATCCGCCGGCCGGTCAGCCGCGAAGCCGCCTCGACATGCTCGATCATCCGCGCCCATGCCGCGGCATCGTCATGCGCGCAGTTGATCCGCACCGCCTCGACGCCGAGCTCGGCGAGCCGTCGCATGAAGCTGCCATCCGTCGCCGCCTCGCTCGGCGCGGTGACCAACAGATGCACCGGGCGGGCGGCCGAGGCCGGGCCGAGCAACGTGACAGTGCGCGCCGCCAGCGTCGCCTCGCCGACGAAGAAGCCGGGATCGGGCGCAGGCGCGTGCCGGGCCTTGGCGGCCAGCACCGCCAGCACCCCGGCAACGGCATCCAGCGTCGGCAGCACCCGGCTTTCGGCCCGGCCGAGCGAGGACAGGCCGCGCGCCATCAGCGCCCGTTGCAGCGGCCGGATGTCGTGCCGGCGGAGCGCAAGGTAGTGCGCCAGGTTGGCCGCGCTGGGGGCGAATTCCGGGCGTTCGATCCAGCCGGCCCAGGGCGCGGCGATGGTGTCGGCCTCGGCCGCCACCGCCTCGCGCAGGCGGCTGACGTCGGCGAGCAGGTCGGCGGAGCTGCGGCTGGGCATGGGGCGGGTCCCGGGCGGTGAGGCTGGGATATGCCGGGACCCGGGCCGGGGCGTTGCTGCGCTGGATCAAGCTCGCGGCAAGGTGTGCGCCGCGCTCAGTGCCGATGCGGGTCGCCGCCGCGCGCCAGCATCAGATGGTGCGCCTGGTGGTGCATGCCGCGGGTCATGACGCCGAGGAAGCCGAGGCCGCGTAGCTTCGCCCGGTCGGCCTCCGGCACCAGCACAGTCAGCGTCGCGCCGGCCGGCGTCTCGGCCGCGGTGAAGCGCCAGGCGCCGGACATCGCCGCGGCATGCGCGGCGACCATGCGGCGGATGGAATCGCGCACCGGCCCCTCCCCGTTGACGGTGAAGCGCAGGCCGCCCTCCACGGCTTCGCTGCTGACCGCGGCGTGCAGGGTGACGGCGTCCATGTCGATCAGGTGACGGCGCAACGCCTCGATATCCACCTTGGCCCAGTCGGTGGTGGGATCGGCCTCCAGCAGTGCGACGATCTCCTGGATGGCGGCGAAGGCGGCCTGGCCGGGCTGGACCGGTCGCGGGGCAGGCCCGGGCGTCGACGCGCCGTGCCGGTGGTCGTGCGTGCCCTGGGCCAGGGCGAGGCCCGGGGCCAGCAACATCAGGAACAGCATGGCGCGGCGCATCATCACCCCCTTGCCCTGACGCAGCCTGCCACGCGGCGCGGTCGGCGCGACAGGATCCAGATCAAGCGACCCAGGCCGCCTTCCGCTTCGCCTTGAACGCCGCGATCCCCTCCGCCGCCTCGGCGCTGGACGCCGTCCGCGCGAAGGCGGCGGCGCCGGCTTGGGCATAGCCCTCCGGCGAGATCGGCCCGAGCGCGGCCAGCAGCCCCTTGGTCTCCGCCAGCGCCCCCGGCGCGCCTTCCAGCACCGCGGCGATGGTCTTGGCCACCTGCGCCTCCAGCGCCGCCGCATCCGGCAGCACCTGGTGCACCAGGCCGATCCGCGCCGCCTCGGCAGCCTCGATGACGGCGGCTTCCAGCACCAGCCGGGTCGCGGCGGTGCGGCCGGTGCGCCGCGCCAGCCAGGGCAGGATCTGCGCCGGCACCAGGCCGCGGCGGACCTCCGGCGCGGCGAAGCGGGCGGTGGCGGCGCCGAAGGCGATGTCGGCCGAGCAGCAGAAGCCGAGGCCCCCGGCGTGGCAGGACCCCTCGACCGCGGCGATCACCACCTGTGGCAGGGCCGAGATGTCGACGAAGCGCTGCCCGGTGCGGCGGTTGCGGATGGTCTGTCGCGCCAGCTTCTGCTCCGGCGTCTCCTCGGTGGCGACCTCGGTCAGGTCGAGCCCGGCGCAGAAATGCCCGTCGGCGCCGCCGATCACCAGCACCCGCGCGGTGGTGTCCTGCGCCAGGTCGGCGAGCAGCGCATCCCAGGCGGCGCCCATCGCCTCGCTCAGCGCGTTGCGGCGCTCCGGCCGGTTCATGGTGGCGCGGACCACCGGGCCCTCGCGGGTGACCAGCAGCGGGGTGTCGTCAGCCATGCGGCGTTCCTCCTGGGGCGTGGTTGCGACAGGCGTGCAGCACGCGACCAACCATCGCCCGCGACGATGCGGCGCCGCCGGGGGGCGGGCAAGATGCCCGGCGCGTGGCATACCCGCGCCGACAGACGCAGAAGGGATCTCGCATGGCCGCCATCGCGCTCGGCATCATCGGCTTCGGCATCATGGGGGAACGCCTGCTGCGCGCGGCGGTCGACCACGCCGCGGCGCATGTCCGCCCAGTCGGCGTCTGGGATCCGGCGCCGGAGGCCGCGGCGCGGCTGGCCGCCGCCGCCCCCGGCGTGCCGATGCTGGATGGCGCGGCGTCGGTGATCGAGGCCTGCGACTGCCTCTATGTCGCCGCCCCGCCGCGCGCCCATTTGCCGCTGGCCGAGGCCGCGCTGGGCGCCGGACGCGCGGTGTTCCTGGAAAAGCCGCTGTCGGTGGATGTCGCTGCGGCGCGCGACTTCGTCGCCAAGGCGGAGGCGCTGGGGGCGCGGGCGGCGGTGAACTTCCCGATGGCGTCGTCGCCCGGCGTCGCCCAGCTCGCCGCCTGGCGGGAGGCCGGCGCGGTCGGGCCGGCGGCGAGCCTGGCCATCGAGGTCGCCTTCGCCACCTGGCCACGTGGCTGGCAGCAGGACGCGGCGGGGTGGCTGGCGCGCCGGGCGGAGGGCGGCTTCACGCGGGAGGTCGTCTCCCACTTCCTGTTCCTGACCCGCCGCCAGCTCGGGCCGCTGGCGCTGCAGGATGCGCGGGTGACCTGGCCCGGCGGCGACGGGTCGGAGACGGCGATCGAGGCGCGGCTGACCGCCGGCGGCGTCCCGGTGACGCTGCAGGGCGGCGTCGGCACCACGGCGGCGGACGACCACAACACCTGGACCCTGCGCGGCCCGGCCGGCGCGGTGCGGCTGCGCGACTGGTCGATGGCGGAGCGGGAGGCCGCGCCGGGCCTCTGGGAGCCGGCGCCGAATGCGATGGAGAATGCCCGGCTGCGGCCGGAGGTGCTGCGCCGCCAGCTCGCCAGCGTCGCCGCGATGACCCGCGGCAAGGACCACCCGCTGGCGACCTTGCGGGAGGCGCTGGAGGTGCAGGCGGTGGTGGAGGCGATCCTGGCGTCCTGAGTAGGGCGGCGTGATTCCGTTGCGGCGGGCGGCGGCCGGGCGGTAGCGTCGGTCCCATAAGAACCCAGGGAACGTCTCGCCATGCGTCTTCGCCTCGCCGCGGCCTGCACCGCGCTGCTGCTGCTGGCCGCGCCCGCCCGGGCGCAGGCGCCGATCGTCATCACCACCAGCTTCGGCCCGGCCAGTGCCGCCGACATCGTCGCCCGGCTGCTGGCGGCGGAATTCCAGCCAGCCTTCGGCCAGCCGGTGGTGGTGAAGAACATCACCGGCGCCGCCGGCACCATCGCGGCGGCCGAAGTGGTGCGGGCGAAGCCGGATGGGCTGACCGTGCTGTTCACCCCGATCGGCCCGATCGCCATCCAGCCGAGCTTCATGCGCAACGCGGGCTACAAGGCCGGCGACCTGGCACCGATCTGCATGGTGAACCAGGCGCCGCTGGTGATGATGACGCCGATGAACTCCGGCCTGAAGACGGTGGCCGACGTCGTCGCCAAGGCCCGCGCGATGGACGGCAACATGCCCTTCGCCACCACCGGCCCGGGCACCACGCCGCATCTCTCCATGCTCACCTTCGCCCGCGCTGCCGGCATCAAGTTGGTGCACGTGCCCTACAAGGGACCGGGCGACGTGATGGTGGCCTTCCAGACCGGCGACGTGCAGCTGATGAACGACCACCCATCCTCGATCCGGATGAACGGGCTGCACCCGATCGCCGTACTGGCGCCGCAGCGCCTGGCCGATTTCGCCGCGGCGCCGACGATGCGGGAGGCCGGGTACGAGGTGAATTTCTCCATCTGGCACGGGCTGTTCGCCCCGGCCGGGACGCCGGCCGCGACCATCGCGCGGTTCGAGGCGGCCTGCGAGGCGGCGACCAAGGCCGCGGCGATGATCACCGGGCATGAGCGCATCCAGACGCCGATCGTCTATCGCAACGCGCGCGACTTCGCGGCGATCGTCGCCGCGGATGCGCAGCGGATGGCCTCGATCATCGAGGAAGGCGGGCTGCGCGCGGCGGAATAGGCGCGGCCCGCCGGCCCGCTCAGCGCAGCGGCCGCTCGCGCGCCGCCGCCACATAGGCCTCCGCATCCGCCGGCAGCAGCAGCCGCTCGGCGGCCAGCACCTCGGCCGCCACCCGCACTGCGGCGACGTAGGCGGCCTGGCCGGGGTAGCGCTCGGCGAGGCTGGGGCGCGGGTCGCCGGCGGCCTGGCGGGCGGCGGCATCGGGCGCGAAGGGGATGAAACTACCCTCGCGGTCACAGAGTTCGTCCTGCAGCCCCGCGGCGGCATAGAGGTTCCAGCCGGTGTGCGTCCCGCGCGGCACGGCGATGTCGGGCAGCCGGACGCCGGCGCGCTCGTTGCCGTCGGCGTCGATGGCGGGGACGAGGGGGCGCCAGGCCTCCTCGGCGCCACGGGTGCCCGCCACCCAATCCACCACCGGGGCAATCGGGGTGGCGAAGCGCGGCAACAGGGTGCCCGGGACGGCGGGGAAGCGCCGCAGCACGTCCTCGGCCGGGACCAGCGTGCCGTCGGCAAGGCGGGGGATGCGCGAGGGCGGCGGGGCGGTGCCTTTCTCCACCCATTCCTCCAGCGAGGCCAACAGGGCGCGCAGCAGCGGGCTGGCGGAATGCGGGTTGTTGAGGTTGTGGCAATTGCCCCGCGCCGTGGTCGCGCCGAAGCGGCCACCATGCTTGGTGCCGGCGACCAGGTAGTGGCGGACATTGGGCAGTTCCGGCAGGTCGCGCGTGCCTGCAGGGTCGGTGTGGATCAGGCTGGCGCCCTTCTGCCAGTACTCGGTCGAGGTGTTTACCTCTATCAGCAGCGGGTCGCTGCCGTCGCCGCGCAGCAGCGCGCCGCGGCGGCCGGTGGCGGGGTCGGTGGTCTCGGCCGCCGCCATCGGGAACCAGTTTTCGGGGTGGGCGAAATCCTCGTGCCAGGTGGCGGTGCGGTCGGGCTGGCCGAAGCGGTCATTGGCGAAGACCCGGCCGGCGCCGGCGATATGCGCCAGCACGCCGTCGAAGACCCGCCGCCCGCGCGTGTCGGCATTCATGCCGAGATCGATGTGATGGCGCAGGTACCGCCCGGATTGCGAGATGCCGAGGGCAAAGGTCGTGCGGATCGAAAGTCCCGCCAGCGGCCCGGGCCGACCCTGCCCGTCCGCCTCGCCGTGGCGGAGGAAGCTGACCAGGTCGCGCGTCGCCGCATAGCCCATGCCGAGCGGGCGGGTACCCGTGGCGGGGTAGCGGAATTCGTAGATGCTGCCGGGGACGAAGGCGGTGCCCTCGGGCAGCAGCGCGATGGCGCGCGGGCCGGCATAGGCGAAGGCGACGGGCTGCGGCGCGTCCTCCCGCCGGCGGCGCATGGTCAGGCTGGCCTTGGCCGGGTCGCTGTCGGCCACCGGGTAGGAGAGCGGCGCGGTCGGCCGGTCGGCCGGGTTGATGCGGGTGCCGAAGACGAATTCGTCGCGCACCGGCCCGGTGATGCCGGGCAGCAGGGGGATGTCGATGCGTAGCCCGTCATTGGTGCGCGGCGCCTCGGGGTCCCAGCCGCTCCAGACCACTGTGGTGCCGACGCGCAGCGGCAAGGCGAGGCCGACCGCGCCGGCGGTGCGCGCCGCGTTCAGCTCCGGCTGGCCACCCGGCGCGTCGAAGACATTGCCGAAGATCATCTTCCGGCCGCGGTTGGTCACATCGTACAGCAGCCGGCCGTTGCCGCGCGCCGGGTCGGCGGGGCGGAGGATGACGACCTCGGCGGCGTATTCCACCTGGCCGCGGGCGTTGCGCGGGGCGAGGCCGAGATCGACGATCGGCGCGTTGCGCGGATCGGCCGGGTCGAGCTCGCCGCGGGCGATGCCGGCGATGCGCAGATAGGGCCCGGCGCCGAAATCCCGGCCATCGGCGAAGGACTCCTGCGCCGTGACCTCGAAGGCGGTGATGCGCGCGGCGGCCGGCGTGGTGGCCAGCAGCGCGGCGGCGGCGGCGGCCGTGACGGTGCGGTTCATGATGGAGTCCTCCCGGCCCGGACGATAGGCCGGGGCGGGCGGCGGGTCAGCCCATTTGCATCGGCAGGCCGACATAGTTCTCGGCCAGCGTCCGCGACCCCGCCGCGCTGCCGCAGATATAGTCCAGCTCCGCCACCTGCACCTTGTGCTCGAACGGGTCGCCGCCGTCGAAGCGGTGCAGCATGCTGGTCATCCACCAGGAGAAGCGCTGCGCCTTCCAGATGCGGCGCAGCGCTGTGGCCGAATAGGCATCGAGCAGGCCCATCCCGCGGCCTCGGTAGAAGGCCTCCAGCGCCCGCGCCAGGACGATGATGTCGGCGATCGCCAGGTTCATGCCCTTGGCGCCGGTGGGCGGCACGATGTGGGCGGCGTCGCCGGCCAGGAACAGCCTGCCGTGCCGCATAGGCTCGGCGACGAAGCTGCGCATGGGCGTGATGCCCTTCTGCAGGATCGGGCCTTCGTTGATCGGCGAATGCCCGTCGCGGTCGGCCATGCGGGCGTGCAGTTCCGCCCAGATCCGGTCGTCGGACCATGCGCCGATGTCCTCGTCCGGCCGGCACTGGATGTAGTGGCGGGCGAGCGTGTTGCTGCGCATGGTGGCCAGCGCGAAGCCCCGCTCGTGCCGCGCGTAGATCAGCTCGTGCGAGGCGGGCGGCGCGCTGGCGAGGATGCCTAGCCAGGCGAAGGGGTAGACGCGTTCGTAGATGCGCAGGACGCTTTCCGGGATCGCGTCGCGGCAGACGCCGTGGAAGCCGTCGCAGCCGGCGATGACGTCGCAATGCAGGACCTGGTCGCGGCCGTCGTGGCGGTAGGTGATGCTGGGATAGTCGGTGTCGATGTCGTGCACCGCGGCATCCTCGACCTCGAACAACAGGGCGCCGCCATAGGCCAGCCGCGCGGCGATGAGGTCCTTCACCACCTCCTGCTGGCCATAGATCGTCACCTTCTTGCCGGTCAGCGCGGTGAGGTCGATCCGGTGGCCCTCCCCGTCGAAGCGCAGCTCGATCCCCTCATGCGGCAGGCCCTCGCGGTGCAGCCGCTCGCCGACGCCGGTTTCCGTCAGGACGTCGACCGTGCCCTGTTCCAGCAGGCCGGCGCGGATACGGTCCTCGACATAGGCGCGCGAGCGGGCTTCCAGGATCACGCTCTCGATCCCCGCCCGGTGCAGCAGATGCGCCAGCAGCAGCCCGGCCGGCCCGGCCCCGACGATCCCCACCTGCGTGCGCATGCCGCCCCTCCGCTCCGTGCCGGCGAATGTGCAGGCTTCCCGGCCGGAGGCAAGGGTTTGCGCGGCTGGCGCCGACGGGCGAGACTGCGCAACGCTTGGTCGAGCAACGACTCCGCCAGCACGGCGCCAGGCAAGGAACGCCATGACCCGGGAGGGATCGCCATGAGCCGCGTGCTGTACGACCTCGCCGGCGCCGATCCGGCGCTGCGCTTCAGTCCCTTCTGCTGGCGGATCCGCATGGCCCTGGCGCACAAGGACCTGCCCGTCGAGACCATTCCCCTGCGCTTCACCGAGAAGGACCGTATCGCCTTCTCCGGCCAGGGGCTGGTGCCGGTGCTGGTGGACGGGGATCGGACGATCCACGATTCCTGGGCCATCGCCGAATACCTGGAGGACGCCTATCCGCATCGGCCGAGCCTGTTCGGCGGGCCGGAGGCGCAGGCGGTGACCCGCTTCGTCAATGGCTGGACCGACAGCATCCTGCATCCCTGGATTGCCCGGATGGTGGTGCGGGACATCCTGGACTGCCTGCGGCCGGAGGATGCCGGCTATTTCCGCGCCAGCCGGGAGACGCGCTTCGGCACCACGCTGGAGGCCTTCGTCGCGCCGCGCGAGGCCAACCTGACCGCCTTCCGCAAGGATCTGCAGCCGGTGCGCCTGGCGCTGCGCGGCCAGCCCTTCCTGGCCGGCGACGCGCCGGCCTATGCCGACTACATCGTCTTCGGCGCCTTCATGTGGGCCCGCTCCGTCAGCGCCTTCCGGCTGCTGGAGGCGGACGACCCGGTGCATGAATGGCGCGGGCGGATGCTGGAGATGTTCGACGGGCTTGCCGGCGGCGCGCCGGGCCACGAGGTGTAGGGCGACGAATCAGGAGCAGCGGGATGAGCGAGGTCTGTGGCCCGGACGGGTGCGAGGTGCCGGCGGCGGCCGGCGGGGCGATGCCGCTGGAGCGCGTGGCGTCCCGGATCGACGTCGTCTCCGACGCCATCTGCCCCTGGTGCTGGGTGGGCAAGCGCAACCTGGAGGGCGCGCTGGCCCTGCTGGCGGCCGAGGGCGAGCGGTTCGAGGTGCATTGGCGCCCGTTCCAGCTCAACCCCGAGATGCCGAAGGCCGGGGTGGAGCGCGATGCCTACCGCGCCGCCAAATTCGGCAGCGTGGCACGGAGCCGGGAGCTGGACGCGCAGGTGGCCGCCGCCGGCCGCGCCGCGGGGGTGGAATTCCGCCACGCGCTGATGCTGCGGACGCCGAACACGGTGGATGCGCACCGGGTGATCCGGCTGGCCGGGGCGCAGGGCCCGGCGGTGCAGGATGCGGTGGTGGAGGCGCTGTTCGTGGCGTATTTCCAGCAGGGCCGCGACATCGGCGACCGTGCGGTGCTGGCGGAGATCGCCGGCGCGCAGGGGCTGGAGGTGGCGGCGTACCTGGCCAGCGACGAAGGCGAGGCCGAGGTGATCCAGGAAGACATGGGCTTCCGCCGCGGCGGGCTTTCGGGCGTGCCGACCTTCGCGCTGGATGGCCATGTGGTGTTCAGCGGCGCGATGCCCGCAGACCGGATGGCCGACGCCTTCCGCCGCGCGCTGCGAATTCTGCGAAGCCCCACCGCCCGCGCCGCCGAATAACCCAGAGAAACAGAAGGGGTGCAGGGGAATACCTTCCCCTGCCCCTTCCTTCTCAGTACGTCGCGCGCCCGCCCGAGACGTCGAACACCCCACCGGTCGAGAAGCTGCAATCCTCGGTCGCCAGCCAGCAGATCAGCGCGGCGATCTCCTCCACCTGGGCGAAGCGGTTGGCGGGGATCTTCGACAGCATGTAGTCGATCTGCGCCTGGGTCATCTGCTTGAAGATGTCGGTCGCCGCCGCCGCCGGCGTCACGCAATTCACCCGGATCGGCGTCTGCGCCAGCTCCTTGCCCAGCGACTTGGTGAAGCCGATGACGCCGGCCTTTGCAGCGGAATAGGCTGCGGCGTTCGGGTTGCCCTCCTTCCCCGCGATGGAGGCGACGTTGACGATGCGGCCGTAGTTGCGCGCCCGCATGCCCGGCACCACGGCGCGGCAGGACAGGAAGACGCCGGTCAGGTCGATCTCGATCACCTGGCGCCAGGCGTCGATCGGGTAGGCGTCGACCGGCGCGTTCGGCCCGGTGATGCCGGCATTGGCGACCAGGATATCCAGCGGGCCGAGCGCCGCCTCGGTGCCGGCCAGCGCGGCTTCGATGCTGGCGTAGTCGGCAACGTCGACCTTCGCCGCGAAGCCGCCCAGCCGCGCCGCGACCTTCTCCGCCTCCGCCAGATCCACGTCCCAGATGGCCGGCCGGCCACCGCTGGCGGCGATGCGTTCGGCGACCGCCAGGCCGATGCCGCGCGCTCCGCCGGTGATGGCCGCGATCCGGCCCTTGAGATCGAGTGCGTTCATGGGATCCTCCGGCCGCCCGTATAGGACGCGGGGCCGCTACCCGGCCAGCCGGACCGCCGAAATGATGACGATGGCGCTGGCATAGGGGTATTCGTCGGTCATGGTCAGGTCGACCTGCGCCGTGTGGCCGGGCGGGGTCAGCGCCGCCAGCCGCGCCGCGGCGCCGCCGGTCAACGCCAGCGTCGGCTTGCCGGAGCGCAAATTCACCACGCCCAGGTCGCGCATGAAGACGCCCTGGGCGAAGCCGGTGCCGAGCGCCTTCGACGCGGCTTCCTTCGCCGCGAAGCGCTTGGCATAGGTGCCGACGCGGAGCTTCTCGGTCCGGCGTTCCGCCTTGGCGCGTTCCACGGGGGTAAAGACGCGCTCCAGGAAGCGCTCGCCATGGCGTTCCAGCACCCGCTCGATCCGGCGGATGTCGACGATATCGTTGCCCAGCCCCAAAATCATGCGAGGGTGATCATCCGCGCTGGCGCTCCACGCGCAGATTGTCGGCCGGCGCCCGCAGCGCCGCCATGATGCGCTCCAGGTGGCGTAGATCCGCCACCTCGATGTCCAGCAGCACCTCGATCGAATCGCCGTCACGGTGCTGCACCTTGAGCCCGGCGATGGCGCCGTCATTCTGCGCCACCGTCTCGGCCAGGGCCGAGAGTGCCGAATTGCGGGTACGCGTCTCCACCACCACCCGGCCGACCCGGGCGGCGGGGGAGGCCTCGTCCCAGTCGATGTCGAGGAAACGCTCCGGCGTCGCGGCGAAATTTTCCAGCGTATGGCAATCCGTCGCGTGGATGGTCACGCCCTTGCCGGTGGTAACGATGCCGAGGATGCGCTCGCCCGGTAGCGGGTGGCAGCAGCCGGCGAAATGGTAGGGCATGCCGCTGACCAGGCCGGTGACCGGCAGGCCGGCATTCGCGGCGTTGCGCGGGCCGCCCGGGCGGTCCGGCCGGCCAAGCAGCGGGCTGGCGCCGATGCGGCCGCGCGGCCGGGCCAGCGGCAGCGCATCGGTGATGCGCGGCGGGATGCGCAGCTCCGGCACCGCGGCGTGAAGCACATCCTTGGCCGAGAGCGAGCCGGAGCCGACGGCGGTGTACAGCTCATCCAGCCCGGGCTGCTTGAGCGGCTTGAGCGCGCCTTCCAGCAGCTTCTCGGTCGCTTCCAGCCCTTCCTGGCGGAACGCCTTGGCGATGGCGGCGCGGCCGCCTTCCATGTGCTCCTCGCGCTGCCGGGCATGCACGAAGCGGCGGATGCGGGCGCGCGCCTTGCCGGTGACGACGAAGCGTTCCCAGCCCGGGTTCGGCTGGCCGCCGCGGGCGGTGATGATCTCGACCTGGTCGCCATTCTCCAGCTGGTGGCGCAGCGGGACGATCTTGCCGTTGACCTTGGCGCCGACGCAGGAATCACCGACCTGGCTGTGCACCTCATAGGCGAAGTCGATCGGCGTGGCGCCGCGCGGCAGCTCGATGAGATCCCCTTTTGGGGAGAAGCAGAAGACCTGGTCGCGGTGCAGTTCCAGCTTGGTGTGGTCGAGGAAGTCCTGCGCGCCCTCGGCATTCTCCAGGATGTCGAGCAGGGCGCGGACCCAGGGGTAGCGCTTGCGGTTGCCGGCGGCGGAGGTATTGCCCTCCGGCCCCTGCTTGTAGATCCAGTGGGCGGCGACGCCGTTCTCGGCGACCTCGTGCATCTCCCGCGTGCGGATCTGCACTTCGATCTTGGCGTTGCGGCGCTCGGGGACCGTCACGCCGGTATGCAGCGATTGGTAGCCGTTGGTCTTGGGCGTCGAGATGTAGTCCTTGAAGCGGCCAGGGACGACGCGGTAGGCATCGTGCACCGCGCCGAGCGCAGCGTAGCAGGCGCCGCGATCCTCGACGATGACGCGGAAGGCCATGACGTCCGACAGCGCCTCGAACCCCACATTCTTCTTCTGCATCTTCAGCCAGATGGAATAGGGCGACTTCTCCCGCCCCAGCACGTCGAGTGCCTGGATGCAGTGCCGCCCCAGCACGCGTTTCACGTCCTGCTCGATGTCCTTGATCAGGTTGGCGCTCTGGCCGCGCAGGTACGTGAGCCGGGAGGCGATGGTCTGCCGCGCCTCCGGGTGCAGTTCCTGGAAGGAGAGCGTCTCGAGCTCGGTCTTCAGCGCGTCCATGCCGATGCGCTCGGCCAGCGGGGCGAAGATCTCGATGGTCTCGCGCGCGGTCTTCCGCCGGCGCTCGGGCTGCGGCACGAAATGCAGCGTGCGCATGTTGTGCAGCCGATCGGCCAGCTTGACGAGGAGGACGCGGATGTCCTCGCTCATCGCCAGGACCAGCTTGCGCAGGTTTTCCGCCTGCTTGGTGCGTTCGGACTGCAGTTCCAGGCGCGTCAGCTTGGTGACGCCGTCGACCAGCCGGGCGACCTCGGCGCCGAAGCGCCGCTCGATGTCCTTCAGCCCGAAGGTTGTGTCCTCGGCGACGTCGTGCAGCAGGGCGGTGGCGATGGTCGCGCTGTCCAGCCGGTAATCGGCGAGGATGTTGGCGACGGCCAGCGGGTGGGTGATGTAGGGGTCGCCGTTGTCGCGCTTCTGAGTCGCATGCGCCTCGGCGGCGATGCGGCCGGCGCGCTCGATCAGCGTCGTGTCGGCCTTCGGGTCATAGCCGGCGACGCGGCGGGCAAGCGCGACGGCATCGTCGAGTCCCGGAATGGACACGGCGGCGATGCCCGCCATCGTACCCTCCGGTGCGCGCGGCACCGGAGCCTGCAGGGGCCCGGCGTCGCGCGAGGTCAAAGGTCGGACCTCAGCGGCGGCCGCCGCCGCCCAGTTCGGCAGCGATCGCAGCCTCGAGATCGTCGGGCGACAGGTCTTCGAGGCCGGCGCCCTCGGCGGGCAGTTCCTCGTTCACATCCATGACACCGAAGATGTTCTCATCGGTGGCGATGAGGTCGAGGACCTCCTCCTCCGCTGGCTCGGGCTCCGGCGCCCGCTGCAGCGACTTGATGAGATCGGCCTCGATCGAGGGCAGTTCGATCGTTTGGTCGGCGATCTCCCGCAGGGCGACGACGGGGTTCTTGTCGTTGTCGCGATCGATGGTCAGGTCCTCACCGCGGCCGATGTTGCGGGCGCGCTGGGCGGCCAGCAGCACGAGTTCGAAGCGGTTGGGGATCTGGACGATGCAGTCTTCGACTGTGACGCGCGCCATGAAGGCCTCGTGATCATTTCGGCCACCGGCCATATGGCCCGCGGCAAAGGTCTGTAGGAGAACCTTTCAGATAGCCACCTGGGCCGACACATGCAAGGAGGAAGCCGGCCGCCGACCCGCCGCGCCCGCCCCCGTCGCGTCCCCTGGCGGAGGCGCGCGGACAGCCTACGTCACGGCGTGATGACGTCCGGCGGCGTTGCCTCCGGCGGCAGGCTGGCCAGCAGCGCCTCGACCGTCAGGCCGAGCTGCGGATGCCGCCAGCCCGGCGCGACATCGGCCAGGGGCTGCAACACGAATCGGCGAAGATGGGCGCGGGGATGCGGCAGCACCGGATCCGGCGCCGCCCGGCACAGGCCATGGAGGTCGATGAGATCGAGGTCGAGCGTGCGCGGCGCATTCGGAAAAGGCCTTTCCCGGCCGGCCGCCGCCTCGATGGCGTGCAGAGCGCGGAGGAGGCCTGCCGGGTCGTCCACCCGGCCTTCGAGCCGCGCCACGCCATTGACGAACAGAGGCGACCCGGGCAGGGATGCAACCGGTACGGTGCGATACCAGCGGGACAGGGCCCGCAGCCGCATTCCCGGCAGGGTATCAAGCGCCGCGGCCGCGTGCTGGCAGGTTTGCAAGGGGGATTGATCGGCCGATGCCGGCAAATTCGCCCCCAACGCGATAAGGATCACGGTTTTCTCGCTTACAAATCGATAATCCCAGAGTAGTATGAGAAGGTGCCTTCCCGGCATGCATCACATTTCGAGAGCGCGCAGCTTGCAGCCCGAGCGTATCGAACGGGTCGCCGTCTTCATCGACGGGGCCAACCTCTACGCCGCATCCCGCACCCTGGGATTCGATGTGGACTACAAGAACCTGCTGGCCCACTTCCGGCAGCGTTCCTATCTCGTCCGCGCATACTATTACACTGCGCTATTGGAAACCGAGGAGTACTCGCCGCTCCGGCCGCTGGTGGACTGGCTCGGTTACAACGGCTACTCCGTGGTCACCAAGCCGGCCAAGGAGTTCACCGACGCCACCGGCCGCCGACGGGTGAAGGGCAGCGTGGACATCGAGATGGCGGTCGACGTGCTCGACCTCACCCCCTCGCTCGACCATGTGGTGATCTTCTCGGGCGATGGCGATCTGCGCCGGCTCGTCGAATCGGTGCAGCGCCGCGGCGTCCGGGTGACGGTGATCTCCACCATCCGCACCCAGCCGGCGATGATCGCCGACGACCTGCGCCGCCAGGCCGATGCCTTCATCGACCTCGCGGATCTCGCGGAGCACATCACCCGCCGTCAGGTAGAGCCGCGGACCCGGCCGGCGGCACCACCGCCGCGCCCCGGCGTACCGGTCCGCGCCACCCCGGCCGACCCGTTCCGGGAAACGCCGGACCTGCCGGAGTAGGGCGGGCCTCCCCTGCCCGTCACACCGGCAGACGCAACCGCGCCCGCAGCCCGCCCATCGGGCTCGCCTCCAGCACGATGTCGCCGCCATGCGCCCGGACGATGTCCCGGGCGATCGCCAGGCCGAGCCCGGTGCCATCCGGTGAGCCGCTGTGGAAGGGCCGGAAGGCCTCCTCCCGCTCCTCCGCGGGGATGCCCGGCCCGTCGTCATCGACCGTCACCTCGGCCCAGAGCGACGGTGCTTCGCCGCGCCGTTCCCCGCCCGGCCCGCCGAGGCCGGTCCGCGGCACCGTCCGGACGCCCACCGCGATGCGCTCCGCATGCCGCCGCGCATTGTCCACCAGATTGCCCAGGCAGCGCCGCACCGCATCGGCCCGCAGCGGCATGGCCAGCGCATCCGGCGCCGCGACCTCCACCACCGCCCCGGTCCGCCGCGCATTGGCGGCGACGTCCTGCACCAATTCCACCAGGTCGGCCGGCCGCGCCTGCTCCGTCCGCTCGCCGCGGGCGAAGCTGAGATAGGCGGCGGTCATCCGCTCCATCTCCTCCACGTCCTGGGTCAGCGCGGCCAGATCCTCCTCCGCCTCGGGCGCGCGCGGCAGCATCGCCAGTGCCAGGCGCATGCGGGTCAGCGGCGTTCGCAGGTCGTGGCTGATGCCGGCCAGCATCTCGGTCCGCTGGCCGACGAAGCGGCGGATGCGTTCCTGCATGCGGTTGAAGGCAGCGGCCGCCTGGCGGACCTCGGCGGCGCCTTCCGGCTTCATCAGCCCGACATCGCGGCCCAGCCCGAAGGCCTCCGCCGCCGCGGCCAGCCGGCGGATCGCCCGCACCTGGTTCTTCATGAACAGGATGGCGACGCCCGAAAGGATCAGCGCCGAGCCGACCAGCCAGATGACGAAGAGGTAGAGCGTCGAGGTGAACAGCCGCTTGCGCGGCGCCTCGATGTGCAGCACGCCTTCCGGCAGTTGGACGCGGATGATGATGCTGCGCGGGTCGCTCTGCCAGTCGGTGTCGAAAGGCATCCGCACGCGCTCCCAGAGCGCGTTGTTGAGGTCCTCCTCCAGCGGCAGCAGCGGCAGGCTGGCCGGGCGGGCGACCAGCTGGATGCGGGCGCCTTCCTCATAGGCCAAAGCGAGATCGAGCCGCCAGGCCGCCTCGCGGAAGATCCAGGCGCGGTTCTCCGGATCCTCCCGCCACACCAGCTCGACCAGCATCGCCACGTCGCCGGCGACACCGCCCGCCAGCCGGCGGGAGATGACGTCGAGATGCGCGCCGTAAAACAGCTGCAGCGCCACCGCCTGCAGCACCAGCATCGGCACCAGGATAATCAGGATCGAGCGCGCCAGCAGGCCGCGCGGCAGCAGCGCGCGGAGCGCGCGCGACAGCGGCCTGGCGGGCGGCGGCGGGGCCGTCATCGGCGCGCGCGGCCCCTCACGGGCCGGGCCGCAGGACGTAGCCGCGGTGGCGGACGGTGTGCAGGAAGCGCGGCTCGCGCGGGTCGGGCTCGATCTTCCGGCGCAGCCGGGTGACCTGAACGTCCACCGCGCGCTCGCCGGCCTCCGGCGTGCCGAGCGCGGCGGCGATCTCCTCGCGGCTCAGCACGTCTCCGGCACGGCGAGCCAGCGCGGCCAGCAGCGCCGCCTCCCCGCCGGTCAGCCGGATGGTGCCGTCGGGGCCGCGCAGCTCCGACCGCTCGGCATCGAACCAGCGCATGCCGAGTTGGACCGGCGCCTGCGGCAGCAGCGCGGCGGGCACCGGCGGCGCCGTGCGGCGGAGGATGGTGCGGATGCGGAGCGCCAATTCGCGCGGGTCGAAGGGCTTCGCCAGGTAGTCGTCGGCGCCCATCTCGAAACCGGCGACGCGGTCATCCGGGCCGCCGCGCGCGGTGAGCATCAGGACCGGCACGTCGTTGCCCTCGCGCCGCATGGCCTCGACCAGCTGGAGGCCGGTCTCGCCCGGCATCATCACGTCCAGCACCACCAGGTCGAAGGCCATGGCGGCCAGCGCGCCGCGGGCGGCGGCGGCGTCCGCCGCGGCGGTCACCCGGAAGCCCTGCTCCGCCAGGTAGCGCTGCAGCAGGGCGCGCAGCCTGGCATCGTCGTCCACCACCAGCAGATGGGCGTTGTCGGCGGCAAGCTCGGCCGGCATGTGCAGCGTGTTCCCCCCCAAGGCCGGCACGACGGGCCAGCGCGCCAGCGGCAAGCCTTTTCGTCGTCGAAGGCAGAACGGCGCCGGGCGGGATGGCCCGCAGCCGCGACTCGGCCCGAACGACAATGATCCAGATCGGTATGCCCGATCCAGGCCCGGCGTGCCGCTCCAGGCTGGCACGGGCGCCAGCGCCCGGGCGAGCCTGGCGTCAGCCGGCCCGGGCGAGAGATGTGGCGCCGCGGCGACTTGGGGAGGAGGGCCGCTCCAGCCGTTCGAGCTGCGCCCGCGCCTCCGGCCCCATCAGCCCGCGCATCACGCGGCGGAATCCCTCCACCGCCACCGGCCCTGCTTCCCGGTAGGCATGCATCACCCATTCCCGCTGCCGCTCGAACAGCCGGCGCTCCAGCTCCTCCCCCTTCGGGGTCAGCGAGAGCAGGCGCTGCCGGCGGTCGTTGCGGCCGGTGGCCTGCAGGACATAGTCATCCTCGATCAGCGGGGTCAGGACGCGGGCCAGCGATTGCTTGGTGATGCCGAGGATACCGAGCAGGTCGCCGACGGTGATGCCCGGCCGGCGGCCGACGAAATGCAGCACGCGATGATGCGCCCGGCCCATGCCGAGGTCCTCGAGGATCTGGTCGGCGCCGGCGGTGAAGTCACGGTAGCCGAAGAAGAGCAGGTCCTGAGCCAGGCGCAGCTCCTCCTCCCGCAGGAAAAGCAGGTTGCGGCCGGCGCCGACCGGGGCGCCGACCTGCTGTTCCGGCTTCTGGTCGGGCTTCGACTCGGCCTTCTGATCCATCTGTTCGGGCATGGCTGGCATGCTGCGCCGTCTGGCCTCCTGTTTGGTCAGTATCGTTGACACATTTTTCCGATCGGGTCTAGTTTGCCCGGGCAATCAGCAACGATATTACGGAGAACGCGGTCATGGCGATGGTTCCTTACGGCGGCCCGGTCGGCGCCGGCATCGTCGCCACCGACTCGATCCGCCCTGCCGCGGTCATCCTGCCGCCCGCCCAGGGCTGAACCACCACCCGGACCCAGCCCACCACCCGTCTCCAGCCCCGCGGGGCAGCCGAACGCCAGCCAGAAGGACCCGAACCATGGGCGATTTCCCGACCACCCGCACCACCACGCCGAAGCCGAAGCCGGCCGACGCGACGCTGTCCTTCGGCAAGGTGCTGACCGACCACATGTTCCTGATGAACTACGACGAGGGGAAGGGCTGGCATTCGCCGCGCATCGAGCCCTATGCGCCGCTCAGCCTCGATCCCGCGACCTCCGTGCTGCACTACGGCCAGGCGATCTTCGACGGGCTGAAGGCCTTCCGCGGCGATGACGGCCGGATCCGCCTGTTCCGCCCCGACCGACACGCCGCGCGGTTCAACATCTCGGCGAAGATCATGTGCATGCCCGAACTGCCGGTGGACATCATCCGCCAGAGCTTCGACGCGCTGGTCGGCGTGGACCATGCCTGGGTGCCGCATGCACCGGGCACGTCGCTCTACATGCGGCCGACGATCATCGCCACCGACGTCTTCCTCGGCGTGCATCCGGCGCACAGCTACCTGTACTTCCTGATCCTCTCGCCGGTCGGCAGCTATTATGCGGAGGGGGTGAAGCCGGTGCGGATCCTCGCCTCCGACAGCCATGTGCGGGCAGTGAAGGGCGGCACGGGGGAGGCCAAGACGGCGGCCAACTACGCCGCCAGCCTGGCCGGCCAGCGCGACGCGGCGGCGGCCGGCTACACCCAGGTGCTGTACCTGGACGGCGTGCACCGGAAGTACCTAGACGAGGTCGGCACCATGAACATCATGGTGCGTATCGGCAATGAGGTGATCACCCCCCCGCTGGCCGGCACCATCCTCGACGGCGTGACGCGCAACAGCGCGCTGACCCTGATGCGCGACTGGGGCCTGACCGTGACGGAGCGGCCCATCACCATCGACGAGGTGATGCAGGCCGGCCGCGACGGCACGCTCGGCGAGATGTGGGGCACGGGCACCGCGGCGGTGGTCTCGCCGGTCGGCACACTCGGCTACAAGGGCGAGGACGTGACCATCAACGGCGGCGAGACCGGCGCGCTGACGCGGAAGCTGTACGACAGCATCGTCGGCATCCAGTACGGCCGCACCAACGACCCGCATGGCTGGACCAGCGTCGTGGAGCCGGTCTGAGCAGAATGGGGGGCGGCGCCATGGAAGGCACCGCCTGGTTTATCTCGGCGGCCGGCTTCGCCCTGGCGATGTCGGCGACGCCGGG
>JBMOJU010000043.1:0-22754 GCA_049315625.1 Paracraurococcus sp.
CCGAACCGTTCCCGCCAGCGCGCATAGAAGCCGCCGGCCAGCACGCGGCGGAAGCCGTTCTCCAACGTCGCCGCCGGCAGCCAGACGATGCCCTTGGCCAGGCATTCGCGGCGCAGCAGGTCGCCGAAGGCGCCATCCATGATGCGATGGACCTCGGCATGGCTGCGGAAGGCGAAGGGCAGGCCCTGGATCTCCATCACCGGCACGGCCTGGCCGAGGATGCCGCCCATCAGGGTGAAGAATTCCAGCTCCCCGCCGATCAGCATGCGCAGCGCGCCGGGGTCGGAGCCGGGGATGTTCCCGTTCTGCGCATGCACGGTGACGGCAAGCCGGCCGCCACTCTCCTGCCGCACGCCGTCCCAGAGATCGACCAGGAAGCGGTGCTGGTGGCTGTCCTCCGGCTGGTTGTGGAATTGCCGCGCCTGCCAGGTCGGCTGGGCGCGGCCGGGCAGCGGCAGCAGCAGGGGCGCCGCCAGGATGGCGCGACGGGGGATGGGCATCCTGCTGGCCTCCGGAGGAATGGCCGAAGGCTAGCGAAGCGGCGCCGCCCCTGACAACCGGCCCGGCTGCGCCGCTTGCCCGCTCGCCCCGCGCCGCGATCCCGCCGGCCCCGCCGGCGAGATGCAGGACCCAAGATGGGGAGCCGGTGTCCGGTCTTTTACGCAGGCAATCCGTCCAGGCCTCCGGCCTGGCAGCGTTGCTCGACCGCGCGGAAAGTTGGAAGAAGGCCTACCAAACCAATATCAGCACGTGCTGCCTGGGCGACGACGATTGCCGCCGCGAACGGCGGATGTCGTCACCCGCCTGCATGCGGCGAAGATCGAAACCTCCGACACGCTGCTGTGGTGGGTCGCCGCCGCCGCGCGCAGCGGCGCGGAAACGCCGGACCAGTTCGCCGCCTACTGGAACACCGCCGTCCCCCTTCGTCGGGATCTATGGCGACTACGCCTGGGCGCCGGGGCAGCACAATGGCTACCCCGACAGCGGCGTGGTCATGTCGCAGGCGGATTCCTTCCGGCTGGCGCCGTGCTACCACTCAATGGCCCCGGCCCCGCCCTCAGGGCATGGCCGGCTCGCCGAGCGAGAGCATCAGCCGGTTCGCCCAGTTGAAGAAGGACGCGGCGTGGATGAGGTCGGAGATCGCCTCGTCATCCAGGCCAGCGTCGCGCAGCGCGGTCACATGCGCCGGCCCGAACCGGCCGGGCGTCGCCGACAGCGCCACCGCGGCGGCGACGATCGCGTTCCAGCGCGCGCCGAGATCGACCCCGACGCCCTCCGCCAGCAGGCGGTCCACATCGGCGTCGCGCTTCGAATAGGTCACGGCGAAGCGGGCATGCACCGAGGCGCAGTAGATGCAGCCGTTGAAGCGGGAGGCCGCGGCGGCGGCCAGTTCGCGCTCAGCCCGCGGCAGCCCGGCCTCCGGATTGTAGAAGATGTCCTTGTCGGTGCGGGTCCGCGCCTCCAGCGCATCCGGGTCGCGCACCAGCAGGCGGAAATAGGCGGATTTCACCCGGGCGGGATCGACCAGCGCCGCGACATGGTGCGGCGTCAGCGCGGCTTCCGGCATCGGCTCCAGCCAGGGCAGCCAGTCGAGCATGGCGCGGGTGAACGCGGCCGGGACGGCATGGCCCGTGGGCGTCAGGATCGGGTCGGGCATCGCGGTCACCCCTCGGCCAGGTTGGCGGCCAGCACGCGCAGGCCGGCGACGACGCGGAGCTGGTAGGCCAGGAAGGCGACGATCTGCGACAGGGTCACGATCGCCGTGGTGGACCAGCCGGCGTCGACGAGCGGGCGCAGCCGCTCCGGCGTCGCATCGCGCGGGTGGAAAACCAGGACATGCGCATGGGCGACGCCGGCCGCGAGGCGCGGGCCGAGCGCCGCCGCGACCTCCGGCCGCAGCGCGCAGTCCGGCCCCGGCACATACTCGGCGCTGAGCGGACCCGCGGGGAAGCGGCCATAGGGGCCGCTGCCGCCGGTCTCGACGACCGCGATGGCGACCGCCGCGGCCAGCGCCGCCGGTGCCCGCGCGGCGAGTTCAGCCGCGTAATGCGTGGCGGTCGGCGAGGGGCCGTGCAGCCCGGCGACATAGGCCCCGATGGCGAAGCGCTCCACCGCGCTCACCTCGCCCATCGCCTCGGGCGTGAAGAGCACGCGGTAGCTTGCCTCCGACTGGGCGCGGGCGATGCCGCGCCGGGTGCGGATACGGTCCATCGCGGAGCCGGGCGCGACCCCGACCAGTTGATCGATCAGGTCCATGCGGCCTGCCTGCCTCCCCTTCGTTTCAGGCCGGCGTGCTTTCGTGCCGGCGCGACGCACGGCGCCGCCGGCACGGTTGAGCGAAGCACGAAGGGACGCGGCGGGTCCACCGCCTGCACCCGCACCCGGCCTGGATGGCGTGCGATGCGGCAGGGCTGCGCAATTTGCGGGCGGTAGGCCCCGCCGGCACACCGCGCGGGGGGCAAAGGCGCTGGCACGGGCATTGCTGCCGTTGTCCCCACAACCTCGCCGGGTCAGGAAACAGCATGGATCGCCGCGACTTCCTGAAGGCCGTGCCGGCCGCGCTGGCCGCGCCGGGGCTGCGCCCCGCCGCGGCGCAGCCGGCGCCGACACGGAACGAAACCCTGCTGCTGGTGCAGGAATACGGGCCCAACAGCCTGGACATGCAGGGCATCGGCTCCTCCCAGCCGGTCAACGGCGTGGCGCTGAACTGCTACGACCGGCTGGTCCGCTTCAAGCGGGTGAAGCTGGATGAGGTGACCACCAGCTTCGACATCAACGCGCTGGAGCCGGAACTGGCCGAGAGCTGGCAGGAAGCCAGCGACGGCATGAGCTGCACGTTCAAGCTCCGGGCCGATGCGCGCTTCCACAGCGGCCGCGGCGTCACCGCCACCGACGTGAAATGGTCGCTGGACCGCGCCGCCTCGATCGGCGGCTTCGCCACCACCCAGATGAATGCCGGCAGCCTGGAGAAGCCGGAGCAATTCGTCGTGGTGGACGAGAAGACCTTCCGCGTCGACTACCTGCGCCGCGACAAGCTGACCATGCCGAACCTGGCGGTCACCATCCCCTTCGTCTTCGACAGCGAGCTCGCCATCAAGAATGCGGCGGGCGACCCCTGGGCGAAGGACTACCTGAAGAACAACATCGCCGGCGGCGGCGCCTTCAAGGTGGAAAGCTGGCGGCCGGGCACCGAGACCATCTACACGCGGAACGACGACTGGAAGAACGGCCCGCTGCCCAAGCTGCGCCGCGTCATCGCCCGCGACATCCCCTCCCCCAGCACGCGCCGCGCGCTGATCGAGCGTGGCGATGCGGATATGAGCTACGGCCTGCCGCCGAAGGACTTCAAGGACCTGGCCGAGGCCGGCAAGGTGCGGGTCTCCGCCATCCCGGTGCCGAACGCCATCTGGTACGTCGCGCTGAACTCGGCCAACCCGCCCTTCAACAACGTCAAGCTGCGCCAGGCCGTGGCCTGGGCGCTGCCCTATGAGCAGATCCTGCAGGCCTCCCTGTTCGGCCGCGGCGTGCCGATGTGGGGTGGCCCGGCGACGCCGGCGCAGCTCAAATGGCCGGTGCCCTTCCCCTACACCGCCAACATGGAGCGCGCGAAGGCGCTGATGGCCGAAAGCGGCGTCGCACCGTTCAGCACGTCCCTGCTGTTCGATGCCGGCTCCGGCACCATCGCCGAGCCGATGGCCGTGCTGGTGAAGGAGGCGTTGGCGCCGCTCGGCATCACCGTCGAGTTGAACAAGATCACCGGCTCGAATTTCCGCGGCGAGCTGAACAAGAAGACGGCGCCGATGGTGATCAACCGCTTCGGCGGCTGGCTCGACTGGCCGGACTATTTCTTCTTCTGGAACTACCACGGGCGGAATTCGATCTTCAACATCCCGTCCTACCAGAACCCGGCGATGGACAGGCTGATCGACGGCGCCCGCTTCGCCCCGGACGAGGCGAGCTACGCGCAGAACGTGCGCGGCTTCCTGGAGATGGGCATGCAGGAGGTGCCCTTCATCCCGATCGCCCAGCCCTTCCACGACGTGGCGATGCAGAAGACCATCGGCGGCTACCAGTTCTGGCCCTGCCGCGAACCCGATTTCCGCTACCTGACCAAGGGCTGAGCCAGCATGCGCGGGCTGCTGCTCCGCCTGCTCGGGTCGCTGCCGGCGCTGGTAGCGGTGGTGGTCGTGACCTTCATCCTGACCCGCGTGCTGCCGGGCGACACCGCGACCTATTTCGCCGGGCCCACGGCGAGCGCGGAATCGATCGCCCAGATCCGCGCCGCGCTCGGCCTCGACCGGCCGTTGCCGGAGCAGTTCTGGAATTACGTGCAGGCGCTGTTCCGCGGCGACCTGGGAATGTCGCTGACCACCGGCCAGCCGGTGCTGGTCGACATCCTCGCCCGCCTCCCGGCCTCGGCGGAGCTGACGCTGTGCGGGCTGGTACTGGCGATGTCGGTGGCCATCCCGCTCGGCATCATCGCCGCGGTGAAGCAGGGCTCGCTCGCCGACCATGCCTGCCGGGTGATCGTCACCGCCGGCGTGTCGCTGCCGGTCTTCTTCACCGGCTTGCTGCTGGTCTATGTCTTCTACTTCCTGCTCGGCTGGTCGCCGGCGCCGGTCGGCCGGCTGGATGCCTTCGCCTCCCCGCCCCCGACGGTCACCGGCTTCTATCTGGTCGACGCCGCGCTGATCGGCGACTGGGAGACCTGGCGCAGCGCCTTCGCCCAGCTCGTGCTGCCGGCGGCAACCCTCGGCCTGTTCGCGCTGGCGCCGATTGCCCGCATCACCCGTGCCTCGATGCTGGCGGTGCTGGGGGCGGAGTTCATCCGCACCGCGCGCGCCTCCGGCCTCGCCTCCCGCACCATCATCCTGACCTATGCGCTGCGCAACGCACTGCTGCCGGTGGTGACGACGCTCGGGATGGTCTTCTCCTTCCTGCTCGGCGCCAATGTCCTGGTGGAGAAGGTCTTCGCCTGGCCCGGCATCGGCAGCTATGCGGTGGAGGCGCTGATCGCCTCGGACGGCGCGCCGGTGCAGGGCTTCGTGCTGACGATGGCCATCCTCTACGTGCTGCTGAACCTGACCATCGACATGGTGAACCGGGCGCTCGACCCGCGGGCGCGGCGCGCATGAGCGCGACCGCGGTCGCGCCGGCCCGGCCGACGGGTAATACCTCGGCCTGGCGGCATGCGCGGCACGTCGTCTCGGAGAATCCGGTCACCGGCTTCGCCCTGGCGCTCTTCGTCTTCTTCGTGCTCGCGGCGATCGTCGGCCCGAGCCTGGCGCCATACGACCCGCTGGCCAGCAACACCGCCCGCGCACTGCAGGCGCCGAGCGCGCAGCACTGGTTCGGTACCGACCAGATCGGCCGCGACATCTTCTCCCGCGTCCTCGTCGCCACGCGGCTCGACCTCGGCATCGCAGCCTCCTCGGTCGCGCTGGTGATCCTGGCCGGCGGCTTCGCCGGGCTTGCCTCCGGCTTCTTCGGCGGCTGGGTGGACCTGCTGATCGGCCGGATCGCCGACACCATCATGGCCTTCCCGCTGTTCGTCCTGGCCATGGCGATCGTCGCCGCGCTGGGCAACACGGTGCCGAACATCGTGCTGGCCACGGCGATCATCAATTTCCCCCTGTACGTCCGGGTCGCCCGCGCCGAGACGGTGCAGCGGCGGGAGGCCGGCTTCGTCGATGCCGCCCGCATCGCCGGCCACCGCGACATGGGCGTGCTGCTGCTGCAGGTCGCGCCCAACATCCTGCCGATCATGGTGGTGCAGATGTCGCTCACCATGGGCTACGCCATCCTCAACGCGGCGGGGCTGTCCTTCATCGGCCTCGGCGTGCGGGCGCCGACGCCGGAATGGGGCATCATGGTCGCCGAGGGCGCGGCCTTCATCGTCTCCGGCGAATGGTGGGTGGCGCTGTTCCCCGGCGCCACGCTGATGGTCGCAGTGTTCTGCTTCAACCTGCTGGGCGACGGCGTGCGCGACATCGTCGATCCCCGGAGGCGGACGTGAGGCCGCTGGCCGCTTTCGACAGGGGTGGCGGAGCATGAGCGCCGTCCTCGAGGTCGCCGACTTCTCCGTCGAATTCCGCACGCGGTCGGGCATCGTCCGTGCGCTCGACCGGGTCGCCTTCAGCGTCGCCCGCGGCGAGACGCTGGCGCTGGTCGGCGAATCCGGCTCCGGCAAGTCGGTCACCGCCTATGCGCTGCTCGGCCTGCTGGACGCCGCGGGGCGCATCACCGGCGGCAGCGCGACGCTGGAGGGCACCGACCTCACCACCGCCTCCGCCGCCGCGCTGGAGAAGATCCGCGGCCGCCGCGCCTCGATGATCTTCCAGAACCCGCGCGCCGCGCTGAACCCGATCCGCACCATCGGCCGGCAGATCGCCGACGTGGTCCGGCGCCATGCCGGACTGTCGCGCCGCGCCGCCGCCGACCGCGCCATCGAGATGCTGCGCGAGGTCGGCATCCCCGACCCCGCCCGCCGCGCCCATGCCTACCCCTTCGAATTGTCCGGCGGCATGTGCCAGCGGGTGATGATCGCCATCGCGGTGGCCACCCGCCCCGCGCTGCTGATCGCCGACGAGCCCACCACCGGGCTCGACGTGACGACCCAGGCGGTGGTGATGGACATCGTCGCGCGGCTCGCGGCCGAGACCGGCATGGCCACCATCCTCATCACCCACGACCTGGCGCTGGCCGCCGAGCGCAGCAGCCGCATCGCGGTGATGCATGCCGGCCATATCGTGGAGGACGCGCCGACCGCCGCGCTGCTCGCCACGCCGCGCCACCCCTACACGAAGCGCCTGCTGGCGGCGACGCCGACCGCGGCCGGCAACCTCGCCGATCTGCGTTCCATCCCCGGCAGCCTGCCCGACCTGCGGCGGGACGACCTGCCGCCCTGCCGCTTCGCTGCCCGCTGCACCCAGCGGCTGCCGGAATGCGAGGCGCCACTGGTCTGGCGCGACCTCGCCCCCGCGCATCGCGTCGCCTGCTGGAACCCGGCATGAGCGGCATCATCGGCAACCCGCCCACCCCGCGCGCGGCGGAAGGCCCGAACCTGCTGGACGTCGCCGAACTGTCGAAGCGCTTCCCGCTCGGCCGCCGCAGGCTGTTCGGCGGCGGCCCGCCACCCATGGTGCATGCGGTGGACAATGTCTCCTTCACCCTGGCGCGCGGCGAGACGCTCGGCCTGGTAGGCGAGAGCGGCTGCGGCAAGTCCACCCTGGTCCGGCTGATCACCCGGCTGACCGACCCGACCACTGGCTCCATCCGCTTCGGCAACCGCGAGCTGTCGGCGCTGCCCGCCAAGGTCTTCGCCCGCGACCCGGACCGTGCCCGCATCCAGATCGTCTTCCAGGATGCCGGCGAGAGCATCAACCCGCGCTTCACCGCGGCGGACGCCATCGCCGACCCGCTGCGGCAGCTGCAGGGCCTGTCCGGGGACGCGTTGCGGTCGAAGGTGGAGGAGGCGGCGCGGCTCTGCGGCCTGCCCTTGGAGCTGCTGGACCGCTTCCCGCACCAGCTCTCCGGCGGCCAGCGCGCCCGCGTCGGCATCGCCCGCGCCATCGGCCCGCGTCCCGACCTGCTGGTGCTGGATGAGCCGACGGCGGCGCTGGATGTCTCGGTGCAGGTCACCATCCTGCAATTGCTGGTCACGCTGCGCGAGACGCTCGGTATTTCCTACGTCTTCGTCAGCCACGATTTGAACGTGGTGCGGCTGCTCTGCGACCGCGTCGTCGTCATGTATCTCGGCCGCATCGTCGAGGTCGGGCCGGCGCGCGAGGTCTTCGACGCGCCGCTGCACCCCTATACGCGCGGCCTGGTCGCCGCGGTGCCGCGGCTGGATGGCGTACGCGCCGATGCGCTGCGGCTGGCGGGCGACCCGAAAAGCCCCATAGACCCCGACCCGAATGCCTGCCGCTTCCATGGCCGCTGTCCGGTCGGCACCGACCGCTGCGGTGTCGAGATGCCGCCGCTGCGGCGCTTCACCGGTGGGCGCGAGGCGGCCTGCCACTACGCGGCGGAAGGCTGATCCCGCGCCGGCTCAGCGCGCCTGCCGCACCATCTCGCGCAGTGCCGATCGCTTCGGCCCGACCAGGCGGCGGATCGCCAGGTAGAAGACCGGGGTGAAGAGCAGGCCGAAGACCGTCACGCCCATCATCCCGAAGAAGACCGCACTGCCCACCGCGCGGCGCATCTCGGACCCCGCGCCGGTGGCGATCACCAGCGGCAGCACGCCGAGGATGAAGGCGAGCGAGGTCATCAGGATGGCGCGCAGCCGCAGCTGGCAGGCAGCCACCACGGCATCGAGCGCGCTCGCCCCTTCCTCCTCCCGCTGCTGGGCGAATTCGACGATCAGGATGGCGTTCTTCGCCGCCAGCCCCACCAATACGACGAAGCCGATCTGCGTCAGGATGTTGACATCCTGCCCCAGCAGCCGGACGCCGAGCGTCGAGGTCAGCAGGCACATCGGCACGATCAGGATGACCGCGAAGGGCAGGCTCCAGGAGCCATACTGCGCGGCCAGCACCAGATAGACGAACAGCACGCAGAGCGGGAAGACCAGTAGGCCGGCATTGCCGCTCTGCGTCTGCTCGTAGGACAGCTCCGTCCATTCGAAGCGGATGCCGTCCGGCAACACCTGCCGCGCCACGCGTTCCACCGCGGCGAGGGCGGCGGCGGAGCCGGTCCCCGGCAGGATATCCCCGGCGACTTCCGCGGCCGGATACAGGTTGTAGCGCGGCACGCGCTGCGGCCCGGTGATGTCGTGCAGCGCCATGACATTCGCCAGCGGCACCATCTGGTCCTGCGCGTTGCGCGTATAGATGCGGGCGAGGTCGGTCGAGAGCCGGCGGTACTCGGGCGAGGCCTGCGCCACCACGCGCCAGTTGCGGCCATAGGCGGTGAAGTCGTTGACGTAGGACGAACCCAGCAGCGTCTCGATGCTTTGGCTCAGCCGCGCCACCGGCACGCCCAGCATCTCGATCCGGCTGCGGTCGATGTCGACGGCGACCAGCGGCGCGTCGACCTTGAAGGGGGTGTAGACGCCCGCCAGGCCGGGGACCTGGCCGAGCGCGCCGACCAGATTATCCGCCGCCGCCGCCAGCACCGCAGTGCCACGGCCGGTGCGGTCCTCCAGCCGCAGCGCGAAGCCGCCACCGGTGCCGAGGCCGGGCACCGCCGGCGGCGGGATCACCAGCACGCTCGCCTCCTCCAAAACGTCGAGGCGATGGCGCAGCTCGCGCAGGATGCGCGCGGCGGTGAGGCCCTGCGGCAGGCGTTCCTCCCAGGGGGCAAACACCGGCGTCAGCGTGCCCTGGTTGCTGCCGGCGGTGTTGGTGGCGCCGGAGACGCCGGCCAGGGCCGAGACACTGGCGACGCCCGGCACCGCGCGCACGATGGCGGCGGCGCGTTCCACCACCGCCGTCGTCCTGGCCAGAGAGGCACCGCCGGGCAGCTCGATCGAGATCGTCGCATAGCCGCGGTCCTGCGCCGGGACGAAGCCCTGCGGGGAGGTCGCCAGCAGCCCGCCGGCGCCGGCGATCAGCAGGGCATAGAGCGCCAGCATCGTCCACGTCCGTGGCGCCAACCGCCGCGTCAGCCCGGCATAGCCGCGCGCCAGCCGGTCGAAGCCACGGTTGAAGCGGGCCAGCGCCCAGCGCAGCAGCCGCGCCGGGCCGCGCCGGCGGGTGGGTGGGTGCGGCGCCTCCTGCCGCAGGATCAGCGTCGCCAAGGCGGGGCTGAGGGTGAGCGAGCAGAAGCAGGACAGCGCGGTGGCGACCGCGATGGTGACGGCGAATTGGCGGAAGAAGCGGCCGGTGATCCCTTCCAGGAAGGCCGTCGGCACGAAGACGGCGCAGAGCACGAGCGCGATCGACAGCAGCGCCCCGCCGACCTCCAGCATCGTCGCCGTGGCGGCGCGCTGGACGGAGGATTCGGTCTTCAGGTGGCGGTCGACATTCTCCACCACCACAATGGCGTCATCGACCACGATGCCCACCGCCAGCACCAGGCCGAACAGCGTCAGGACGTTCAGCGTGAAGCCGAAGGCGATCATCACCCCGAAGGTGCCGATCAGCGAGACCGGGATGGCCAGGATCGGGATGGTCGCGGCGCGCCAATTCTGCAGGAAGATCAACACCACGATGACGACGAGGAACACCGCCTCCCCGATCGTTACCGCCAGCTCGCGCACGCTTTCGGAGACGAAGCGCGTCGGGTCGTAGGCGATCTCGGCGGTGATGCCGGCGGGGAAGTTCCGGGCGATGCTGGCCAGCCGCGCGCGGATCTCGTTGGCCGTCGCCAGCGCGTTGGAACGAGGCCGCTGGGTGATCGCCAGGCCGACCGCCGGCCGCCCCTCCAACGTGCTGGCGGTGGTGTAGGAGGCCGCGCCCAATTCCACCCGGCCGATATCGTGCAGCCGCAGCAGCCGCCCATCGGGCAGGGCGCGGATGACGATGGACTCGAACTCCGCCGCATCGGCCAGGCGCCCGCGGAAGGTCAGGTTGGGCTGGAAGGCCTGGTCGGCGACCGGCGGCTCGGCGATCTGGCCGCCGGCGATCTCGGCATTCTGCGCCTGGATGGCGGCGACCACGTCCTCGGCGATGATGCCGTTCGCCGCCATGCGCCCGGGGTCGAGCCAGACGCGCATGGCGTAGTCGCGCGCGCCCTGCATGTCGATGTCGCCGATGCCGTCGATCCGCAGCAGCTCGTCCCGCACCTGGCGCAGCGCGTAGTTGGAGACATAGAGCTGGTCATAGCTGCCATCCGGCGAGCTGACATAGATCACCATCAACCGGTCGGTGGCGAGCTTGCGGGTGGTCACGCCCCAGCGGCGCACTTCCTCCGGCAGGCGCGGCAACGCGGCGGCCACGGCGCCCTGCACCAGGATCTGCGCCCGGTCCGGGTCGGTGCCGAGCCGGAAGGTGACCGTCAGGCTCATCCGCCCATCGGCGGTGGACTGGGAGGACATGTAGAGCATGCCCTCGGTGCCGTTCACCTCCTGCTCGATCGGCGTCGCCACCGTATCTGCCACCACCTGGGCGGAAGCGCCGGGATAGGTGGTGGCGACGACCACGGTCGGGGGCACCACATCCGGGTATTCCGAGATCGGCAGCGAGAGCATCGCCAGCCCGCCGACGATCAGCAGCACCAGCGAAAGCACGCAGGCGAGGACCGGCTGGCGGACCGAGATGACGCCGAGGTTGCTCAGGGCCGGGCATCCGATACGGCGCGCGGCGCGGCCGCCCGCTGCGGCACCACCGGCTGGCCGGCCCGCACCCGCATCATGCCGCCGACCACGATCTCCTCCTCACCCTGGAGGCCGTGGCGGATAACGCGCATGCCGCCCTGCAGCGGGCCGAGCTGGACCTGCCGCGCCTCCAGCATGTCGCCGGCGCCGAGCACATAGAGCACGCGGCGCGACTGGTCGGTCGCCACCGCCGCGTCCGGCACCAGCAGCGCCTGGTAGGGTGCGCTGGCGATCAGCCGGACGCGGGCGAAGATGCCGGGCGCGAAGATATCCTGCGGGTTGTCGAAGCGGGCGCGCAGCCGGACGGTGCCGGTGCTCGCATCGGCCTCGTTGTCGACGAAGACGACGCGGCCCTGGTGCGGGTAGCCGGCCTCGTCCGACAGGGCGAGCTGCACCGGATTCTCGAAATCGCGCGACGATGGGCGGGCGCCGCGCTGGGCAAGCCGGACGTAGCGCAGCGCCGAGGCCTGGTCGAGGTCGAAGCTGAAGTCGATCGGGTCGATGGTGACGATGGTGGCGAGCAGCGTGGCGTTGCTCGATTCGCCGCCCGAGACCAGGTTGCCCGGGCTGACGAGGTGCCGGCCGATCCGCCCCGCCAGCGGCGCGCGGACCGTGGTGAATTCCAGGTCGAGCTTCGCCCGCTGCAACGCGGCTTCGGCCTGAATGACCTGCGCGCGGCTGTTCTCCAGCGCCTGGGCGCGCTGTTCCAGGTTGGCTTCCGATCCGGCGCGGTAGCTCAGCAGGTTCTTCGCCCGGTCGTATTCCTGCTGCGCCAACGTTACCTGCGACCGCGCGCCGGTCAGCCGCGCCTCCGATTCCGAGACGGCGGCGACGAAGGGGCGCGGGTCGATGCGGAACAGCATGTCGCCGCGCTTCACCACCTGGCCGTCGGCGAAGGTGACGGCATCGAGGTAGCCACTGACCCGGGCGCGCAATTCGACCCGCTCCGTGCTGACGAAGCGGCCGGTGAACTCGTCCCAGTCGGTCACGTTCTGCCGCACCGCCCGCGTCACGGTGACGGAAGGCGGAGCCATGGGCGGCGCCTGCTCCTCATGGCTGTCGCAGCCGGTGCCGCCCAGGGCCAGGCCGACGGCCAGGAGCAGGGTGAGGCCCCGCGCCGGGGTGCGGCCACGCCCTGGTGCACGCCGCGCCGCCGCCGCCCATCCGCAAAGCCGTCGCACCCTGCCTCCGCCCGCATCGCCTGCCCGGGGCGACAGCATGGCCCCGACCGACACCGGGACCATGGTGACGAGTGGGTGAGAGCCGCGACGCAGGCCCGATGCTTTTGACGCGGCGCGGATCGGGCATAGGCTTTGCCCCGGCGCCATCAGGCGGGCCCGGGCGGCCCGCCGGCGCCGCGGATCCGGACCCAACCGGACCCCTGGGAGGGATATCAGCATGAAGCGCAGGTCGTTCAATCTTTCCATCCCGCTGCTGGCCGCATCCGCCGGGCTGGCGGCATGGCGCCCGGCGCTGGGCCAGCCGGCCGGCTGGAGCGCACTGTTCAACGGCGTGGATTTCACCGGCTGGGACAAGCTGGGCGACGCCAATTGGCGGGTGGAGGACGGCGTGCTGGTCGCCGACCGCGGCAACGGCTTCCTGGTAAGCAAGGCGCCTTATGCGGACTTCCAGTTGCGCGCGGAATTCTTCGTCGATACCGCCACCAACAGCGGCATCTTCATCCGCGCGACCGACCCGGCCACCATCACCGCGGCCAACGGCTATGAGGTGAACATCTGGGACGAACGGCCCGAGCCGAAATACGGCACCGGCGCCATCGTCGACGTCGCCGCGGTCGATCCGATGCCGCGGGCCGGGGGCAAGTGGAACCTGTTCGACATCACCGCCAAGGGCGACAGCTTCACCGTGCTGCTGAACGGCCAGAAGACGGTGGATGGCGTGCGGGACGCCAAACATGCGACCGGTCGGATCGCCCTGCAGCACGGCGCCGGCGTGAAGGACGACAAGGGTGTCCCGAACGACCGGGGCGTGGTGCGGTTCCGCAAGGTGGAGATCCGGCCGCTATAGGCGGCCGACTCACCCCTTCACCGCGCCCAGGGTCAGGCCGCGCACGATGTGACGCTGCAGGACGCCCACCACCGCCAGCACCGGCAGCGGCGCGGTCAGGGCGATCACCGCCAGCTCGCCCCAGCGGACGCCCTGGCCGGTGATCAGCTTGGGGATGGAGACCGGCAGGGTCTCCACCTCCCGTTTACCGCGCAGGAAGGCGATATTTTCCCGCATCGACGCGCGTGGTTACGGCGCGCGATGCGATGATTGCCCGCCAGACATAGGCATGATATCGACTATTTCACGAAAACATCTGGGTTGAAATTGCAATATGCGTTATTGCATGGTGCAGCTCGCCGGAAGGGTACTCACCAAGGTCCCGCGGCGCCGCCACCGCCATGGGGTAGCGCCGTCGACCGGCTTCCGGGACGGCAGCCGTCGCAGGGATCGACACAGGGTCATCGGCACCGCCGCGGGCATGGCGGCGTTGCTGGCGCATGACGGCGCGGGCGCCCTGGCACCGCGCGGAGGAGGAGGCAGCACCGATGTCCGAAAACCCCGTTCTTTCCACCCCTCGCCGCGCGCTGCTCACGGCCCCCGCGCTGCTGCTTGCCCCCGCCGCCGCCCGGGCGCAGGCCCCGCGCGAGCTGCTGAACGTCAGCTACGACCCGACCCGGGAATTCTACCGCGACTACAGCGCCACCTTCGCCAGGACCTGGCAGGCGCAATCCGGCCAGGCGGTCCGCGTCAACACCTCGCATGGAGGGTCAGGCCGCCAGGCGCGCTCGGTGATCGACGGGCTGCCGGCGGATGTCGTGACGCTGGCGCTGGCCTACGACGTGGACGCCATCGCCGAGCGCGGCCTGATCGCGCCCGACTGGATCAAGCGGCTGCCGGACAACAGCGCGCCCTATACCAGCACCATCCTGTTCCTGGTGCGGTCGGGGAACCCGAAGGGCATCCGCGACTGGGGCGACCTGGTGAAGCCCGGCATCAGCGTCATCACGCCCAACCCGAAGACCTCCGGCGGCGCCCGCTGGAACTACCTGGCCGGCTGGGCCTGGGCGCTGCGCCAGCCCGGCGGCAGCGAGAAGGCGGCCGAGGAGTACATCGCTGCGCTCTATCGCAACGTCCCCGTGCTGGATACCGGCGCGCGCGGGTCCACCACCACCTTCGTCCAGCGCGGCCAGGGCGACGTGTTGCTGGCCTGGGAGAACGAGGCACAGCTCGCCTTGCAGGAATTCGCCGAGGCCAAGCTGGAGATCGTCGCGCCGTCGATCTCCGTCCTGGCAGAGCCCTCGGTCGCCGTGGTCGACAAGAATGTCGACCGCCGCGGCACGCGCGACCTGGCGGAGGCCTACCTGAAGGGCCTCTACACGCCGGAAGGCCAGGCGCTGGCGGCGAAGCATTTCTACCGGCCGCGCGACGCCGCGCTGCTGGCGGCCAATGCGGCGCGCTTCCCCAGGCTGGAATTGGTCACGGTGGATGACGTCTTCGGCGGCTGGGGCCGCGCGCAGCGGACGCATTTCGCCGATGGCGGTGCCTTCGACCGGCTCTACCGCCCCGGCCGATGAGCGCGACGACCCTTTCGCTCGGCCGGCCCGCGCGGGTCCGCGCCATCCCCGGCTTCGGCCTGGCCTTCGGCATCACGCTCGTCTGGCTCTCCGTCATCGTGCTGGTGCCGCTTTCGGCGCTGGCGATCCGGCCCTGGGAGCTCGGCGTCGGGGGCGTGTGGGAATCGTTGACCGACCCGCGCGTGCTGGCGGCGCTGCGGCTGTCCTTCGGCGCGGCGCTGGTGGCCGCGGCCATCGACCTGCCGCTCGGCCTGCTGCTGGCCTGGGCGCTGGTGCGGCTGCGCTTCCCCGGGCGCGGCCTGCTGGATTCCATGGTGGACCTGCCCTTCGCGCTGCCGACGGCGGTCGCCGGCATCGCACTGACCGCGCTGCTGGCACCGAATGGCTGGCTCGGCGCGCCGCTGGCCGCCGCCTTCGGCTGGAAGGTCGCCTTCACGCCCTGGGGCGTGGTTGCGGCGTTGATCTTCGTCGGCCTTCCCTTCGTGACGCGCACGGTGGAACCGGTACTGCGCGATCTGGGCGCGGAGGCGGAGGAAGCCGCGGCGACGCTCGGCGCGACGCGGCCGCAGGCGCTGCTGCGTGTGGTGCTGCCGGCGCTGCTGCCGGCGCTGCTGGCCGGCTTCGGCCTGGCCTTCGCCCGCGCGGTCGGTGAATACGGCAGTGTCATCTTCATCGCCGGCAACATGCCGATGGTCAGCGAGATCGCGCCGCTGCTGATCGTGGTGCGGCTGGAGCAGTTCGACTATGCCGGCGCCGCCGCGGTCGGGCTGGCGATGCTGCTGCTGGCCTTCCCGGTGCTACTGGCGCTGAACCTGCTGCAACGCGCACTGCGCCGGGGCCGGGTATGAGGCTCCGCCCCGCCGCCGAGGACCCGGCCTGGGCCCGCGCCGCCATCGCCGCGCTGGCGCTGCTGGTCGGGCTGCTGGTGCTCGGCCTGCCGCTGGCCGCCGTGTTCGTGGAGGCGCTGCGGCGCGGCTGGCCGGTGGCGCTTGCTGCGCTGGCCGAGCCCGACACCATCGCCGCCATCCGGCTGACGCTGCTGGTCGCCGCCATCGCGGTGCCGGTGAACCTGATCGGCGGGCTGGCCGCCGCCTGGTGCATCGCCAAGCACGACTTCCCGGGCAAGCGGCTGCTGACCACGCTGATCGAGCTGCCCTTCTCCGTCTCCCCGGTCATCTCCGGCCTGGTCTTCGTGCTGATCTTCGGCATGCAGGGCTGGCTCGGCCCGACACTTCAGGCCAGCGACATCCAGGTGATCTTCGCCCTGCCCGGGCTGGTGCTGGCGACGATCTTCGTCACCTTCCCCTTCGTCGCCCGCACCGTGCTGCCGCTGATGCAGGAACAGGGGCGGGAGGAGGAAGAGGCGGCGGCGACACTCGGCGCCAGCGGCTTGCAGGTGTTCCGCCGCGTCACGCTGCCCAACGTGAAATGGGCGCTGCTGTCGGGCGTGCTGCTCTGCAACGCCCGGGCGATGGGCGAATTCGGTGCGGTATCCGTGGTGTCGGGCCATATCAGGGGACAGACCAACACCATGCCGCTGCATGTCGAGATCCTGTACAACGAATACCAGTTCGCGGGAGCCTTCGCCGTGGCCGCCTTGCTGGCACTGCTGGGCCTGGTCACGCTCGCCGCCAAGACGGTACTGGAGCGGCTGACCGGCCGTGCCGCAGGGGGCGCGGCATGACGCTGGTCGTCGAGGGTCTGGTCCGCCGCTTCGGCGCGACGGCAGCGCTGGACAGTGTTTCCCTGGCGCTGGTGGAAGGCGAGTTCCTCGCCGTGCTCGGCCCGTCAGGCTCCGGCAAGAGCACCCTGCTGCGCGTGCTGGCCGGGCTGGACGGCGCCGAGGCGGGGGAGGTGCACATCGCCGGCCGGTCGATGGACGGCGTCCCGGCACGCGAACGGCAGATCGGCGTGGTGTTCCAGAACTACGCGCTGTTCCGCCACATGACGATCTTCGAGAACGTCGCCTTCGGCCTGCGCGTCCGTCCACGGGCGCGTCGGCCGGATGGCCCGGAACTCGCGCGGCAGGTACGCGAATTGCTCGCACTGGTGCAGATCCCGGAGCTGGAGCGGCGCTACCCAGACCAGATCTCCGGCGGCCAGCGGCAGCGGGTGGCGCTGGCCCGGGCGCTGGCGATCGAGCCGAAGCTGCTGCTGCTGGACGAGCCCTTCGGCGCACTGGATGCGCTGGTGCGGCGGGAGGTGCGGCGCTGGCTGCGCGGCCTGCACGATCGGCTGGGGCTGACGACGCTGCTGGTGACGCATGACCAGGAGGAGGCGATGGAGCTGTCCGACCGCGTGGCGGTGATGGAACGCGGACGGTTGGTGCAGCTCGACACGCCGGTGGCGCTACTGGAATCGCCGGCCACGCCCTTCGTCGCCGGCTTCATCGGGGAGGCGACGCGGCTGGAGGGCGAGACCCACGACGGCGTCCTGCACTTCGGGGCGCCCGCGCTGCCGCCGCTGCGGGTCGCGCTGCCGGATGGGCCGGCGACCGCCTTCCTGCGGCCGCGCGATGTCGTCGCCAGCGCAGCGCAGGGCGGCGGCGCGACGGCACCGATCCACCTGCTGCGCCGGACGGTGGAGGGCGATGCGCGCGTCGTGCTGGACCTCGGCCATGGCAGCCTGCTCGACGCCACGCTGCAGGGCGAGGCGGTGCGTGGCGAGAGTTGCACGCTGCGCATCGTCGCGGCGCAGGTCTTCGCAATGGATGGCACGCGGGCCCAGGGCCGGCCGCTGGCCGCCTCTCTGGCGTCAGCCCTGACGCGGTAGGGCCAGCTCGGCGAGGTGGCAGGCGACCGCGCCGCCGGCGCCGTCGGCGCGCATCTCCGGCTCCACCTGACCGCAGATCGGCAGCGCCACGGGGCAGCGGGTGACGAAGCGGCAGCCGGTCGGCGGACGGGTCGGGTTCGGTGGCTCGCCGCGCAGCGGCAGGCTGCGGCGGCCGCGTTCCAGCCGCGGGTCGGGCACCGGCACGGCGGCGATCAGCGTCTGGGTGTAGGGGTGCCGCGGCGCGCGGAACAGCGTCTCGGCCGCGGCGATCTCCATCACCTTGCCCAGGTAGAGCACGACGATGCGGTCGCACACATGCCGCACCACCGCCAGGTCGTGCGCGATGAACAGGTAGGTCAGGCCGAAGCGGTCCTGCAGATCGACCATCAGGTTGATGATCTGCGCCTGGATGTTGACGTCGAGCGCCGAGACGGGTTCGTCCGCCACCACCAGGTCCGGCTGCAGTGCCAGCGCGCGGGCGATCGAGATGCGCTGCCGCTGGCCGCCGGAGAATTCATGCGGGAAGCGCCCCGCCGACTGCGCCGGCAGGTTGACGATGTCGAGCAGCTCCGCGACCCGGCGCCGCGCCGCGGCCTCGTCCGGCACGATGCCATGCAGCCGCAGCGGCCCGGCCAGGATGTCGCCCACCGCCATGCGCGGGTTGAGCGAGGCGTAGGGATCCTGGAAGATCATCTGCATCCGCCGCCGCAGCGGGCGGATTTCCGCCTGCGACAGGCCGGCGATGTCCTGGCCGTCGAAGCTGATGCTGCCCGCGGTCGGCGTGTGAAGCCGCGTCACCAGCCGCGCCAGGGTGGATTTGCCGCAGCCGGATTCGCCGACCAGCCCCACAGTCTCACCGCGGTGCACCGTCAGGTCCACGCCATCCACCGCGCGCAGCACGCGTTGCGGCGCGAAGAAGCCCTCGCGCGGCAGGGCAAAATGCTTCTTCACCCCGCGCAGCACCAGCAACGGCTCGGCCTGCGTCGCCGCCGGCGCTGCCGCCTGCGCCGGCCGCGCCGGCACACGCAGCGCGCCGCCCTGCTGCGTCACCCAGCAGCGCGTGGCACGAGCCGCGGTGAGCGGCAGCAGCGCCGGGTGTTCGGCGCATTGTTCCACCGCGAAGGGGCAGCGGGCGCGGAAGCGGCAGCCGGTCGGCCAGGCGCGCGGGTCGGGCGGCTGGCCCTCGATGGTGGTCAGCCGGCGGCCATGCGTCTGGCTGTCGAGCCTTGGTGCGGCATTCAGCAGCGCCCAGGTATAGGGGTGCTTCGGGTCCGACAGCAGCTCCTCGGGCGAGCCTTCCTCCACCACCTCCCCGGCATACATCACCAGCACGCGGGAGCAGATATTGGCGATGACGCCGAGGTCGTGGCTGATGAGGATCACCGCCGTGCCGAGATCCTGGTTCAGCCCGCGCAGCAGGTCGAGGATCTGCGCCTGGATCGTCACGTCGAGCGCGGTGGTCGGTTCGTCGGCGATCAGCAGCGATGGCTCGTTGGAAAACCCCATCGCCAGCATTACCCGCTGCCGCATGCCGCCGGAATACTGGTGCGGGTAGCTGCGCACCGCGCGTTCCGGCGCGGTGACGCCCATGCGGCCGAGCAGCGAGATGGCGCGCTTCCCCGCGGCCTCGGCCGTGAAGCGGCCATGCGCGGTCATCGCCTCGACCAGTTGCTTGGCGATGCGCAGCACCGGGTTCAGCGAGGTCATCGGGTCCTGGAAGACCATGGCGATGTCGCGGCCGCGCACCTCGCGGATCGCGGCCTCATCCAGATGGGCCAGGTCGCGGCCGCGGAAGGTCACGCTGCCGTCGACGATGCGCGCCGGTTCGTCCAGCAGGCGCATGATGGATTTGGCGCAGACGCTTTTCCCCGAGCCGGACTCGCCGACGATGCCGAGCGTCTCCCCGGCGTGGAGATCGAAGCTGACGCCATCCACCGCGCGGACCGGACCGGCGTCGGTGAGGAACCAGGTGCGCAGGTCGCGCACCTGCAGCAGCGGTTCAGCGGTTTCGTGCATGGGGATCCAGCCAGTCGCGCAGGCCGTCGCCGACGAAGTTGAAGCCCATGACGACGGTCAGGATCGCCAGGCCGGGGAAGGTCGCCACCCACCATTGCTGCACGAGCTGCCGGCCTTCGCCGACCATGGCGCCCCATTCGGCGGTCGGCGGGATGGTGCCGAGGCCGAGGAAGGACAGGCCGGCGAAGACCAGGATGGCATTGCCGAGGTCGAGCGTGACGAGGACGATCAGCGGCCCGACCGCATTGGGCAGGATCTGCCGCAGCAGGATATGCGCCGGGCCGAAGCCGACCGATTGCGCGGCTTCGACGTATTCCAGGTTGCGCTGGGTCAGCACCAGGCTGCGGGCGAGGCGGGCGAATTTCGGCCACCACACCACCAGCATGGCGATGCAGGTGTTCACCGTGCCGATGCCGAGCGCGGCGGCGATCGCCATCGCCAGGATGATCGGCGGGAAGCAGAAGACCAGGTCGGTGGCGCGCATCATCGCTTCCTCCGCCCAGCGGCCGGCATAGGCGGCGACGGCGCCGACCAGCGTGCCGAACAGCGCGCCCAGCAGCACCACGGCAAAGCCGACCGAGAGCGAGACGCGCGCGCCGTAGATGACGCGCGTCAGCACGTCCCGCCCCAGCGTATCGGTGCCCAGCCAATGGGTGGCGGAGGGCGGCAGCAGCCGGGCGCCGACCTCGACGAAATTGGGGTCGTAGGGCGTGATCCACGGGGCCGCGATGGCCAGCAGCACCCACAGCAGCACCACACCGCCGCCGAAGGCCGGCAGGCCGTAGCGCCGCCGCCAGCGCTGGCCCGGCGTCGCCACCTTCGGCAGGATCATGCCTTCACCACCCGCGGGTCGAGCAGCGCGTAGGAGAGATCGACGACGATGTTCACGAAGACGAAGACCACCGCGACGATCATGGTAATGCCCATGATGGCGGGGAAATCCAGCGCCACCGCGCTCTGGTAGGTGTAGCGGCCGAGGCCGGGCCAGGAGAACACCGTCTCCGTCAGCACCGCGCCCGACAGCAGATTGGCATAGGCGAGACCGCCGAGCGTGACCACCGGCAGCATCGCGTTCGGCACCGCATGGCCCAGCACCACCATCCAGCGCCGCAGCCCCTTGGCGCGGGCGACGCGGACATAATCCTGCGACAGCGCCTCCAGCATCGCCGCGCGGGTGGTGCGGGTGATGAGGCCCAGCGTGGCGCTGGCCAGCACGATGGAGGGCAGCACCAGATGCGCCACCGCGTCGTGGAAGGTCTCCCAGTCCCGCGCCAGGATGGTGTCCACCAGCAGCAGCCCGGTGATGCGGTCCGGCGGGAAGGCGACGGGGTCGAGCTGCCCCGGGCCGGGGGCGATGTCGAGCCAGCCGTAGAAGACCGCAAGCATGATGAAGGCCAGCCAGAAGGTCGGCGCCGAGACGCCGATCAACGACACCACGCGGGCGACGTTGTCGATCCAGGTGTCCCGCCGCACCGCGGCGACGACGCCGAGCGGCAGGCCGACCAGCAGCGCCAGGATGAAGGCGATCGAGGCCAGTTCCAGCGTCGCCGGCGCGTATTCGCGGATATCGTCCAGCACCGGGCGGCGCGAGACCAGCGAGGTGCCGAGGTCGCCATGCAGCAGGCCGCGCAGGAAGATCCAGTAGCGGTCCCAGATCGGCAGATCGAGACCCCATTTCTGCCGGAACTCGGCGACCCGCGCGGGGTCCGAGGCCGCCAGGTCGCCAAGCTGCGACAGCACCGGATCGCCCGGGACCGTGTTGGCGATCAGGAAGATCACCAACGTCGCCAGCAGCACCATGATGGCGGCAGTGATCAGCCTCGCCGCAAGGTAGCGGATCATCCGGCCGGCTTCGCGCCGTCAAGCTCCGCCATCCAGCCCGCCGCCGTCAGCCGCAGCCCGGCGACGGATTTGCGGACGGCGACGCGGTAGACCGGCTGGATCATGACGAAGTGGTTCGCCTGGTCCACCATGATCTCCTGGTATTTGCGCCACAGCCCCGCGGCCTTCGCCAGGTCGCGCTCCGCCGCCGCCTCGGCGATCAGCTTGCGGACCGGCGCGTCGGGCGGCACGTCCCAGTGCACCCGCCGCGCCACGCGGTCCACGGTCGCCGCCGCCCAGAGCAGGTTCTCCGGCGCCGGCGGGTTCCAGAAGGTCAGCGCCGCGTTTAGCTTGCCGCCCAGGAACAGCGTCCGCATGTTGACCTGGTCCATCGGCGCCAGCTCGACCTTGATGCCGACGCGGGCGAGGTCCGCCTGGATCTTCAACGCCAGGCTCTGGTAGGGCACGCCGGCGATCGCGGCATTGCCGTAGGCGAGCTGGAAGGTGAAGCCCTGCGGCAGCCCGGCATCGGCCAGCAGCTTGCGGGCGCGCGGCAGGTCCTCGCGGAAGCCGATCTCCTTCGTCAGCTCCTCGGTCGATCCGTTGACCCCGACCGGCAGGAAGGACACCGGCCGCACCGCGGCGCCGCCGACCAGGCTTTTGATGATGCCGTCATAGTCGATGGCGTAGCCGATCGCCTGGCGCGCCAGCTTGTTCTGCAAGGCCGGATTGTCCGGCGCCGCGGCGACCGCCATGTAGATGAAGTCGAGGCTGGTGGCGCCCTTGACCTCAACCGTCGGGCTGTCCTTCAGCGTCTCCAGCTGCTCGGGCAGCAGGTTGAAGGCGACGTCGATGTCGCCGCGCTGGATCGCCAGCAGCTGCGCCGCGCTTTCGCTCATGTGGCGGATCAGCACGCGTTCGTAGCCCGGCGTGCCGTTCCAGTAATTCGGGTTGCGCGCCATCTGGATCTGCTGGTTGCGCTGCCAGCCGACCAGGCGGTAGGGCCCGGTGCCGGCCGAGTTGTTGTTCAGCCAGTCGGTCGCCTTGTCGGTCTCCTTCGCATCCGGCGCGTCGCTGCCGCCCTGTGCCGTCACCAGGGATTTCTCCATGGCGACGAATTCCGGCGCGGCGATCACCGTCAGCAGCGGCTGCGAGGGGTTCGACAGCTCGATATCCAGCGTCGCGTCGTCCACCGCCGTGACCTTGGCGATGTGGCCGACATACTGGGACGGCTGGTCCTTGATGTTGAACACCCGGCGCAGGCCGAAGGCGACATCCTCGGCCGTCATCACCTTGCCGGAGGG
>JBMOJU010000354.1:0-5231 GCA_049315625.1 Paracraurococcus sp.
TGTTCGGCATCGTGGTCAGCGCCTCCTCCTCGGTCTTCATCGCCGCGCCGATCGTGCTGTTCACCGGGCAGGATCGGATGCGTCGGGGCGAGCCCTCGCCGCCCACCCCGGCCAAGGCGGGCGCGCCGGTTGGGGTGTGAGACCCGCCCCGGCAGCCTGCTGACCGGCCGGCGCCGCCTGGCGGCGCTGGCCGGGCTCGCGCTCGGCCGCCCTGCACCGGCCGCGGCCGCCGTGCCCGTCACGTTGCTGGTCGGCGCCGCCGCGGGCAGCGGGGCGGATGCCTGGGCGCGCGGCTTCGCCCCGTTCCTCGAACGCCACTGGCCGCGCGCCGCGGTGGCGGTGGTGAACCGTCCCGGCGAGGGTGGCCTGGCCGCCGCCCGCAGCATCGCCGGGGCGCCGCCCGACGGCCGGCTCATCGGCACCGTCTCCGTCCCGCTGCTGCAGGCGCGCGCCATCGAGGCGCGGGCGGAGCCGCTGCTGGCGCGGCTGGATTTCGTCGCCGCGGTGGCCGAGGAGCCGCTGGTGCTGGTCGGCCTGGCCGGTACGCTGGATGAGCTGGACGCGCTGCGCGCGCTCGGGCCGCAGGCGGTGCTGGGCGCCCCACCGCATGGCAGCGCGGCGCAACTCGCGGCCATCGCCCTGGGGCGTGCCCTGCCGCTGACCCTGCTGCCCTTCGCCAGCGGCCCGGCGGCGCGCCAGGCGGTGCTGGCCGGCAACATCGCCTGCGCCCTGCTGGCGGTGCCGGACGCGATCCTCGCCCTGCGCGACGGGCGGCTCGCGGGCCTCGGCCTGGCCCAGGCGAAACGCTGCGACCTGCTCCCGGATGTCCCGACGTTCCAGGAACAGGGCATCCCGCTGCAATTCGCCTCGCACCGGGGCTTCGCCGTGCCGGCGGGCACCGACCCGGCCCTGCTGCGGCCACTGGTGACCGCGTTGAAGGCGGTGGTGGTCGACCCGGAATTCGCCGCGCAGGCGCAGGCCCAGGGCTACCTGCCCCGCTTCATCGGCCAGACCGCCTGGGATCCCATGCTGCGGCGCACGATCGCGGAACTGGGGGAGCGCTGGACCAAGGATCCCTGGACCGCGCGGCATGAGTGATGCAGCGTCGCGACCGTTGCGCGCTTCGGCGGCGCAGCTCTCAAAAAAACGGCACGAATGCCAATTTCTGGCGTGGAGCCGATCCCGAAAGGGGTTATAACTTCCGTTAACGTTACTGGAATGCGAACCGTGCACGCCCCGGGCGCCATCCCATCCACCATGCGTGAGGGTCAGGTCATCATCCTCGCGCACGACCCGGCCCAGATCGCGGCGACACGCGTCGCCACGGCGCGGCTTGGGCTGTCGGCCCGGCTCCTGCGCCCGGGCGCGGAGGCCCTGCCGCGGCTCGCCCGCCCCGGGCCGGCGCCGCACCAGCCGATGAGCGATTCCGGTGCCGCCATGGCAGGCCTCGCGGCCATGCCCGCCGACCCCGCAACCCGGACCTCCCGCCCCCGGCCTGGCCCTGCCCCGACCCTGGCCGCCGCGCGGGCCGATCCCAGCCCCGATGAGCCCGCGGCGCTGGCCCGGGCGCTGGCCGCCCCCGGGCTTGCCGCGGGCGGTCCGCCGCCGGGCGATGGCTCCGCCGCGGCGCTGCGCGACGGCCTCGCCCGCGGCGAGATCAGCGTGCATTACCAGCCGGTGGTGCGGCTGTCGGATCGCCGCCCGGTGATGGTGGAGGCGCTGGCCCGCTGGAACCGGCCGGAAGCCTCGGTCCCGCCCGATACCTTCGTCCCGCTGGCCGAGCGCAACGGGCTGGGCCGGTCGCTATCCGTCAGCGTCGCCGGCACGGCGGCGTTCGAGATCTCGCGGCTCTGGCCGCGGCTCCGCCTCGGCGTCTCCATCAATCTGCCGCTGGCGCAATTGCTGCAGCCGGACCTGCAGAGCTGGCTGCGCCAGGTCATCGGCCGCGGCGGGCTGAGCCCCCGCCAGGTCTCGCTGGAGCTGACCGAGACGACGCCGGTGCTGGACCTGGCGACGCTGCACCGCGCCCTGCTGCGGCTGCGCGATGCCGGCTACCGGGTGCTGCTGGACGACGTGGCGCTGGGCGATGGCCGGGCGCGGCTGCACCGGCTGCCCTTCGCTGGCCTCAAGCTCGACCGGTCGCTGGTGGAGAATCTGCCGACCGAGGCGCATAGCCGGCAGGAAGTGCGGCGCCTGGTGAAGCTGGCGGAACGCCAGGACCAGGCGGTGATCGCCGAGGGCGTGACGGACCGGCGGATCTGGGGCGCGCTGTGCCAGCTCGGCGTCCATTACGCCCAGGGCTACGGCGTGGGCCGGCCGCTGCCCGCCACCGCGCTGCCGGGCTGGTGGGCCGGCTGGCGCGGCGGGCGGATGGAGTAGCGCGGACCCCGCCTGCGCCGGCGGCGGATCAGCCGGAATAGACGGTGCGGTACAGGCCGATGATCTGCGCCTCATCCGGCACGCGCGGGTTGTTGCCGGGGCTGCCGGAGCCCAGCGCCTGCTTCGCCATCAGCGGCAGCAGCCCCTCCCAGGTCGCCGCCTCGATGCCGAAGCCCTTCGGCGTCGGCACGCCGAGCTCCTGGTTCAGCGCCCGCAATTCCTCCAGCAGCTTCGAGCCTGCGACCTGGTCGGCATCCTCGACGGTCGCCACGCCGATGGCCCGCGCCGCCTCGGCATAGCGCGGCAGCGCGTCGTTCAGGCCGAATTCGGTGACGGCCGGCAGCAGCATGGCGTTGGACAGGCCGTGCGGGACATGGAAATGCGCGCCGATCGGCCGGCTCATGCCATGCACCAGCGCGACGGATGAGTTGGAGAAGGCCAGGCCCGCCTGCATGGCGCCGAGCATCATCGCCTCCCGCGCCGCGGCGTTCTTCGGCTGATGGTAGGCGATGCGCAGGTGGCGGCCGATGAGGCGCATGGCGGACAAGGCAAGACTGTCCGCATGCGGGTTGGCGCGCTTCGAGACATAGGCCTCCAGCGCATGGGTCAGGCTGTCGATGCCGGTATCGGCCGTGGTGCGCTGCGGCACGCTGTAGGTGAGTTCGTAGTCGACGATGGCGGCCAGCGGCAGCGCGCCGAGGCCGGCGATCAGCATTTTCTCGTCGGTTTCGGTGTCGGTGATGACGGTGAAGCGCGTCGCCTCGGACCCGGTGCCGGCGGTGGTGGGGATGCAGATCACCGGCACCGCGCCGCGGTCGGCCTGCGCCGGCACCTTGAAGTCGCGCATCTTCTGGCCGGGCGCGGCGGCGGCGAGGATGGCGATGGCCTTCGCGGTGTCCATCGGGCTGCCGCCGCCGAAGCCGACCAGGCAGTCATAGTCGCCGGCGCGGAAGGCGGCGACGCCGGTCTCGATCACGGTGTCGGTCGGGTCGGGCACCGTCTCGGCGAAGACCTGCGGCACCAGGCCGGCCGCGCGCATGGGGTCCAGGCAGCGGTTCACCGTGCCGGAGGACAGCATCCAGGGGTCGGTGACCACCAGCGGCCGGCTCAGGCCGAACAGGCCGAGCAATTCGGCGATCTGGCCGACGCTGCCGCCGCCGATGCGCATCAGGCGCGGCGAGACGATGGTTGCGGTCATGGAGCCCCTCCCCGGGTTCAGTCCCCTCACCATAGGGCGGCGGCGAAGGGCGGCAAAGCGAGGTCCGGCTGTGACCCGCATGTCGCGTCCGCGGGCAATGTGCGCCATGGCGCAGCCGCGCCGGCAGCCCGACGTTACCTACAGCATTCCAGGCAGGGGAGGCTGCGGCCATGCACGATAGGCCCGTCCGCCGGCGCCGCCCCGCAGCGGCGCCGGAGCCTTTCGACCTCTGGCTCGCCGGGCACCTGCGCGACGCCTTCGACGCGGTCGCCGCCGAGCCGGTCCCGGAAGACCTGCTGCAGATGATCGAGGAGGACCGCGCCGAGCGCGAGCGGCTGCGCGGGCGGCGGCGCGGCGGCTGAGCCTTCAGCTCCAGCGGAAGGTGGAGGGCGCGATCTGCGCCGCCGGGCGATGCGCCCAGTCGAGCTCCGGCACCCGCGCCTCGACGCGCTTCTGCGCCTCGTTCAGATGCGCGGCGGCGGCGCGGTAATCCATGGTCAGCACCTCCCCGTCCTCGACCACCTTGTGGCCATCGACATAGACGGCGCGGATGGCGCGGTCGCCGGCGGCGTAGATCAGGCTGCGCAGCGGGTCGCGCGCCGGCCGCATCATCGGGTGGGTGATGTCGACCAGCACGATATCGGCGCGGCAGCCCGGCGCCAGCCGGCCGATATCGTCGCGGCCGAGCGCCTTGGCGCCGCCCGTCGTCGCCGCCTCGAACAGTTCGGTCGTGGTCAGGCTGCGCGGGTCGGTCGCCTGGGTGCGGGCGAGGTAGGCGGCGAGCCGCATCTCGTCCAGCATGTTGTGCGGGTAGGTGTCGGTGCCGAGGCCCATATTCACCCCGCGCCGCTTGTAGCGGCCGAGGTGCTTCAGGGTGATGCCGCGCCGGGCGAAGACGGTCGGGCAATGCGCCACGGTGGTGCCAGTCTCGGCCAGGATGTCGAGGTCGCGCTGGGTGTGCCAGGGCGTCGACGGGTGGTCATCCAGGAAGATGCCATGGCCGATGATGCTGCGCTCCGACAGCAGGCCCTGCTCGTGCAGCCAGCCGATCGGGGTGACGCCGTGGCGGCGGGTGATCTCATGGAATTCGGCCACCGCCTGGGCGGCGTGGATCTGCCAGGAGACGCCGCGGCGACGGGCCTCCTCGCGGCTGTCCTTCAGCAGTTCCGGCGTGCAGGTGTCGATCTGCGCCGGCACGACCATGCCGAACAGGCGCCCGCTCTCATGCTGCTCGGCGCGCTCGATCAGGGTCATCGCCTCGGCGAAGGCCTTTTCGCCGGCCTTCTCGTCCCAGGCATATTCGACGACGTGGCCGTTCTTGGTGAACCAGCGGGCGGAGCGGAACATCGGCGCGATGCAGACGCGCATGCCGCTCTCGCCCAGCAGGTCGAGCCAGCCGGGATGCGCCATGGAGAGGTCGGCCAGCGTGGTGACGCCGGAGAGCAATAGCTCGGACAGCGCGACGCGGACGCAGGACGGCACCGCTTCGGCGTCGGCGCGGAAGATGGGGAGGTACTCGTAGAGCGATGAGTTGTAGAGGCCAGGCGTGCCCACCTCATCGGTGAAGCCCTTGTTCATCGGCTCCGATGACGGGTGGGAATGGATGTTGACCAGGCCGGGCATGACCATCAGGCCGGTGCCGGAGATCGTCTCC
>JBMOJU010000355.1:0-5222 GCA_049315625.1 Paracraurococcus sp.
TACAACACGCCCAGTCGCACGATTAAGGAAATTCCAGCGCGGCCGCGCGCAGGGGGAAGGCGGGCAGGCGTGTCTGCTTCGAAGCCATGCGCCGGTTCTTGTCAGGGATCGCCCGGCCCTGGCAAGCCTAACCGCCGATCGGCCGCGTCCCGCACCAATCGGCGATGAAGGCGGCGATCGCCAGCGTGGTCCGCTTCAGGTGCGCCAGCTCCGTCCGCTCGTCGAAGGCGTGCGCCCCCTCCCCCTTCGGCCCGTAGCAAAGCCCGGGGATGCCGAAATAGAGGCCATAGAAGCGGGTGTCGTTCACCGCGGTGGTGATCCGCGCCGGCATCGCCTCGCCGAACACCTGGGTGTGCACGGCGGCCAGCACCGCCTCGGCCTCGGTCCCCGGCTCCAGCACGTAGCCATCCGCGAGGAAGCCGTGCCAGCTGACGGAGGGCGGGTTGTTGGCGAGGAAATTGTCGCCCCGCGCCGCCTCGGCCACGCAGCGCTCCACCGCGGCGCGGGCCTCGGCCACGTCGGTGCCGGGCAGCAGGCCGATGCGGCAATCCACCTCGCACCAGGCGGGGGTGGAGGACGCCCAGTCGCCGCCGCGGATGATGCCCGGGTTGAACTTCAGCGGGGAGTCGAGGTCCTTGTACCAGGGGTGCGTCTTGGCTTCCGCGTTGATCCGCTTCGTGTGCTCCTGCAGCGCCTGGATCAGGTGGTAGGCGGACAGGATGGCGTTGCTGCCGGACTGCGCCACCGCGACATGCACCGGCACCCCGCGCACCGCGATGCGGAACCAGAGCGTGCCGGTATGCGCGCGGGTGATGGTGCCACCCGTGGGTTCCGGTACCAGCGCGGCTTCGGCGCGATAGCCGCGCACCAGGGTGGAAAGCGCGCCGTTGCCGGTGCTTTCTTCCTCCGTCACCGTCTGCACATGGACGTCCGCCGCCGGCTCCAGCCCCGCGGCGCGCAGCGCATCCATGGCGAAGACCATGGCGGCGACGCCCGACTTCATGTCGTGCGCGCCGCGGCCGTACATCCAGCCATCCTTGATGGTCGCGCTGTAGGGCGGGTAGGTCCACATCTCCAGCGGGCCTTCCGGCACCACGTCGATATGGCCCTGTAGGATCAGGCTCCGCCCCGTGGGGTCCTTGGCGCGGTGGGTGGCGACGACCTGCACCGACTTCGCCGGATCGGCCTCCACCATCGGGCTGGCCTTGGGGTGCTGCGCCAGCGGCACGTCCGCCAGGGTGTAGCGGTCGACGCCATAGCCGCGCGCGGCGAGCTGCCGCGCCATCCAGTCCTGCAGCGGCGCCTCGTTGCCGCGGGTGGAGGGGAAGCGGACGAGATCGCCGAGGAAGGCGACCTCCTGGTCGAAATTCGCATCCACCGCGGCGGCGAGGCGGGCGAGCAGGGCGGCGTCGGGCATGCGCGGATCCTTCACGGCAACGCGGCGAGCGTCCGCCGGTCGCCCCCAAGGGTCAACCCGGTGGCCGTGCCAGCCGCGGCTCCGTCACGTTCGGCGGGCTCGGGTCGTAGACCACCCTGTCGCGCCTGCCGGCCCAGGCGTTCTTCAGGTTGATCACGGGGATCAGCCCCTTGTCGTCCAGCAGCGCCTGCATCGCCTGCTGCGTCAGCGCGCGGCGCCGGTCCTCGTCCATCGTCGCCAGGGCCTTCGCCAGCGGCATGTCCACCGCCGGGTTCGAATAGCGCTGCCGGTTGAAGGCGCCGTGGCCCAGCTCGGCGTTGCGGGTCATCACCACGTTGCGCAGCGGGATCAGCGACGTGTAGCTGCTGTAGTAGGTCATGAAGATCGAAAAATCGCGGTTGGTGGCCTTGGTGAACAAGGTCGCCGGCGGCAGGGTCTGCACCTGCGCCTCGATGCCGATCCGGGTGAGGCCCTGGGCGATCGCCTGCAGCAGGTTGTCGTCGGAGGGGAAGAAGCCGTTCGGCCCATGCAGGGTCAGGCGGAAGCCCTGCGGGTAGCCGGCCTCCGCCAGCAGGGCGCGCGCCCGCGCCGGGTCGAAGGGCAGCGGGCCGCTGCCCTCGATGCGGTGCTCCGCCCCCGGGGCGGCGAACTGGTCGGCCGGGGAGGCAAGCCCGCTGTACAGCCGCTCGGCGATCTGCTGGCGCGGGATGGCCAGCGACAGCGCCTCCCGCACCCGGCGGTCGGCCAGCGGGTTGGCCGGCAGCGGCTTGCCCTGCCTGTCGGTCACGAAGGGGGAGGCTTCCCGCATCGCATCCGGCGCCAGGTAGACCAGGGTGATGCTGTCGATCTGGAAGACCGCGAAGCGGGCATCCTGCTGCAGGCGCGGGATGTCCTGCACCGGGACATAGTCGATCAGGTCGACCTCGCCGGCCAGCAACGCCGCGGTGCGCGATCCGGATTGCGGGATGTAGCGGTACACCACGCGGTCCCAGGGCTCGATCGGGCCGTACCATTCGGTGTTGCGGGCGAGTTCCAGCCGCTCGCCCTGGCGGTAGTCCACGTGCCGGTAGGGGCCGGTGCCGATCATCAGCTTCCCGCTGTTGAAGTCGGCGGTCTGCGGCGCAGGCCCGTGGATCTTCCGGGAGAGGATGACCGGCGAGGTCATGTCGAAGCGCATCAGCGGGTTGGGCTCCCGCAGCCGCAGCAGCACCGTCTCCGCATCCACCACCTCGACCGCGGTGATGCCGCGCACGGCGGAGGTGAACAGCGCCGGGCTGTTCGGTACCGTGGGCACGCGGGCGAAGGTGAAGGCGATGTCCTCCGCCTCGAATGGCGTGCCGTCGTGGAAGCGGGCCGCGGTGTTGAGCTTCACTTCCCAGGTCAGGTCATCCAGCGGGCGCATGCTGCGCGCCAGCCGTGGCTGGAAGCGGATCCGGTTGTCGAGCTCGAACAGCGGCTCGAACACCATCCGGGCGATCTGGTTGTTGTTCTGGGTGTTGTGGAAATGCGGGTCGAGCGCGCTGGGCGGCGTCTGCGCGCCGATGGTGAGCACACGCTGGGCCAGGGCGGGCGAGGCGACGAGCAGGGCGGCCATGGCGGCCGCCGCGATCCTGCGAAGCATGGAACCTCCCGATCGGCCGGTCTGTGCCGGCCTGATCGGGAAACCTGAAGGGCGGTCGCCTGCCGCGTCAAGGATTACCGGATCGGCGGCGCATATTGCAGCCCGCCCTTGGTCCAGAGGTTGTTGATGCCGCGCGGCACGCCCATCGGGGTGATGTTGCGCTCCCAGCTCTCGCCGAAATTGCCGACCTGGCGGATGATCTTCACCGCCCAGTCGTTCTCCAGGCCCATGGCCTTGCCGAAATCGCCGGACTTGCCCAGCAGCCGCTGCACGTCCGGGTTGGTGCTGGTCATGAAGCTGTCGATATTGGCACTCGTGATGCCCAATTCCTCGGCAGTCACCATGGCGAAATGGCTCCAGCGCACGACGTCGAACCAGCGCCAGTCACCCTTGCGCACCACGCCGCCCAGCGGCTCCTTCGAGATGATCTCGGGCAGCAGCACGTATTGCTCGCCATCCTTGCCCTGGCTGGTGCGGAAGGACGCGAGCGAGGAGGCGTCGTTGGTGTAGGCGTCGCAGCGGCCGCTGATGAAGGCCTGACGGATTTCCTCAGGCTGCTCGATCACCACCGGGGTCATCTTCATCTTGTTGGCGCGGAAATAGTCCGCCAGGTTCAGCTCCGTCGTCGTGCCCGGCTGCACGCAGACCGTCGCGCCATCCAGCTGCTTGGCGGAGGTCACGCCGAGCGACTGCTTCACCATGAAGCCCTGGCCGTCGTAGAAATTCACCGAGGCGAAGGCAAGGCCGAGCTGCACCTCCCGGCCCATGGTCCAGGTCGTGTTGCGCGCCAGCATGTCGACCTCGCCGGATTGCAGCGCGGTGAAGCGCACCTGCGAGGTGGTGGGGACGTATTTCACCTTGCTCGCATCGCCGAGCACCGCGGCGGCGACTGCGCGGCAGGTATCGACATCGAGCCCGGCGTAATTGCCGCGCGCATCCGGCAGCGCGAAGCCGATTGAGTTGATCGAGACGCCGCAGACCAACTGCCCGCGCGCGCGGATGGCGCCGATCGTGTCCGGCGCCGGCTGCGCGATGGCGGCGACCGCCGTCACGGCCAATCCGAGAAGTGCCAATCCCAATCGCCCGGCCTGCTGAACCATCACGCTCGTTCCCCTTCCCGCCCCGATCCGGGCTGCCCGGACCCAAGCTTCGCCGCGGCATGGCGGCGAATGCAAGATCATTTCCAGCAGGTTTTGTGCCAAGAATGACCGGGCAAAAATCGTGGTGTCAGGCCATATTCACATTTTTGCATACGAAACGTATATTATCTTCAATCCTTGCGCAGCACCACCGCTGCGGGTTAACCGGGATCGCCGCCGGCGCTGTCGCCGGTGCGTGACGCAAGTCAGGGGGGTACGGGGACACAGGATCCCCGGCCGCGGCCCAAGTGCGCGCCGCAGGGTGCGACACAGGCTCCCCCGCCCAAAAACGACGTCCTCAACGCGGGAGACCGAGGATCATGAGCAGCTATTTTTCCGAGAGCTTCGACAACGGGATCGGCGCCCTCAACCACACCTGGGGCAATGGCATCGACACCAGCGTGCGCGGCCAGGTGACGGTCAGCGGCAACAGCGGGATCATGGAGAATCCATGGGGCGCCGCGGCCGGCCATGGCTATGGCACCTACAGCATCACCGCATCGATGAGCGGCCATGCGGAAGGGCCCGCCGCGCTGCTGTGGCCGGGCAATGACAAGTGGCCCGGCCCGGAATACGACCTCGCCGAGTTCATCGGCGGCCGGCCCTACGGCACCATGCATTTCAACGGCAACGGCAGCGACGTCTATGGCTCCGTCTACTACAACGGCGTCGACGAATCGAAGGTGCACACCTACACGCTGGACTGGCAGCCGGGCAGCCTCACCTTCTCGGTCGATGGCCATGTCTATGGCGGCTTCTCCGACAATGTCGGCCGCGACTACGACCATGGCGGGATCAACGAGGTCTTCTCGATCATGAACCGCGGCAACGGCACCTCGATCACCGTCTACGACATCTCCTACTCGCCCTCCGGCGGTGGCGGCGGTGGCGGCGGCGGTGCGGTGCAGGCGGAAGTCACCGCGACCGGCGCCTCGACCGATGCCGTGCTCGATGCCGGCGCGGCGGTCAGCGCCAATGCCGCCATCGACACCAGCCAGTACGAAGGCCCGCCCGGCTGGATGTGGCCGGCCGAGGCGCGCTGGTG
>JBMOJU010000356.1:0-5216 GCA_049315625.1 Paracraurococcus sp.
AGGCGGCGGCCAGCAGCACGCCGCCGCCGGTCGCCACGCCCTTGCCGCCCTTGAAGCCGAGCCAGATCGGGAACGCATGGCCGAGCATGGCGCCGAACCCAGCCAGCAGGCCCGCATCGGTGCCCCAGAGCCAGGACGCCAGGCCGAGCGCCAGCGCCCCCTTGCCGATGTCGAGCGCCAGGGTCGCCGCGGCGAGCGGCTTGTTGCCGGTGCGCAGCACGTTGGTGGCGCCGATGTTGCCGGAGCCGATGGTGCGGATGTCGCCGAGGCCGGCGGCACGGGTGAGGAGCAGGCCCCAGGGGATGGAGCCGAGCAGGTAGCCGAGGGCGAGGGCGAGGGCGAGGAACGTGGTCATGGTCTTGGCACCCCCACCCCGGCCCTTCCCCGCCCGCGGGGGAGGGGGAAACGATGCGCGCTCATCCGAAGACCCTTCGGCCGGCTTTCCAGGTGCCGACCACCCGGCCCTCCAGCGCGCGACCATCAAAGGGGGAGTTCTGCGCCTTGCCCGGCAGCAGCCCGGCCTTCACCTGCCAGCCGCGGTCGAAGTCGAGCAGCAGAAGGTCGGCCGGCGCCCCCTTCGCCAGCCGGCCGGCGGGTAGGCCCAGCAGCTTCGCCGGCCGCGCCGTCAGCAGGTCGAGCGCCGCCAGCAGCGGGAGGTCGCCGCCATGGACCCGGGCCAGGGTCACGCCGAGCAGCGTCGCCAGCCCGGCGCCCCCAGCCTCGGCCTGGGCGAAAGGCAGCCGCTTGTCGTCGGCATCGCGCGGCTGGTGGTCGGAGGCGATGGCGTCGATCGTGCCATCGGCCAGCGCGGCCACCACCGCCTGCCGGTCGGCCTCCGGCCGCAGCGGCGGGGAGAGCTTGGCATAGGTCCGCCAGTCGCCGATCGCCGTCTCGTTCAGGTCGAAATAGGGCGGGGCGGTGTCGCAGGTCACCTTCAGCCCGTCCGCTTTCGCCACGCGGATCAGGTCGAGCGCCGCGCTGGTGCTGACATGGGCGAAGTGGACATGCCCGCCGGTGATCCGGGCAAGTGCGATGTCGCGCGCCACCATCATCGCCTCGGCGACCGGGGTGATGCCGGGCAGGCCGAGCCGTGTCGCCAGCTCGCCCTCGGTCGCCGCGCCGCCGGCGGCAAGGCTCGGTTCCTCCGGGTGCTGCACCACGAAGCTGCCGAAAGCCAGAGCGTAGGACAGGGCGAGGCGCATGGTGCGGGCGCTGCCGATGGCGCGGCGGCCATCGGTGAAGGCGATCGCTCCCGCCTCCTTCAGCAGGCCGTATTCGGCCAGCTCCCTGCCCTCGCAGCGCTTGGTCGCGGCGGCGTAGGGCAGCAGGGTGATGGACCCTGTCGCCTCGCCGCGGCGGAGGACGAATTGCACCAGCGCCGGGTCGTCCAGCGGCGGGTCGGTGTCCGGCAGGGCGCAGAGCGTGGTGATGCCGCCCGCGGCCGCGGCTGCGGCGGCTGAGGCGATGGTCTCGCGGTGCTCATGCCCCGGCTCGCCGATATCGGCGCGGAGGTCGATGAGGCCGGGGGCGAGGCAGAGGCCGGCGCAATCGACCACGGTCGCGCCGTCCGGGCGGCCGAGGCCGGTGCCATGGTCGAGGATGACGCCGTTGCGGATCAGCAGATCGCCGAGGCTGTCTAGGCCGGTGGCGGGGTCGAGCAGGCGTGCGCCGGCGAGGAGAACATCAGGCATTGCGGCGAAGGTCCCGCGCCAGCACGTCCAGCACCGCCATCCGGCAGGCGACGCCCATCTCCACCTGCTCGCCGATCACGCTGCGTTCCGGGTCGTCGGCCACGGCGCTGTCGATCTCGACCCCGCGGTTCATCGGGCCGGGGTGCATGACGATGGCGTCCGGCCTTGCATAGGCCAGCTTCTCCCGGTCCAGGCCGAAGAAGCGGAAGAACTCGCGTGAGGAGGGGACCAGGCCACCGGTCATCCGTTCCTTCTGCAGCCGCAGCATCATCACCACGTCGGCGCCGGCGAGGCCCGCCTGCATGTCGTGAAACACCTCGACGCCGAGCCGCCCGGCCTCGGCCGGCATCAGGGTGGGCGGGCCGACCAGGCGGACGCGGGCATTCATCGCGGTCAGCAGGTGGATGTTGGACCGCGCGACGCGGCTGTGCAGCACGTCGCCGCAGATGGCGACGACCAGGCCCTCCAGCCGGCCCTTGCGGCGGCGGATGGTCAGCGCGTCGAGCAGCGCCTGGGTCGGGTGCTCGTGGGTCCCGTCGCCGGCATTGATCACGCTGGCCGACACTTTCTGGGAGAGCAGGGCCGGCGCGCCGGATTGGGCGTGGCGGACCACCAGCAGGTCGCAATGCATGGCGTTCAGCGTCTGCGCCGTGTCGATCAGCGTCTCGCCCTTGTTCACGCTGGACTGGCTGACCGACATGTTGATCACGTCCGCTCCCAGCCGCTTGCCGGCCAGCTCGAAGCTGGTGCGGGTGCGGGTGCTGTCCTCGAAGAACAGGTTGATCAGGGTGCGGCCGCGCAGCAGGTCACGCTGGGTCTTCCCGGAGCGGTTGAGCAGCGCATAGCTCTCGGCCAGGTCGAGCAGCGCGCCGATATGCGGCGGCTCCAGGCCCTCGATGGCCAGCAGGTGGCCGCTCGGCAGGATCGGAAACGAAAAGGACATCGGGACTCGCGTGCTGCGGCGGGGGCAAGCTAGCCTTCGCGGGCAAAGCGGCCAAGCAGTGCCGCCGGGGCGAGGGGGCACGCGGCGATGCAGGCTGTGCGGCGCAGGGGATGGTGCGGGGTTCTAGCGGCGCTGCTGCTGGCGCCGGGGTTGGCCGCGGCGCAGGAGAGTTACCCCGACCGGCCGGTGCGCATCATCGTCCCCTTCGCCGGCGGCGGCGGCAACGACGTGCTGGCGCGGCTGTTCGGCCAGAAGCTTGCGGAAAAACTCGGCCAGCCCTTCGTGGCGGAGAACCGGCCGGGCGCCGGTGGCCAGGTCGGGACCGAGCAGGCGATCCGCGCCAGGCCCGATGGCTAGACGCTGGTGGTCAACCCGTCCGGCCCCATCCTGGCCAATCCGGGCAGCGCCGAGCCGGCCTACGACCAGGCCCTCGACCTGGCGCCGATCGCGGTGCTGGCGACCTTCCCGACCTTCCTGCTGGTGGCGCCGGGCAGCCCGCACCGGACGGTGCAGGACCTGGTGGCCTGGGAGAAGGAGAGCCCCGGGCGGGCGACCTATGGCTTCGGCGGCCTCGCCTTCCAGATGCTGGCGGAGCAGATCAACCACCGCAGCGGCGCGCGGATGCAGCCGGTGGTCTACCGGGGCAGCCAGGACGCCATCAACGCAGCGGCTGCCGGCGATTTGACCCTGGCGCTGACCGATCCCGGCCCGGCGCTGGCGGCGCTGGATGGCAGGCGGGTGCGGGCCCTGGCGATTTCGACGCCCGGGCGCTGGGCGCGGCTGCCGGAGGTCCCGACCCTGATCGAGGCCGGCTTCCCAGGCCGGACGCTGAACAATTGGATCGGCCTGCTGGCCCCGGCCGGCACGCCGGCGCCGATCCTGGCCAGGCTGGAAGCGGCGCTGGCCGAGGCGGCGAAGGCGCCCGACGTGGCGGAGCGGCTGCGGCCGTTGGGCATGGAGCCGGATGGGATGGGCCAGGCCGGGTTCCGGGCGATGATCGAGTCCGACAACACGACGTGGCAGGCGGTGGCGAAGGAGGCGGGGATCAGCCTCAGCCGGTAGCCGGCCGCGTCGCATCGAGCGCCGATTGCAGCGTATAGGCCGCCGCCGCCGCATCCACCGCCGCCGCGCGCTTCGCCCGGGTCATATCCGCCTCGATCATTGCCCGGTTGACCGCCGAACTGCTGAGCCGCTCGTCCCACAGCGCCACCGGCAGCGCGCAGGCCTCGCCCAGCGCCATGGCCCAGTCCTTCGCCGCCTGGGCGGCCGGGCCGAAGGAGCCGTCCATCCCGAGCGGCAGGCCGACGACCAGGCCGGCGGCGCCCTCCTTGCGGGCAATCGCTGCGACCTCTGCCGCATTGGCCTTCAGCTTGCCCCGCTTCAGCGAGCCATACGGGCTGGCCAGCATCAGCAGCACGTCGGACAGCGCCACGCCGATCAGCTTCGATCCGGGATCGAGGCCGATCAGCCGCTGGCCGCGGGGCAGGGCGGCGCGGAGGTCGGTCAGGTTGAAGACGGGCATGGCGGCCGTTATAGCCCTGGCACTGCCGAAGTCTGGAATCCCGCATGTCCCTCGACACCGCCACGGTGAGGCGCATCGCCTCGCTTGCCCGCATCCGGTTGGAGGAGGAAGAGGTCGGCCGCATGCAGGCCGAGCTGAACGGCATCCTCGGCTGGATCGAGCAGTTGCAGGCGGTGGACACCACGGGCATCGAGCCGATGGCGGGCGGCGGCGCGGTCGCCCTGCCGATGCGGGAAGACGCCGTGACCGATGGCGGCATCCCGGAGCAGGTGCTGGCGAACGCACCCGACCGGATGGGCGAGTATTTCGGCGTGCCGAAGGTGGTCGAATAATGCACCCGACGGATTTCTCGCTCCGCGGCGCCATCGAGGCGCTGAACCAGGGGCTGCTGACCAGCGTCGAGCTGACCCAGGCGCATCTGGACGGCATTGAGGCACTCAACCCGCGCCTGAACGCCTACCTGACCGTGACCGGGGAGCAGGCGCTGGCCCAGGCCAAGGCCAGCGACGCGCGTCGGGCCGAAGGTATCGCAGGACCGCTCGACGGCATCCCGCTGGCGATCAAGGACCTGTTCTGCACGGCAGGCACGCGGACCACGGCGGGCAGCCGGATCCTGGGCAATTTCGTGCCGCCCTATGAGAGCACGGTGTCGGGCAACCTGCTGCGCGACGGCGCGGTGTTCCTCGGCAAGGTGAACCTCGACGAGTTCGCCATGGGGTCGTCCAACACCACCAGCGCCTTCGGGCCGGTGGAGAACCCCTGGAGCCGGCGCAACGACCCGGATGCGCGGCTGGTGCCGGGCGGGTCCTCCGGCGGCTCGGCCGCCGCGGTCGCGGCGCGGCTGGCGCTGGGGGCGACGGCGACCGACACGGGTGGCTCGATCCGCCAGCCGGCGGCGTTCTGCGGCATAGCGGGCATCAAGCCGACCTATGGGCGGTGCAGCCGCTACGGGATCGTCGCCTTCGCCTCCTCGCTCGACCAGGCCGGCCCGGTGGCCCGCACGGTCGAGGATTGCGCCATCCTGCTGCGGAGCATGGCCGGGTATGACCCAAAGGACAGC
>JBMOJU010000044.1:0-22617 GCA_049315625.1 Paracraurococcus sp.
CTGCCCGAAGGGGCTGAACCCGGCCGCCGCCATCGGCAAGATCAAGCAGATGATGGTCGAGCGCGAGGGCTGATCCCTCCGCCCCGCCAACACCCCGCCGCGCCGCAAGGCCGGCGGGGTTTTTCTTGCCCGACAAAAGCTACCGCAGCGTCGGGTCCAGCCGGTCGCGCAGCCAATCCCCCGCCAGGGAAACCGACAGCGTCGTCAGCACGATGATCGAGGCCGGCGTCAGCAGGATCCACGGCGCCGTCGTCAGATACTCCCGCCCATAGCCGACCATGTTGCCGAGCGAGGTCGCCGGCGGCTGCACGCCGAGGCCGAGGAAGGACAGCCCGCTCTCCAGCAGGATGACCTCCGGGAAGACCAGGGTCATCGAGACGATGAGCGTCGAGGCGATGTTCGGCAGCACGTGCAGCCCGTACAGCCGCAACGGCGTGGCGCCCAATTGCCGCACCGCCGCGGCGTACCCCTGCGCCCCGGCGCTGATTGCCAGGCCGCGGGCGATGCGGGCGTAGCGTTCCCAGCCATGCAGGCCGAGCAGCAGGATCAGCAGCCCGAGCGCATTGCCGAAGAAGGCCAGCACCGACAGCGCCAGGATCAGGAACGGCATGCTGGCCTGGAAATCCGCCAGCGCCATGACGACCTGTTCGACCAGCCCACGGAAATGCGCCGCCAGGAACCCCAGCAGCGTGCCGAAGCTGGCCGAGATCAGCGTCGCGCCGAAGGCGATCAGCAGGCTCATCCGGATCGAGGCGATGAGCCGCGACAGCACGTCCCGCCCGAGCTCATCGGTGCCGAGCGGATGCAGCCAGGTGCCGCCCCAGGGCACCGGCGGCGCCAGCCGGTTGCGCAGGTCGAGCGCGGTATAGGCATAGGGCATGATGGCCTCGGCCAGCAGCGCCAGCGCCAGCAGCAGCGCCAGCCAGCCCAGCGCCGCGCGCACCACGATCGGCATCAATGCGCCCCCCCGCCGCGGGCGCTGCGCAGCCGCGGGTCCAGCACGCCATAGAGCAGGTCGACCACCAGGTTGGCGGTGACCATGGTGGCGGCGACCAGCAGCAGGATGCACTGCACCACCGCCAGGTCGCGGTTCGCCACCGCCACCACCAGCAGCCGGCCGACCCCCGGCCAGGCGAAGACGCTTTCCACCACCACCGCGCCGGCCAGCAGGCTGCCGACCATGAAGCCGATGATCGTCACCGTCGGGATCGCCGCGTTCGGCAGCGCGTGGTTGCGCACCACGGCACCCCAGGGCACGCCCTTGGCCGAGGCGGTGCGGATATAGGGCTGGCCCAGTACCTCCAGCATCGCCGAGCGGGTGAAGCGCGCGAGCACCGCGGCGCCGCCGACGCCGAGCGTGATGACCGGCAGGATGGCGTGCCGCCAGCTCTCCTGCCCGCCCGAGGGCAGCCAGCCGAGTTGCACCGCGAAGACCAGCACCAGCAGCAGGCCGAGCACGAAGGACGGCACGGTGAAGCCCGCGACGGCAAGGAACATCACCAGCCGGTCGCTGAAGGAGTTGCGGTGCAGTGCCGCGTGGATGCCGGCCGGGATGCCGAGGCCGAGCTTGATGGCCAGCGCCGGCACGGTCAGCGCCAGGGTCGCCGGGATGCGCTCGCCGACCAGCACCACGGCATCGCGGCCGTCGCGCATGGAACGCCCCAGGTCGCCGCTGGCGATCGCCGTGAAGTAGTTCACGTATTGCGTCCAGATCGGCTCATCCAGCCCCCAGGCGCGGCGGAAGGCGGCCACCGCCTCGGGCGGCGCGTCGACGCTCATGATCAGCAGCGCCGGGTCGCCCGACAGGCGCAGCACGACGAAGGCGAAGGTGACCACCAGCGCGATGGTCAGCAGCGACCGCAGCAGGCGGAAGGCGATGAAGCGGAGCATCTCAGGCGGCCTCGGCCAGCGTGGCGTCATGCGCCAGGTGGCAGGCGACCAGCCTGCCATCCGGCCGCGGCCGCAGTGCCGGCACCTCCCGCGCGCAGGCGGCGATGGCGACCGGGCAGCGCGGGTGGAAGGCGCAGCCGCCTGGCCGGTCGGCCGGGTTGGGCGGATCGCCCTGCAGCACCTGCCGCGGCGCACCGCGCCGGCCGGGATGCGGAATGGCGGAGACCAGCGCCTGGGCGTAGGGGTGCGCCGGCGCCTGCAGCACGGCGTCCGGCTCGCCCTCCTCGACGATGCGGCCGAGATACATCACCGCGATCCGATGGCTGACCTGGCGCACCGCGCGCAGGTCGTGGCTGATGAACAGGATCGCCATGCCGTAGCGCGCCTGCAGCGCCACCAGCAGGTTCATCACCTGGGCCTGGATGGAGACGTCAAGCGCGCTGATCGGTTCGTCGCAGACCAGCAATTCCGGCCCGCTGGCCAGGGCCCGCGCCAGCGCCACGCGCTGCCGCTGGCCGCCGGAAAACTCATGCGGGTAGCGCGCCGCCTGTTCCGTGCGCAGGCCGGTGGCGTGCAGCAATTCCTGCACCCGCGCGGCGCGCGATTCGGCATCGCCGATGCCGTGGATCACCAGCGGCTCCGCCACCTGGCGGCCGATCGGCAGCCGGCGGTCGAGCGCGCCGAGCGGGTCCTGGAACACCATCTGCATCCGGGCGCGGGAGCGTCGCCAGGCGGCGCTGGCGGGCGGCGGCATCGGCGCGCCGGCGAAGCGGACCTCGCCCTCGTCCGGCGTTTCCAGCCCCAGCACCAGCCGGCCGGTAGTGGACTTGCCGCAGCCGCTTTCGCCCACCAGCCCCAGCGTGCGGCCGCGTTCCAGCCGCAGCGAGACGCCATCGACCGCCTGCACCGCGACGGGCCGGCCGAGCAGCCCGCGGCGCATGGCGTAGCGACGGACGAGGCCGGTGGCCTCAAGCAGGGTTTCGGTCATGCCGCGCTCCGCAGGCAGGCGATGGCGTGGTCCGGCGCGACCGGGCGCAACGCCGGTGCGGCGGCGTCGCAATCCGGCCCCGAGAGACCGCAGCGCGGCGCGAAGGCGCAGCCGGGCGGCATCGCGCGCGGATCGGGCACGCCGCCGGGGATGGCGGCCAGCGGGTGGCGTTCGCCGGTGATGGGCGGCAGCGCCTCCAGCAGGCCGCGCGCGTAGGGGTGGCGCGGGCCTTCGAAAAATTGCCCAGCCGGCGCTTCCTCGACGATGCGGCCGGCATACATGACGGCGACGCGGTCGCAGGTTTCCGCCACCACGCCCAGATCGTGCGAGATCAGCACCAGCGCCATCCCCATCTCCCGCCGCAGCGCGTTCAGCAGGTCGAGGATCTGTGCCTGGATGGTGACGTCGAGTGCGGTGGTCGGCTCATCCGCCACCAGCAATTCCGGCCTTCCGGCCAGCGCCATGGCGATCATCACGCGCTGGTTTTGCCCGCCCGACAGCTCATGCGGGAAGGCATCCAGCCGGCGCGCAGCGTCGGGGATGCCGACCAGGTCGAACAGCCGCTTCGCCTCCGCCCGCGCGGCGCTGCCGGTGAGGCCGCGATGCAGCCGCAGCGCTTCCGTCACCTGGGCGCCGAGGCGGTGCACCGGGTTCAGCGCGCTGGCCGGGTCCTGGAAAATCATCGCGATCCGCCCGCCGCGGACCGCATCCAGCATCGGCGGCGAAGCGCCGAGCAGCTCCGCCCCGCCCAGCGTCACGCTGCCGGTCACCACCGCATGCGGCGGCAGCAGGCCGAGCGCGGCCAGCCAGGTCACGCTCTTGCCGCAGCCGCTTTCGCCGACCAGGCCGAGCGCCTCGCCCGGCCGGATCGCGAGGCTGATGCCGCGCAGCGCCGGCGCACCGTCGAAGCTGACGGCGAGGTCGCTCAGCGCAACCAAAGCGGCCTCAGGCATCCCAATTGCCCGGGCGGAAATCCATCAGGAAGGATTGCGCCGCGCGCCAGCGGATGGCCCGCCGCTTGCCGGTGAAATTGGCCGCCTGGTGCAGCATGGCATAGGCCGGGTCCTCGACCTCCAGGATCGTCAGCAGCCGGCGCATGGCGGCGCGGCGGCGCCCCTCGTCCATCTCGCTCTCCAGCGCGTCGACCGCGGCGAAGGCCTCCTCGTTGCGCCATTCGCCGCCGGCCGGGTGGCTGCCGTCGCGGCCCCAGACGCCGGGCATGTTGGACACCGGGTCGGCGATGAAGACGGTGCTGGACCAGTCGCGCAGCGCCCGGGTCGGGCCGGCTTCCAGCACCTGGCTCCAATTCTCCCGCATCTCGATCCGCACGTTCAGCCCGGCAGCGCGCCACATCTCGGCCAGCACCTGGCCGGTCGAGGTCTGCGCCGTGTAGTAGTTGTTCAGCAGCCGGTAGGGGATGGCGTCGCCCTTGTAGCCGGCTTCCCGCACCAGCCGCCTTGCTTCCGCCAGGTCGAAGCGCGGCTTCGGCCAGTCCTCCAGGTACATCCCGCCATAGAAGGGGAATTGCATCCCGCGCGGAACCTCGGTGCGGCCAGCCCAGAGGCTGTCGACGATCGCGCCGCGGTCGATCGACAGCGACAGGGCCCGGCGGATGCGCGGATCGGCCAGCTGCGCATGGCCCTTGTCGAAGGCGATGAAGCGGTGGTTGGCGATCAGCCCGCCCTGCACCTCCAGGGCGCGGCTGCGCTCGATCTCGGTGATCTGGTCGGGCGGGATGTCGCAGGCGAAGTCGTATTCGCCGGACTGCAGCCCGGCGATGCGCGCGGCGACCTCCGGCACTTCGAGGAAGCGGATGCGCCGCAGCGGCGGCCGGCCGCCCCAGTATTCGTCGAAGGCTTCCAGCACCAGGGCGGTGTCCGGGCGGAACTCGGCGATGCGGTAGGGGCCGGTGCCGATCGGCCGGCGCGCCCAGGCAAGCCAGCTGTCGGCCTCCTCCATCGCGCGGCGGGAAACGACGATGGCGATGCGGTGGCCGAGCCGCTTGTCGAGCGCGGGATCGGGCCGTTCGGTGACGAAGGCCAGACTGTGTCGCCCCAGCACCTCGACCGACAGGCCGGGGAAGACGGCGCGACCCTGCGCCCGCACCTCGTTCGGCACGCGTGCGGCGATGCCGCCGGCGCCGCCCATCAGCCGTTCCGGCCCGAAGGAGGCCGCGACATCCTCCGCCGTCATCTCGTCGCCATTGTGGAAGCGCACGCCGGGGCGCAGCGCGACCTCGACCCGGCGCTCGCTCACCCGCGTCCAGCGCAGCGCCAGGCCGGGGCGCGGCTGCAGCGTGCCGATCCAGTCAGTGTCGACCAGCGGCTCGGTATAGCTGGCGAAATGGCGCGTGCCGACATTGCTGTTCTCGCGCGCGATCTCCAGCGTGTTGCTATTGGCGATCTTCTGCACCGCCACGGTGATGGCGGGGCGGCGGTCGGGCCCGGTATTCCCCTGGCCCAGCGCCGGCGCGGCCAGGCCGAATGCCGGCAGGGCCAGCAGCGAACGGCGGTGCATCGGCTCAGCTGCCCCAGTTGCCGGCGCGGAAATCCATGGCGAAGGCCGGCGCCGCCTGCCAGCGGGTGTCGCGCCGCTTGGCGGTGAAGGTGGCGTTCTGGTGCAGCACCGTATAGGCCGGGTCCTCGCGCTCGCTGATCTCCAGCAGCCGGCGGAACACGGCGCGCCGCCGCGCATGGTCGGTGCTGGTCTCCAGCTCGACCGACAGGCGGTTCATCTCCTCGTTCGTCCACTCGCCCATCTGCTGCTGCTGCCCGTTCGGGCCGTGCTGGTTCACCAGAGAGGAGACAGGGTCGTTGAAGGCGGCCGAGTTCGACCAGTCGCGGATGCCGCGCTGGGCCGAGGTGTCGAAGATCTGCTGCCAGTTCTCCTTCATCTCGATCTGCACGTTCAGCCCGACGGCGCGCCACATCTCGACCAGCACCTGCGCGGTGGCGGTCTGGTTGGTGTAGTAGTTGTTCAGCAGGCGGTAGGGGATCGGGTCGCCCTTGTAGCCGGCCTCGCGCAGCAGGCGGCGTGCCTCGGCCTGGTCGTATTTTGGCACCGCCCAGTCGGCGATCAGCATGTCGCCGTAGAAATCCCATTGCAGCCCCTTCGGCACCACGGTGCGGCCGCCCCACAACGCCTCGACGATCGATTGGCGGTCGATCGCGTGGGTGAAGGCGCGGCGCACGCGCGGGTCGCGCAGCTGCGGGTGATTGCGGTCGAACACCGTGATCCGGTGGTTCAGGATGGTGCTGCCCTTCACCTCGAAGGCGCGGTTGCGCTCCACGGCCTGGATCTGGTCGGGCGGCAGGTCGGTGGCGAAATTGTACTGGCCGGACAGCAGGCCGTTGATGCGGCCGGCGACTTCCGGCACCTCGACGAAGCGCAGTTCCTTCAACGGCGGCCGGCCGCCCCAGTATTCCTCGTGCGGCTCAAGGATCAGCATGCTGTCGGCGCGGAACTCGCGCACCTTGTAGGGACCGGTGCTGACCGGCTTGCGGGCCCAGTCCAGCCAGCTCCCGGCTTCCTCGAAGCCGCGGCGGGAGATGATCTCGGTCCCGAGGCGCGACAGCCGGCCTTCCAGCACCACGTCCGGCGTGCGGTTGACGAAGCGGACGGTGCGGCGGTCGATGATCTCCACTTTTTCCAGCGCGGGCATCATCCGGCGGGCGACGGCCGGGACCTCCGCCGGCAATTCCTTGCCGCCGCGGGTTACCAGGTTGCCGGTGGTGTTCACCGTCCGGCCCTGCGCCTCCGGCCGCAGCCCCTCGGGGCCGAACATGCGCTCCGGGCCGAAGCTGAAGGCGACATCCTCGGCGGTGAGCGTATCGCCGTTGTGGAACTTCACCCCGTCGCGCAGGGTGAACTCCACCGTGCGCTCATCGATGCGGCGCCAGCCGGTTGCCAGCATCGGCTGGCTTTCCAGCGCGCCCTGGTAGTTGCGGCCGATCAGCCCTTCCCAGAGCGACGTGAGCATCACCCGCTCCCCCACATTGGACTGCTCGCGCAGCGGCTCCAGCGTGTTGGTGTTGGCGATCTTCTGCACCGCCACGGTCACCGACGGGCGCTGGTCGGACTGGCCGAGTGCGGGGGCGGCGAGCAGGCTGGCGCCGGCGGCCAGCGCCTGGCGGCGGGTGAGCGCGGTCATGCGGTTTCTCCGGTCGGGTGGCGGTTCTCGAGGCCTGCCGGCGTCGCGCGGAAGCCGGTCAGGGTGCGTTCGGCGTGCGACAGGCGCCAGGACAGCGCCCGCTGCGCGTAATGCTTGACCAGCCCGGCATGCGCCGGATCCTCCGCCAGGTTGCGGAACTGGTGCGGGTCCGCGGCCAGGTCGAAGAACAGCGGCGGCAGCGCGGCGAAATGGACGTATTTGTAGCGCTCATCCTGCACGACGCAGAGCGAGCATTGGTCCATGTCGAGCCCGAGCGCGCCTTCCGGTCGGCTGTAGAATACGTCACGGAAATCGTATTCGTAGTGCAGCAGGTCGCGCCAGCCATCTGGCCGGCCGGCGGCCAGGAAGGGGCGCAGCGAGTGGCCGTCGCAGGCGCGGGGAATCTCGCCGCCCAGCCAGTCGAGGATGGTGGGCATCACGTCGATGCTCTCGGTCGGCGCGCGCTCGATCGCGCCGGCGCGGCCGGTGTCGCCCGGGTCCTTCACCACCAGCGGGATGCGGAAGCTCTCGTCGAAATAGCCGATCTTGCCGAGCAGGTAATGGTCGCCGAGCTGCTCGCCATGGTCGCTGGTGAAGATCACCAGCGTGTCCTTCCACTGGCCGGTCTGGTCCAGGTAGTCGAAGACGCGGCCGAGATTGTCGTCGATCTCGCTCATCAGACCGGCATAGGTGGCGCGCATCTGGCGGATGGCGGCCTCGTCCATGGCGCTGGCGGCACCGCCGGCGCCATGGAAGAAGCTGCCCTGGCTGATGCCGTGCAGATAGAAATCCAGCAGCGGATGCTGCTCGGCTTCCGTCTGCCATTGCGGCGCGCGCACCGGGGCGGGCATGTCCTCCGCCCGGTACATCGCGTGATAGGGCGCCGGGGCGATGAAGGGCGGGTGCGGCCGGTAGTAGCCGAGATGCAGGAACCAGGGCTTGTCGCCCTTGCCCTTCAGGTAGCTCAGCGCCCGGTCGGTAAAATACGCGGTGTCGGACAGCTCGGCCGGGATGCGGCAGGGCCGGTCGGTGACGCCGGGCACGGCATCCTCGCCCTCGGGCAGCCAGATGTTTTCGCGCGGCGTCGGCAGCGCGTAGCCCTTGTGCGCCAGCCAGCCGAAATAGCCGTCCATCGTCGGCTCGAAGGCGCCGACGCTGCGGAACCCGTCCATCAGGTCGCCGAGATAGGTGAAGCGCGGATCGCGCGGCGCGGTGGTGCGCGGGTCCGGCGTGGTGGTGGTGTAGCCGATCAATGCGGGGTCGTAGCCGATGCGGCGCAGCGCCTTACCCAGATTCATGTGCCGGGCATCGAGCGGCACGGTGTTCTGCACCGCGCGGTGGTTCATCAGATAGAGGCCGGTCAGCAGGCTGGCACGCGCCGGGCCGCAGGGCACGGTGGTGGTGACGTGGTTGGCGAAGGTCACGCCTTCACGGCACAGCCTGTCGAGATTCGGCGTGCGCAGGAAGCCGGCGCCGAGCCAGGGCACGAAATCCGCGCGCCACTGGTCCACCACGATGAGCAATACGTTCTTCCGGGCTGGCATCCGCGTCTCCTGTGCGGGGAGCGGGTACCAGCCGGATCGAACGTCAGCGTGACACTTGGATTGCGGATTTGTGGCAAACGCCGCCGTGCCGCATTCAGCGTGGCGCCGCGGCGAGGTTGCCGGGGTCGAGGCCGAGTTCCCGCGCCGTCACCGGGTTCATCTGCCCGGTCGCCTGCAGCCCACGGCCCTGCTGGAAACGCTCGATGGCGGATTGCGTGCTGGCGCCCCAGGCGCCGTCCACATTGCCCTGGTAGAAATTCAACGCCTTCAACCTCTGCTGTATGTTGCGCACCGCGGCCGGGTTCAACGGCTCCGTCGCCATCGCCGCCGGCGTGCCGGGCGCCGGGCCGGCACCGGGACCGGCGGCCAGCAACTCGCTCGGGCCGAGGCCGAGCGTCGCCGCGGTGGCGGGGTTGAGCTGCGTCGAGGCCACCAGCCCATGCGTCGTCTGGAAGCGTTCCAGCGCCGCCTGGCTGTCCGGCCCCCAGACGCCGTCGGCACGGCCGGCATAGGCGCCGGCCTGGCGCAGCTTCTCCTGCACCGCCGCCACCGCGGCCGGGGCCAGCGCCTGGGTGTAGAGCAGCGCCGGCGCCTGTTGCGCGGGCGCCGGCCCGGCGAGGCAGGCCATGGCCAGCAGCGTGGCGATGCGGGACCCTGTGCGACCCATGGCGTATCCTTTCCCATCCGTTCCCGGGACCATTGGTCGGAACACGGAAAATCCCTCGCGGTTCGACGGCGGACGGGCTGTGATACGCAAGGGTGTGGTGCGGGGGCGGGGACGGATGACGGCAGGGTTGGCGCGTTGGGGCCTGGCGGCCTGGATGGCGATGGGCGGCATGGCGGCGGCGCATCCGCTCGACCCGCTGACCGCGCCGGAGATCGAGACAGCGGTCGCCGCGCTGCGGGCCGCCGGCGCCGCCGACGACGCGACCCGCTTCGTCGCGGTGGACCTGGTCGAGCCGCCGAAGGCCGCGATCCTTGCCGGCCAGGCGCCACCGCGCCGCGCGCATGTCGTGCTGCGCCGCGGCACCGCGATGGCAGAGGCCGAGGTAGAGTTGGCGACGCGCCGCGTGGACGGCCCGCGCGCCATCGCCGATGCGCAATCCGGCGTGCTGCTGGAGGAATGGGAGACCGCGGCGAAGCTGACCATGGCGCATCCCGACTGGCAGGCCGCCATGCGCAAGCGCGGCTACACCGCCTTCGACTCGCTGTTCTGCGCACCACTGACCGTCGGCTGGTTCGGCACGGCGGAAGAGCGCGGCCGCCGCCTGCTGCGGGTGCCCTGCTACGAGACCGCCGGCGCCCGCACCACCGTGCACGGACGGCCGATCGAGGGGCTGTTCGCCATCGTCGATCTTGGCGCCGGCCAGGTGCTGCGCGTGGTCGATACCGGCGTGGTGCCGGTGCGCGCCGGACCGGACCGGGCGGACGAGGCGTCCTTCCCCGACCTCCGCGCGCCGATGAAGCCGGTGTTCCAGGTGGCGCCCATGGGCGGCAATGCCGCCATCGCCGGGCATGAACTGTCCTGGGACCAGTGGCGCTTCCACCTGCGGCTGGATCGCCGCTTCGGGCCGGTGGTCTCGCTGGCCCGCTGGGCAGAGGCGGGGCGCGACCGCATGGTGCTGTACCAGGGCTACGCGTCGGAGATGTTCGTTCCCTACATGGATGCCTCCGAGGCCTGGTACTACCGCTCCTACATGGATATCGGCGAGTACGGCTTCGGCGCGCTGTCCTCCGAATTGCAGGCTGGCATCGATTGCCCGGCGCATGCCGCCTTTATCGACGCCACGCTGCCCGGCGACGACGGCAAGCCGATCCTGCTGCCGCGGGTGATCTGCGTGTTCGAACGCAATACCGGCTCGCCCGCCTGGCGGCATGCCGAGATCATCGACGGCACGCATGAGGGGCGGCCGGAGGTCGAGCTGGTGGTGCGCAGCATCCCGACCGTCGGCAACTACGACTACGTCATGGACTGGGTCTTCACCACGCGGGGCGAGATCCGCATCGATGTCGGCGCAACGGGGATGGATGCGGTGCGCGGCGTGAACGCGCAAAGCATGGCGGATGCGGGCGCGGCGGCGGAGGTGACGACGGGGACGCTGGTCGCGCCGGGCGCGGTCGGCATCTGGCACGACCACTACATCTCCTTCCGCCTCGACCTCGACGTGGATGGCCCGGCCAACAGCTTCGTCCGCGAAGCGCTGGTGCCGCGCGAGGCCAGGGCCGGCACGCCGCGCCGCAGCCTCTGGGCGCCGGAGCGCATCCCGATGCCGGTGGAGGGCGCTATCGAGCCCGGCCATGCGCCGGAGATCTGGCGGGTGGTGAACCCGGGGACGACGACGACGCTCGGCCACAATCCGGGCTACGAGGTGATCCTCGGCCACGGCGCGACCTCGCTGCTCGACCCGCAGGACACTCCGCAGCGCCGCGCCGCCTTCACCGGCGCGCCGCTCTGGGTCACCGCCCATGACGCGGCGGAGAAGCACGCGGCCGGCCCCTGGCCGAACCAGGCGAAGGGCGGCGATGGGCTGCCGCGCTTCGTGGCGCAGGGGCGCAGCATCGACAACACCGACCTGGTCGTCTGGGCGACGATGGGCTTCCACCACCTGACCCGGCCGGAGGATTGGCCGGTGCTGCCAACCAAGTGGCACCGGATCGAGCTGAAGCCCTACGGCTTCTTCACCCGCAACCCGGCGATGACGCTACGCCGCGAATTCCGTAGGGAATAACAGGGATCTCCCTCCCTCGCCTGCGGGGGAGGGCTGGGGTGGGGGTGCCTATGCCGGTGGGGGTGCCTCCTACCCCTCCACCGCCTCGACACTCTCCAACAGCCAGCGCGCGATCCCCACTATCCGCGCATCCTGTCCCGGCTGCCCCATCACCTGCACGCCCACGGGCATGCCGGCCACCGCCAGCAGCGGCACCGTCACCGCCGGGGCGAACAGCATGCTGGACGGCGTGTTGAAGGCGACGTCGCCGGTCGGGCGCGGCGTGTCCACCTCCCCATTCCACAACGGTGCCGGGCCGGGGCAGGCCAGCGCGATCACCGCATCCGCCAGCGGCGCGATCCGGGCATGGCGGGCCTGGGCTTCCTCCCGCACCGCCAGCGCCGCCTGGTAGTCGGCGACGCCCATCGCCTCCGCCCGCACCAGCACCGCCTTGGCGCGGTCGCTGATGCCATCGGGGTTCTGGTCGAGCAGGTTGCGGGTGTTCCAGCGATTCTCCCAGCCGGTGATGGCGCCGCTGACGGCGCGCGCCTCGGCGATGCCCTGCTCGAAGCGCTCCACCAGTGCATGGTCGGCGCGGCGGACCAGCGTGATGCCGGCCGCCTCGATCCGCGCCAGCAGCGCGGCGAAGGCGGTCTTGCTCGCCCCGTCCAGCTCCGCCCAGCCCTCGGTCTCCATCACCACCAGCCGGTCCGGCCGCAGCGGCAGGGGCGGGGCGGCGGGGCCGGCCAAGGGCAGCCGGCCGGGATCGCCGCCGACGCGGGCGGCGATGGCCACCGCCACCAGCCACATATCCTCGATGCCGCCGGCATGGACGCCATGCGTGCTCTGGCTGGTGGCCTGCCTCTCGCCGCGGTTGATCGCGCCCTGGCTCGGCTTCAGCGCGACATTGCCGCAATAGGCCGCGGGACGGATGATGCTGCCGCCCACCTGCGTGCCGATCGCCGCCGGCACCATGCGTGCCGCGACCGCCGCCGCCGAGCCGGAGGAGGAGCCGCCCGGCGTCCGCCGCGGATCGAAGGGGTTGGTGGTCGGCCCGGGATGCGCGCCGCCCAACTCCGTCGTCACCGTCTTCCCCAGCACCACCGCGCCGGCCGCGCGCAGCGCCGTGACCGCGGCGTTGTCGCGCCTCGGGAAATTCCCCCGGTAGCCGATGCAGCCCATCTGCGTCGGCATGTCGCGGGTCTCCAGCAAATCCTTGATGCCGATCGGCATGCCATCGATCGGCGAGAGCGGCCGCCCCGCCTTCCACCGCGCCGCACTGGCATCCGCCGCGTCGCGCGCCCCGGCCTCATTGCGGATGACCCAGGCGCGGACCACCGGTTCGCGCGCCGCGATCGTCTCCAGGCAGCGCTCCAGCCAGGCCCGCGGCGTATCGGTGCCGTCGCGGAAGGCGGGCCCCGCATCGTGCCAGGTCAGCGCGCGGAACGCCCCAGGTGAATAGCCGGTCATCGACCCCTCCTATCGCAGCACACCATCCCAGACCGGCAGGCTCAGCAGCGCCGCCGCGCCGATCATGCCGAAGCAGGCCAGGCGGAAACTCCGCTCGCTCGCCAGCCCGAACATCCTGGTCCCGCCGAGGATACCGAGCCAATAGGCCGGTGCGGCGACCAGGAAGGGCCCCAGCAGCGTGCGGTCCAGCAGCCCGGCGACGGCATAGGCGATGCCGGCGAAGACCGAGCCGGCGGCGAGGTAGAGCGCGAAATCGGCGCGCAGTTGCCGCGCGGTGCCGCCCCGTCCCAGCAGATAGGCCATCGCCGGCGGCCCGCTGACCATGGCGACCCCGCCCAGCACGCCGCCCGCCAGACCGAAGCCCAGCGTAACCGGGCGGGAGGGCACGCCGCGGAAGCGCCAGCCGCCGACCAGCAGGCCGAGCAGGGCGAGGATCACCAGCGCCACGCCCCAGCGCAGCGCCTGCGGCTCCGCCAACGCCAGCACCGCGGCCCCGAGCGGCGTGCCGGCGGCGACGCCGAGCGCCAGCCAGCCGACCTCCCGCCGGTCGGCGATGCGCCAGGCGGCTGGTGTCAGCGTGGCGATCGCCAGCACTTCCAGCACCAGCATCAGCGGCGGCGCCTGGCGCGGGCCGAGCCCGATGGAGGCGAGCGGGACGAAGATCAGCGCCGCGCCGAAGCCGGAGAAGCCGCGCGCCAGCCCGCCCGCCAGCGCGGCGACCAGCAGCCAGGACAGGGTCGGGCCGCTTGGCAGCGCGGGGAGGAAATCCATCGGCCGCATCCTCGCCCGCCTGGCCGCCGCGGCATAGGAGGGGCCCCTAACGGATCGCTGGCCGGCGACGCTTGGCGGCGCGGCCTGGAGGGCAAGGATCGCGTCATGGCCGCCTGGGGCGCGGGATTCGTCGAGTTGCCCGTCCACCACCGGGCGCGCGCGGTGCGGGTGCCGCGCCTCCTCGGCGCCTTCGCCGCCGGTTGCATCGTCAACCAGCGCACTGCGCGCAGCCGGCTGATGGGTGGCCTGATCCGGGGCATCGGCAGCGCCGCACGCGGTGACGGAGATCGACCGCCGCAATGCCCGCTGCGTCAACGACACCTTCGCCGGGAGCCTGATCCCGGTGAGTGCCGACGTGGCGACGCCGGATGTGATCTTCGTCGAGCAGGCGGTTGCCCCGGTGAATGCGCCGGGCCTGAAGGGGCTGTGCGAGCTCAGCAATCTCGGCACCCCCGTTGCAGTGGCCAACGCCGTGTTCCACGCGACGGGCAAGCGGGAGCGGGCGCTGCCGATCGGGATCAAGAGCCTGCTGTCAGCGCCGGCGGCGTCCGGGCCGGCCGTGCCTGGACGTCGCCCCGCCGCCGGGGCAGATTCCGCTCCTCAAGCGGAGGAAGCCGGCCATGGCCAAGGTCATCATCAGCGTTGCCGTCACCGGGGCGATTCATACGCCCAGCATGTCGGACTACCTGCCCATCACCCCGGCCGAGATCGCCGAGCAATCCATCGCCGCGGCCGAGGCGGGTGCGGCCATCATCCACCTGCATGCGCGCGACCCGAACGACGGCCGGCCGACGCCGGACCCGGCGGTGTTCATGCAGTTCCTGCCGGTCATCAAGCAAAGCACCGACGCGGTGATCAACATCACCACCGGCGGCGGGCTGGGCATGACGGTGGATGAGCGCCTGGCGGCGCCGCTGCAGGCCAGCCCGGAGATGTGCTCGCTCAACATGGGCAGCATGAACTTCAACATCTCCGGCAGCGCGGCGCGCATTCCGAAATTCAAGTACGAGTGGGAGCGGCCCTACCTGGAAGGAACGACGGACTTCATCTTCCGCAACACCTTCAAGGACATCGAGCAGATCGTCGAGAAGCTGGGCAAGGGCCACGGCACGCGGTTCGAGTTCGAGTGCTACGATGTCGGCCACCTGTATAACCTGGCGCATATGCTCGACAAAAAGATCGTCGAGCCGCCGCTGTTCACGCAGACGATCTTCGGCATCCTCGGCGGCCTGGGCGCGGAGCACCGCAACCTGCTGTTCATGCGGGAGACGGCGGACCGGCTGTTCGGCAAGGACTATGTCTGGTCCGTGCTGGCGGCGGGGCGCAACCAGATGCCGTTCACCACGATGGCGGGCATCCTCGGCGGCAATGTGCGGGTGGGGCTGGAGGACAGCCTCTGGCTCGGCAAGGGCGTGCAGGCGAAGAGCAATGCCGAGCAGGTGGCGAAGATCCGTCGCATCCTGGAGGAGCTGAGCCTGGAAATCGCCACGCCGGCCGAGGCGCGGCAGATGCTGTCGCTGAAGGGCGGGGATCGGGTGAAGTTCTGAACCGTGTTCCCTCCCCCGCCTTGCGGGGGAGGGAACAACGCTCGCTACTCCGCCTTCTCCTGCGTGAAGAACGGCCGGCCATCGGCGAAGATGTTTGGCTTCAGGAAGATGCCGAGCACCGTCGCGCCTTCCTTCCCGGCCCAGGCGACATGGGTGTTGCCCTCCGGCCGCCAGACGAACTGGCCCGGCAGGCACTCGCCCTCCTCGTCGACGAAATGCCCGGCCAGCACATAGGTCTGCTCGATCGCGGTATGCTCGTGCAGCGGCACCTCGGCGCCCGGCTCCATCTCCAGCAGTAGCGTCGCCATGCCGGTGCCGTCGCTGTACAGCGTCTTGCACTTGATGCCGGCGAATTTCGTGGTCTCCCACGGCATGTTCGGCACGTCGAGGAAGACCGAGCGCGGCGAGACCTCATCCGCCGTCAGCCGCTTCCGCATGGGTTTCTGGGCCCCGTCGGGCATGAACGCCTCCTGTCCTTCTGGCGAGAGGAGACTAGGCCGGCGGGACCCGACGTGGGAACACCGAAACCGTCGCCCGCGGGCTGCTTGTCGGACGGCCGTCGGCGGACCTAGGGTCGCGCCCGAGCAATGACCTTGGGGGGACACAGCGATGGCCACACGACGCGGATTCCTGGCCTGCGCCATCTGCAGCGCGGTCGGCCTGGTGGCCAGCGGGGTGGAGGCGCCAGCCCAGGCCCAGGGCGCACCCGGCGGGCTGGTGCGCAAGACGCTCAGCACCATCGACTACCCGGGCGACGGCAAGGTTTCCATCCTGATGACGCTGGAGGCGCCGGAAGGCACCGTCATCGCCCGCCACACCCACCCGGGCATCGAATCCACGGTGGTCACCGAAGGCGAGCTGGAGCTGGAGGTAATGGGCCAGGCGCCGAAACGCTTCATCGCCGGGGAAGGCTTCCAGGTCCCGCCCGGCACACCGCATGGCGGCAAGGTCATCACCCGCGCCCGCCTCGCCATCACCTACGTGGTGGAAAAGGACAAGCCGCTCGCCTCGCCGGCCTGAGGGCGGGGCTTGCCGGATTTCACGCTGGAGCTTGCGGCGGGTGGCCGGGTGGCGGGGGTGGATGAGGCCGGGCGCGGCCCGCTCGCCGGCCCCGTCCTCGCCGCCGCCGTGGTCTTCCCGCATGGCGTGCCGCCGGCGCTGGCCGCGCTGCTGGACGACAGCAAACGGCTGAGCGCCGCGGCGCGGCAGGCTGCCTTCGCCGCGCTGCGGGCCGCCGCGCTGTGCGGCGAGGCGGACTGCGCCATCGCCGCCGCCTCTGCCGCCGAGATCGGCCGGCTGAACATCCTGGGCGCGACCCACCTGGCGATGGCGCGCGCAGTGGCGCGGCTGGGGACGCCGCCCGGCCTGGTGCTGGTCGATGGCAACCGCGCCCCGCCGCTGCCCTGCCCGGTGCGGTGCGTGGTCGGCGGGGATGGGCTCAGCCTGTCGATCGCCGCGGCATCCATCCTCGCCAAGGTCACGCGGGATCGTGCCATGGCACGGCTCGACCCGCGCTGGCCGGCCTATGGCTTCGCCGCCCATGCCGGCTACCCGACGGCGCGGCACCGCGCGGCGCTGGCGGCGCATGGTCCCTGCCCGCACCACCGCCGCGGCTTCGCGCCGGTGGACCAGGCGCATCTGGCCTTCGGCGGCGGAGGCCACCGGGCCGCATCCCCGGCAGGCTTCGGTTGACCCCGCGACTCGGCACGGCGATGGTGGCGCTGCATGGGGATTCGCGTCCGAATCGCATCGATCCGGGCCATCCCGGCGTGGCGGGGGTCGGCGCGCAGCAGCGGGATGAGGGACAGCGTGGGGACCGGGCTCGATCTGCCGCTCGACCAGATTCTGGTCGGGGATTGCATCGAAGCGATGCAAAGGCTGCCGCCGGCCTCGGTGCACGCCATCTTCGCCGATCCGCCCTACAACCTTCAGCTCAAGGGCGACCTGCGCCGGCCGGATGACAGCCTGGTGGATGGCGTCGACGATGCCTGGGACCGATTCGACGACCTGCCCGCCTATGACCGCTTCACCCGCGCCTGGCTGGCGGAGGCGCGCCGGGTGCTGCGCAAGGACGGCACGATCTGGGTGATCGGCAGCTACCACAACGTCTTCCGGCTCGGCGCCGCCTTGCAGGATCTCGGCTTCTGGGTGCTGAACGACATCATCTGGCGCAAGTCGAACCCGATGCCGAACTTCCGCGGCAGGCGCTTCACCAACGCGCATGAGACGCTGATCTGGGCGGCGCGGGGGCCGGAAAGCCGCTACCGCTTCAACTACGCCGCCATGAAGGCGCTGAACGACGATCTGCAGATGCGCAGCGACTGGTTCATCCCGCTCTGCACCGGCGGGGAAAGGCTGCGGGACGACAAGGGCGCCAAGCTGCACCCGACCCAGAAGCCCGAAGCGCTGCTGCACCGGGTGATCCTGGCCTGCACCGCGCCGGGGGAGATCATCCTCGACCCCTTCCACGGCACCGGCACCACCGGCGCGGTGGCGCGGCGCCTCGGCCGGCGCTTCATCGGGCTGGAACGCGACCTGGGCTATGCCGCGGCGGCGGAGGCACGGATCGCGGCGATCGAGCCGATCTCCGAGACCGCCGCGCTGGTCACCGCCGGCAAGCGCGAACAGCCGCGGCTGCCCTTCGGCACGCTGGTCGAACGCGGGGTGATCCCGGCCGGCAGCATCCTTACCGACCGCGCCCGGCGCTGGAGCGCGACGGTGACGGCGGATGGCTCGCTCCGCTGCGGCCGGGCGCAGGGCTCCATCCACCAGGTGGGCGCGGCGGTGCAGGAGGCGCCGAGTTGCAATGGCTGGGCCTTCTGGCATGTCGAGCAGCCGGGCGGGAAGTTGCGGCTGCTCGACGAGTACCGCACGGAGGTCCTCGGCGGCGGCTGATACCCCGCCGTGTGGCCGGGGGCAGTTGGAAGCCCGCCGGGACAAGGCCATGTCACCGTACGGTATCGGACCGCCGCAGCGGTCTGGGCAATCATGCCTGTCCGGAGGACACCGCCATGATCGAGATCACCGTCAACGGCCGCTCCCACCGCGTGGATGCCGAGCCCGACACCCCCCTGCTGTGGGTCCTGCGCGACTGGCTGGGCATGACCGGCACGAAGTACGGCTGCGGCATCGCCCAGTGTGGCGCCTGTTCCGTGCTGGTAGATGGCCAGGCGATGCGGAGCTGCCAGGTGCCGGTCGAGAGCGTCGTCGGTCAGCCGATCCTGACCATCGAGGCGATGGCGGAGCACCCCGTCGGCAGGAAGGTGGTGGAAGCCTGGGTCGCCGCCCAGGCGCCGCAATGCGGCTATTGCCAGTCCGGCCAGGTGATCGCCGCGACCGGGCTGCTGATCGCCACGCCGAAGCCGAGCCAGGACGACATCGCCGGGGCGATGACGAACCTGTGCCGCTGCGGCACCTATCTCGACATCGCCGCCGCGGTCCGCGGCGCGGCCGATGCGGCCTGAGGGGGACGCGCCATGAACAGCATGACCCGCATCGCCCTCCCCGCCGGCCGGATCGCCAATGTCTCCCGCCGCGGCCTGCTCGGGGCCGCAGGCATGGGCACGCTGTTGCTCGGCTTCGGCCTGCCGACCGCGGCGCGTGCGCAGAGGGGCCCGCCGATGTCGCGGCACGCGACCGCCGTCGCCGCCTACCTGCAAATCCGGGCCGATGGCTCGATCCGCCTGCTCAGCCCCTTCGTCGAGGGCGGCCAGGGCATTGCCACCTCCTCCGCCCAGATCATCGCCGAGGAACTGGACGCCGACCCGGCGGTGTTCGTGGTGGAGTGCGCGCCGCCCGGCGCCGAATACCAGATCATGTTCGGCGACCAGGTCCGCTTCACCGGCGGCAGCTTCTCGACGCGTGCCAGCTACGCGACCTTCCGCAAGCTGGGCGCCACCGCCCGCGCCATGCTGCTGCAGGCCGCGGCTCAGCGCTGGGGCGTGCCGACCGCCGAGCTGACGACCTCCCCCGGCCGCGTGCTGCACGCCGCCAGCGGCCGCAGCCTGGCCTATGGCGAGCTGGCCGAGGCGGCGGCGAAGCTGCCGGTGCCGAACGATGCCTCGCTGAAGGATGCTGCGCAGTTCCGGCTGATCGGCACCTCCGTCCCGCGGCTCGACATCCGCGCCAAATCGACCGGCGCGGCGCAGTACGGCATCGATGCCAGCGCGCCGGGCATGCTGCAGGCGGCCATCGCCCATGCCCCGCGGCTGGGGCAGGAACCGACGACGCTCGGCAACGAGGCCGCGGTGCGGGCGATGCCAGGCGTGCATTCCATCCATAAGCTGCCCGGCGCCGTCGCGGTGCTGGCAGACCGCTGGTGGCGGGCGCGCCGCGCGGTGGAGGCGCTGGAGATCGGCTGGACCGGTGGCACCGTCGCAGCCGATTTCTCCTCCGCCGGCCAACTCGCCGCCTTCAAGGGTGCGGCCGGCGGTGCGGCCCAGGTTGCCGAGACGCAGGGCGATCTCGATGCCGGGATGCGCGGCGCGGCCAGGGTGGTGGAGGCCGAATACGACGCGCCCTACCTGGCGCATGCGCAGCTTGAACCGCCCTCGGCACTGGCCGCCTTCGCCGCGGACGGCTCGCTCGACCTGACGCTGCCCAACCAGGCGCCGGAGATGTACCAGCAGGCGGCGGCGGCGCTGGCGGGCCTCTCGCCCGACAAGGTGCGGATCCATTCGCCGCTGCTGGGCGGCTTCTTCGGCCGGCACTTCCTCTACGGCACCGCCAATGTCTTCCCGCAGGCGATCGCCCTGGCCAAGGCCGCCGGCCGGCCGGTGAAGGTGCTGTGGACGCGGGAGGAGGAGTTCCGCCGCGACGCCTACCGGCCGCTGTCCTACACCAAGCTGCGTGCCGGGCTGGATGCGCAGGGCATGCCGGTGGCGTTGCAGGCCATCGCCGTCGGCGAGGGTCCGCTCGGCCGGCACATGCCGTTCTTCCTGGCCAACCCCAAGGTCGATGACAGCGTCGTCGAGGGCCTGACCGGGAAGCCCTACGGCATCGCCCATCGGCGGGTGGACTACGTCCATGCGACGCAGGCGGTGAATATCGGCTTCTGGCGCTCCGTCGCGCATTCGATGAACGACTTCTTCTACGAGTCCTTCCTCGACGAGTTGGCGACGACGGCGGGGCGCGACCCGTTCGAGTATCGCTTGGCGCTGCTGGCCGGCAGCCCGCGCCATGCGACGTTGCTGAAGGCGGCGGCCGAGCTGTCCGGCGGCTGGAAGCGTGGCCCCTACCAGGCGGCGGACGGCACGAAGCGGGCGCGCGGCTGCGCCCTCGCCTCGCCCTTCGGCTCGGAAGTGGCGACCATCGCCGAGGTCTCGGTGAAGGATGGGGAGGTGGTGGTGCATCACCTCTGGGTGGCGATCGACCCGGGGCAGATCGTCAACCCGGCGATCGTCGCGGCGCAGGTGCGCTCGGCCGCCGCCATCGGCCTGTCCTCCGCCCTGCTCGAGGAGGTGGTGTTCGAGAAGGGCGAGCCGCAGGCGCTGAACTTCGACGCCTACCCGATCCTGCCGCCGTCGCGCATGCCGCAGATCAGCGTCCGCATCGTCGAGAGCGGGGCGCCGATGGGCGGGGTGGGCGAGCCGGGGACGCCGGGCGTGCCGCCGGCGGTGGCGAATGCGGTCGCGGCCCTGACAGGGCAGCGCATCCGCAGCCTGCCGCTGGCGCGCACCCGGCTGGGCACGACCTGAGCGGCGATGATGGGGCGGGCCCGCGCCCGCCCCGATCACGCATCAGCGCACGACGTCGATGCTGATGCCCTCGACGATGGCCACCTGCACCTGATCGCCGGAGCGCAGGCGGCGGGCGAAGTCGCGCATCTTCTGCTCGCGCAGCGTCACGGTGCGCTGGTTGCCGGCGGGGCCCGTAAAGGTGACGGTGTTGTTGCGGCGATCGACCGCATTGATCGTCACCAGCATCCGGACGCCGCGGATGAAGGCGGCACCTGGCATCGCGCCCTTCGGCGCCACCTCGGCGGCCTCCCCGGCGGCGGCCGGGGCGCGGCCATCCGGCGTGTTCATCGCCACCGCCACGGCCTCGGTCACCCGCACCACCACGCGGTCACCGGCCTTGACCTGCGGCAGGTTCCGCACGCGGTCGCCGAGGAACAATGTCGTCAGCTTGCCGCTCTCATCCCGCAGGATGACGGAGCGCTCGCTCTGGTCCACCGCCTCGATGATCGACACGGCCTCGGCCGTCCGGGACACGGCGGCGGGCTGCGGCTGGGCGGAGCCGACGACGGGGATCGCCGCAGTTGCCAGCGCGGCAAGCAGAATTGCGGTTCGGGTGATGCGCATGGTGAATCCTTCCGTGATGGCGTCGGCGGACGCGCCTCTGCGGGCGCTGCCGTTCCGCCAGTGTCGCAGCCCGGCGCGGGCCACGCCAGCGCAAGGAAGGCCGGCGCAGCCAATCAGCCGGCTTGACCGCGCGGGGCGGCGCGGCCGAGTTTCGTCAGACCCCGGAAAGGCCCCTGCATGCCCCAGCGGATCCTCGTGCTGCTCGCCCATCCCGCGCATCGGCGGTCCCGCGTCAACGCTGCGTTGCGGGACGCGGCCCGCGCGACGGAGGGCGTGACGCTGCATGACCTGTACGAGGCCTATCCCGATTTCCTGATCGACGTCGACCACGAGCAGGCGCTGCTGCTCCGCCACGATGTCGTCGTCTTCCAGCACCCGATCTACTGGTATTCCTCCCCGGCAATCCTGAAGGAATGGCAGGACCTCGTGCTGGAACACGGCTTCGCCTATGGCCGCGCCGGCACGGCGCTGGCGGGCAAGACCATGCTCTCGGCGGTCACCGCCGGCGGCAGCGCGGCGGCCTATGGGCCGGAGGGCCTGAACCGCCACGCCATCGCCGAATTCCTGCGACCCTTCGAGGCGACCGCGCGGCTCTGCCGGATGCGCTGGCTGCCACCCTTCATCGTCCATGGCACGCATCTGCTGGAGCGTGACGAACTGGTGCGGCACGCGGATGCCTATCGTGCGCTGCTGGCAGGGCTGCGCGACGCGCCGGCCGAAACACACAACCCGCACCATCAATACGCGGCCGGGGGACATTGAGGCATGGAAGGCGGCTTCCTGGCGCAGGCCTTCGTCTATCTCGCCGCCGCGGTGCTGGCGGTGCCGGTCGCCAAGCGGCTCGGGCTCGGTTCGGTGCTCGGCTACCTGCTGGCCGGCGTCGCCATCGGCCCCTTCGGCCTGCACCTGGCCGGCGATGCCGAGGCAGCGATGCATTTCGCCGAGTTCGGCGTGGTGATGATGCTGTTCCTGGTCGGGCTGGAATTGCAGCCGGCGCGGCTCTGGGCGATGCGCGGGCCGGTGCTGGGCGCGGGCGGGCTGCAGGTCGGGCTGACAGCGGCGGCGGTCACCTTGATCGGCATGCTGTTCGGCTTCGATTGGCGCATGGCGCTGGCCGCCGGGCTGATCCTGGCGATGTCGTCCACTGCGATTGCCCTGCAGATCCTGGCGGAGCGCGGATTGCTGAAGACCGGCGGGGGCGAGACCTCCTTCGCCGTGCTGCTGTTCCAGGATGTCGCGGTCATCCC
>JBMOJU010000357.1:0-5202 GCA_049315625.1 Paracraurococcus sp.
GGGTCGCGGGATTCAGCGTTTTCGGCGATTCCACCTCAACGCATCCCGCTCTAGCCGGCCGCCTCCGGGTAAAGCCCCCGCAGGCCGGTGGCCGAGGCCTCGCAGCGCCCGCGCTCGGTGATCAGCCCGGTCACCAGCCGTGCCGGCGTCACGTCGAAGGCCGGGTTGGCCGCCGGGCTGCCTTCGGCCGCGACGCGGATCGTCTCGATCCGGCCATCCGCGGTGCGGCCGGTCAGGTCGGTGACTTCCGCCTCCGCCCGCTCCTCGATCGGGATCTCGGCGACGCCGTCGCCGACCCGCCAGTCGATGGTCGAATGCGGCAGCGCCACCCAGAAGGGGATGCCGTTGTCGCGCGCCGCCAGCGCCTTCAGGTAGGTGCCGATCTTGTTGGCGACGTCGCCGGTGCGGGTGACGCGGTCGGTGCCGACGATGCAGATGTCGACCTGCCCGTGCTGCATCAGGTGGCCGCCGGCATTGTCGGCGATGACGGTGTGCCGCACCCCGTGCTTGCCCAACTCGAACGCCGTCAGCGCCGCGCCCTGGTTGCGCGGGCGCGTCTCATCGACCCAGACATGGATGGGGATGCCGGCATCATGCGCCTGGTAGATCGGCGACAGCGCGGTGCCGTAATCCACCGTCGCCAGCCAGCCGGCGTTGCAGTGGGTGAGGACATTCACCACCTCGCCCGGCTTGCCGGCGTGGATCGCCTCCAGCAGCGGCAGGCCGTTCAGGCCGATCCGCCGGCAGGTCTCGGCATCGTCGTCGGCGATGGCCAGCGCCTCGGAATAGGCCGCCGCCACGCGATCCCCCGCGGCCAGGTTGTGCAGCGCCGCCCGCATGCGCTCCAGCGCCCAGCGCAGGTTGATCGCGGTCGGCCGCGTCTCCCCCAGCATCGCCACGGCGCGGTCGAGCGCCGCGGTCGAGGCATCCGTGCGCAGCGCGAGCGCCACGCCATAGGCGGCGACCGCGCCGATCAGCGGCGCGCCGCGCACCTGCATCGAGCGGATGGCATGCGCCACCTGGTCCGCATCGGTCAGGCGGAGGATGTCGAGCTGCCAGGGCAGCTTCGTCTGGTCGAGGATGCGGATGGACCAGCCATCCGCATCCACCCAGACGCTGCGATAGGGGGTGCCGTCGATCTTCATGCGCGGTCAGATGCGACGGCGGCCGGCGAAAGGCAACCGGTCACGTCAGCAGCAGCGTCATCCCCGGATCGCCCTTTTCCATCGCCCGCTGGTAGCCCGGCCGCGCCGCGACCCTTTGCAGATAGCCGAGGATGCCCGGATAGGGCGAGAGGTCGAGCGGCGCGAAGTAGCGCATCGTGGTCAGCGGGAAGCCCATCATGATGTCGGCGGCGGTGAAGCTGTCGCCCGCCAGCCAGGTCGCCGCCGCCACCCGCGCATCGAGGAAGCGCAGCGCGCGGTCCAGCCGCTCCTCCATCGCCTGCCGCACCGGGTTCTCCGGCGGCGCCTGCAGCCGGGCGATCAGCATCCGCCGCCCCATCGACGGCTGCAGCGACCCATTGGCCTCGTGCAGCCAGTAGAGGTAGTGGGGATAGTCGGGGTGGTCCGGCGGCAGGGTGAGGCGCCCGCCGCCGTGGCGGGCGAGGATGTACTCCATGCAGGCGCCGGATTCCGCCAGCACCATCCCGCCCTCGGTGATCACCGGGGCGGAGCCGATCGGGTGCAGCGCGCGCAGCGCCGGCGGCGAGAGCATGTTGTCGGCGTTGCGCACGTAGTGCTTCAATTCATAGTCGAGCCCGAGCTCCTCGCAGAGCCAGACGATGCGTTCGGATTGCGACTTGCCCAGGTGGTGCACGGTGAGCATGGCGGGTTCCTCCCTGTCTCCGCTTCCGGCTTGCACCACGGGGCGCGTCGGGCGCAAGCCATGGCGCCGGGCCGTGCCCGCCCGATTCCAGACCATGAAGGATAGTCCGATGCAGATCGCGCCCGCCGCGGCCCTCGCCCTCGCCCTTGGCCTCGCCGCCTGTTCCGACAGCGCCGATACCGCCGCCACCGGCCAGGGCGGGGCCGGGCCGGGCGGCGCCGGGTCCACGCTGGGCGGCACGCCGGGCGGCGGCGCCGCGCGCCCCGGCAGCCAGGAGGATCTGGCGGCGACCGCCGGCGACCGGGTCTATTTCGTCACCGACAGCGCCAGCGTCGGCGCCGACCAGCGGCCGACCCTGGCGCGCCAGGCGCAGTGGCTGGCGCAATACGCCCAGGCCCAGGCGGTGCTGGAGGGCCATGCGGATGAGCGCGGGACGCGGGAGTACAATCTGGCGCTCGGGCAGCGCCGGGCCAATGCGGCGCGCGACCTGCTGGTGGGCAACGGCGTTGCCGGGACGCGGCTGCAGACGATCAGCTACGGCAAGGACCGGCCGGCGGCGCTGGGCTCGGATGCGGAATCCTGGGCGCTGAACCGGCGGGCGGTGACGGCGCTGCGGTAGCGGTCGGGGCGGATCGCCGAAGGGCAGGGTGTAGCGGAGGCGCGAACCCGCGCTGCAAACAAAGGCTATCCCACCAACCTCACCGGCCCCGGGTAGCGGCCGACGATACGGTCGGCAGTGAGCAGGGTGGCACCTTCGACATCGGCCTGGGCCACCAGGATGCGGTCGAAGGGGTCACGGTGGATCGGCGGCAGGCGGGCGACGGCGATGCCGTGCTCCGAGGTGATGGGGAGTTCGCGGTAGCCGTTGGCGAGGAGCATGTGCCGGAGCCGCCGCGGCTCCGCCAGGCCGACGCCGCGTCTGGTCCCGGCCTTGATCGCCACCTCCCAGATCGACGCCGCGCTGAAGGCCAACGCATTGGTCGGGTCTTCGATCAGCATTCGGGCGGCCGGGGGTAGGCGGGGATCATCGAGAACCGACCAAAGCAGCAGATGCGTATCGAGGAGGAGAAAGCTCACTCCTCCTCGCCATAGAACATCCGCTCGATCTCCTCCTGGCACATCGTGTCGAAATCGTCGGGGACGGTGAACTCGCCCTTCATGAAGCCGATGCGCTGCATCTTCGGCGGCTCCGCGCCGTCCAGCGGCACCACCTTCACCAGCGGACGCCCGGCCTTGGCGATGATGAAGGGCTCGCCGCCGGCGGCTTCCTCGACCAGCCGCGACAGGTGCGTCTTCGCCTCCTCGATGTCGATAATGCGCATGGAACCCCACCGGACCACCTCCACCTGGTCTGGTCCACCTACCCACGCGCTTCAAGCGCCGCGCGGTCAGATCCGCTGGTGCAGCGCGCAGACCAGCGTGAACAGCCGCCGCGCCGTCTCGAAATCGAGGCCGATCCGGCCTTCCAGCCGCGCCGTCAGCAGCTCCGCGCCCTCGTTGTGCAGGCCGCGCCGGCCCATGTCGATCGCCTGGATCCGCGCCTCGTGCCCGCCCTCGGCCACCACCTGCTCGTGGCTGTCGACGATCATGTGGTAGTCCTTGATCAGCCGCCGGAACGGGCCGAGCGCCAGCGCCACCGCCCGTACCGGCACGTCCAGCACGTCGCGGATGTCGAAGACCAGCCGCCCGTCCCGCACGCACAGATGCAGCGCGAAGGGGCCGCCCGGCACGCCGGTCGGGTCGAAGCGGTTGTCGGTCAGCAGGTCCGCCACCGCCTGGCGCCGGTCCGCCTCGGCATAGGCCGAGGGGAGGGGGGAGGCGTCGGGGAGGACGATGTTCTCCAGCCGCCGCAGCGCCGGGTCCACCGGCACCGCCATCGCGCCACGGTTAGGCATGCGGCGTCCCACCCGGTCGAGCATCCGCGCCGATGGCTGGCCGCGCCTCCACGCGGTTGGCCTGATGCGCTTCCACGCGGGCCAGTTCCTGCTCCTGCGCCACGAATCCCAGCGTGCTCATCCATCCCACCACGGCGCCCTTGATCGGCCGCAGCAGCAGTGTGCAGACGATCGCGAAGAGCGGCAACCAGACCACCATATGCAGCCACATCGGCGGCTGCCAGGCGTGCTCCACCATCAGCACCCCCGGCACCAGCAGATGGCCGGTGAGCAGGATGGTGAAGTAGGGCGGCGCGTCATCCGCCCGCAGCAGGCCGAGCGGCGCGTGGCAATGGCGGCATTCCGGCACCAGCGTCAGGTAGCCGGCGAAGACCGTGCCCTCGCCGCAGAAGGGGCAGCGGTTCAGCAGGCCGCGGCGCAGCGCCAGCCAGGTCGGCGGTGCGGCGAGGGCGGCCGCGGCGAGGGCCGGTGCGGCGGCGCTCTCGGGGGTCCAACGCATGTGGGTAGTCCTCCTGGACGGTGGCCGTGGCCCCGCCCGTGTTCGTGGCGGCCCCGGCCCGGGGCAGGGTGGCCCGGGCGGCGGTCGCGGCGCTGCGGACCCGAAGCGGGGGCGGCGTCTTGTGCAGCGCAATATCGGCCCGCGACCCCCCCGGGATCAAGCGCCGCGGTACCGCCCCGCGTTCCCTTTTCCAGGCGGGGCTTGCGCCGGAGACGGCCGCGGGGCGATTCTGCCGCCATGTCCCGCCGCATCCTGGTCATCAACCCGAACGCGTCCCTCGCCTGCACCCAGGGGATCGCCGCCGCGCTGGCGCCGCTGCCGCTGCCGGCCGGGCTGACGCTCGACGTCACCCACCTGCCGGATGGCCCGCCCGCCATCGCCAGCTGGGAGGATTGGCACCGCGTCGCCCTGCCGCTCTGCCGGCTGGTCGAGCGCGAGGATGCCGTCGCCTATGTCATCGCCTGCGTCTCCGACCCGGGGCTGGAGGCGGTGCGGGCGGCCACCACCCGCCCCGTGCTGGGGATGTTCCGCTGTGCCGTCGCCGCCGCGGCGACGCGGGCGGAGCGCTTCGGCATCATCGGCTTCGTCGCCGCCAGCCAGGCCCGGCAACGCCGCGCGCTGCAGGCGATGGGGCTGGAGGCGCGGCTGGCCGCCTGGGCGCCGCTCGACCTGCCGATGGCGGTGCTGTGCGACCCGCAGGCGCCGCGCGACCGCATCGCCGCCATCGCCCGCCGCCTGGCCGAGGCGGGGGCGGAGGCGATCATCCTCGGCTGCACCGGCCTCGCCGGCCATGCCGCGCTGGTCGAGGACGCGTCCGGCCTGCCGGTGATCGAGCCCTGCCGCGCCGCCGGCGCCATGGCGCTGCTGGCCGCGCTGCCGGCCTGACCGGCCGCCGCGGACCGGCGCGCGGCGGGCTGGTGTACGGCGGTTGCAAAAGCGCGATGGCCGGGCTTCCTTGACCGCAATGCCGCTCGACGATCC
>JBMOJU010000358.1:0-5197 GCA_049315625.1 Paracraurococcus sp.
GCGATGCGACCCGGCAGCTCTATCGCCTGACCGATGCAGGGCTGGACACCGTGCTGCTCGTCGTCTCCACCAACGCGCAGCAGCTGGTCGCCGGCGACTACGGCTTCTTCGCCTGACTTCAGGCTTGCCCGGCCTGGCCGGGCAAGCGAGGCTCATCGGCGGAGGCCCCGCCGATGAGCCAGCCAGCCTTGGTTCCGCCCGCCCGCGTGGTACCGCTCGGCGGGGGGGCGAAGCTGATCTTCTGCTCCGGTGTCACCGCCCGCGGCAGCGCCGCGGCCGGTCGGCCGGTGCAGGACCAGGCGGCGGAATGCCTCGCGCGGCTGGAACGCGCCCTGGCGGGGGAGGGGGCTGGTCTCGCGCACCTCCTCAAGATCACCACCTGGCTGTCCGACATGCGGCATTATGACGGCTTCAACGAGGTCCGCCGCGCCGCCTTCGCCGGGCTGGCGACCCCGCCCGCCAGCACCTGTGTCGGCGGGGCGCAGTTCACCACCACCGACGTCTGCATCGAGATCGAGGGCATCGCCGTGCTGCCCGGGCCGGCATGACCCTCGCCGACCATATTCGCGGCGAATCCGCCCGCCTCGCTGCGCTCTGCACCGCCTGCGGCGACTGCGTCCGCGCCTGCCCGATGACGCCCTATGCCGAAGGTGTCGCGGCGGCCGGCCCCGATGCGGTCGCCTTCGGCATGCGCGACGTGCTGCGCGACGGGCCCGGCACGCCGGAGGCCCTGGCCTGGATAGCCGCCTGCACCCGCAGCGGCCAATGCACCCCTGCCTGCCCGGAACGGATCGACGCCGCCTTCATGCTCCGCCTGGCGCAGTGGCGGGCGAAGGGGGCGCTTGGGGAGGGGGCGCGAATTCCGGTGAAGGAGGACACGCAGTTCTCGCCCAAGGTGAAGGCGTTCGCCAGACTAACCTTGACCGAGGCGGAACAGCGCGAATGGCTGTAGACCCTGACGCGGCCGTATTCTGGTACGGCTGCAACATGACGCGGCATGGCGAGGTCATTCGCGCCACGACCCGCATCCTCGAGCTTGTGGGCATTGCCGCCGCGCCGGCCGGCGGCCCGGCGCATTGCTGCGGCAGCCCGAAGGATGCCAGCGCACGGATCGCCGAGGGCATGGCCCGCCGGACGGTCCAGGCCTTCAACGCCGCGGGCGTCCCCAGGGTCATCACCTGGTGTCCTTCCTGCCACATGAACATGCAGGACAGCATGGCGCCGGTGACGCCGACCAATTTCGAGACGGTGCATGTGACGGAGGCGCTCTGGGCCCGGCGCGAGATCCTGGCGCCGCTGCTGACCCGGCCGGTGGCGGCGCGCGTTCTGGTCCATGCACATCACGGCTTCAATGGCCGTGTCGCGGTCAACGACCTCGTCCCCGGCCTGCTCCGGCTCATCCCCGGCGTGACCGTGCTGGAGAGCCCCTATCGCGCGCCGGGCCACATGTGCTCCTCGATCGCCGGCGTGCCCGGTGCGCTGGCGGATGCGCAGCGCGCGACGCTGGCCGTGATGGCGGAGACCGGCGCCGATATGCTCTGCACCATCTTCCATTCTTGCCATCGCGAAAGCGTCGCGCTGGAACGCCACGGCGTGGCCGTGCGCAACTGGATCCACCTGCTGGCCGCAAGCCTCGGCATCCCCGCCGAGGACGAATACAAGGCCTGGCGCAATGCCGGAGACCCGCGCGCGGCGATCGGCGAGGCCCGCATCGAGGCGGCCGGGGAGGTCGCCTTCACCCGGCTGCTGGAACCCGAATTGCGCAAGCCGCCGCCGGTCTGACCGCGCTCATCCGGTGGCATAGAGGTCGAGGCTCGCGGCCAGTTCCTCCCATTGCCGCAGGGTGCGGATGACCGAGCGGCGGAAGGTCGGCGGGTCCTCGTAGCCCGGTGCGGTATCGATGGCGCGCAGCCGGCGGAGCATGTCCGGGCTGGTGGCGACGCTGCGGAAGGCGGTGGTCAGGCGGTCCAGGATCGGCTCCGGCACCCGCGCCGGGGCGAACAGCCCGGTGAAGCCGGTGAAGTCGAAGCGGCGGGAATAGCCCAGCTCGATCAGGGTCGGGACCTCGGCCGCCAGCGAGGGCACGCGGTCCGGCCCGCCGGTCGCCAGCGGGCGGATGCGCCGCGCCCGGATCATCTCGCCCGAGGCCGGCATGCCGTGGAAGCCGCCATGGAAGCTGCCCGAGAGCAGGTCCTGCAGCATCGGCGCCTCTCCCCGATAGGCCACCTGGGTCACCCGCAGCCCCGCCTCCTGCGCCAGCAGCAGGGCGTAGGCATGGCCGGTGGAGCCCTGGCCGTAATTGCCGAAGGCGAGGTCGCGGTCGCGCCCCCAGGCGACGAATTCCGCCAGCGTGGTGACGCTGGCCGGCACGCTCGGCCCGACGCAGAAGGTGATGGCGGTGGTGCCGAGCCGGCCGACGGGGAAGAAATCCGCCACCGGGTCATAGGGGAAGCGGCGGAAGGTGACCGGCGCCTGGACGTGGGTGGTGATGTTGTAGAGCAGCGTATAGCCATCCGGCACCGCCTTGGCGGCGGCCTCGGCGCCGACCATGCCGCCGCCGCCGGCGCGGTTCTCGATCAGGATGGATTGGCCGAGCTCGGCCTGCATCCCTTCGGCCACCATCCGCGCCCAGACATCGGTGCCGCCGCCGGGCGGGAAGGGCACGATGAAGCGGACCGGGCGGTCGGGGTAGCGGGGGCCGCCGCGCTCCTGCGCGAGGGCGGGGATGGCGAGGGCCTGGGCAGCGAGGCCCAGGGCGGTACGGCGATGCAGCATGCGTGTCCTCCCGTGCGATGTCCGCTCTGCGGCGGCTGCGCGGGGGAAGCTTGATCGAAGGGCGGGCCGGGCGTCACCGGAAAACGTGCCCGGCGTGGGATACCCGGTCGTCAGCCTTCCGCGGTCAGGCCCAGCCGGTCCACCAGTCCCTGCCAGAAGCGCAGATAGTCCTCCACATCGGCGCGGAAGGCGACGGGCGGCAGGTACTGGGCGATGGTGTCGGTCTCCGCCATCCGGCGCAGGACGTCGGGGCGGGCCATGGCCTGGCGGAAGGCGTCCTCCAGCGCCGCCAGGATCGGCGCCGGCGTGCGCACCGGCGCGAACAGGCCGATGAAGCCGGAATTGCCGAAATAGGCCGGGTAGCCCTGCGAGACGAAGGTCGGCAGCCCCGGCAGGCTGGGGATGCCGCTGCGGCCGAGAGTCGCCAGCGGCCGCAGCCGGCCGCTGCGGATGTGCTCGCCGGACGCGGTCATCGAATGGAAGGCGCAGGCGACGCGGCCGCCGAGCATGTCCTGCAGCAGCGGGGCTTCCCCGCGGTAGTGCACCGCGGTCATGTCCAGCCCTTCCAGGTCCGACAGTGCCTGGGCGAAGGCGTGGCCGGAGGAGCCGGGGGAATAGGTGCCGAAGGCAAGCTGGCGGCCCTTCGCCCAGGCGACGAACTCGCGCAGCGTCGTCGCCGGGCAGTCGGCCCCGACGCAGAAGGGCAGCGGCGTGGTGCCGAATTTGCCGAGGTAGGCGAAGTCGTCGAGCGCATAGGGCCAGCGCTTCAGGACCACCGGCGTCTGCACGAAATTGGCGATGTGGAACAGGATGGTATGGCCATCGGCCGGGGCGTTCTTCACCGCCTCGGTGCCGATCAGCCCGCCGGCGCCGGCGCGGTTCTCGATGACCACGGGCTGGCCGAGGGTGGCCGCCATCGGCTCGGCGACGAGGCGCGCCCAGATGTCGGTGGCGCCGCCGGCGGGCAGGGGGACGACCATGCTGATGGGGCGGGAGGGGAAGGGGGATTGGGCGTTGGCGGGGGCGGCAAGCATGCCGGCGATGAGCGTGGTGATAGCGCGGCGATGCATGCCCGGCCTCCCATCCTGCCTTTCGCCCGATGTTAGCGCACGGCGCCGGCAACCGCGATCCGCCGCTGTGCCCCGACCGGCAACGTGGGCACATCGCGGAGGATTATCTATTTTTGGTTGATATATCCACGGCAAGGCACTGCCTGTAAGTATAGTTCCCCAACGGCGCTTACGGTTTGCGCCTCCCTTCAATCTGAGGTCTTCATGCCCACGCCCAGCCGCGCCGCTCCCGCCGCGGGTCCCGTGCTCGTGCTGCTCGATACGCTGCTCGCCCTGGCTGCCTGGCCGCTGGCGCTTTGGCTTGCCCTGTCGGTGCTCACCGATGCCGCCTGGCCCGGCCTGCCGGCGGTGGTGCTGCACCCCCTGGCCTGCGTCCTCTTCCTCTACGCGCTCGGCCTCTATCGCCGGGACGCGCTGCAGCAGACCCGCCGCTCGCTCGGTCGCGCGCCCTTCGCGGTGCTGCTCGGCAGTGCCGGGGCCTCCGTTCTCGCCGCCCTGCTGCCGCCGCCCTTCGGCGCGGCCCAGGCCGGGCTGCTGTTTGCCGCCGCCGTCCCGTGCTTCACGCTGACCGCCTTCGGCGCCCGCATCCTGCTGTTCCTGCTGCGTAAGCGGGATGCCTTCCGCCGCCGCCTGGTCATCATCGGCGCCGGCGAGCGCGCCTTCGATCTGACCCTGCTGCTGCGGCGGGAAAGCGGCACGCTGGGCTACGATGTCGGGCTGATCCGCCACCCGGCGGATGCCGAGGTCGACCCCCGCCTGGCCGCGGCCCGCAATTGCACGGTGCTTTCGGTCGAAGCCGGCATCCTGGCCGCGGTGCGGGCCTTCGGCGCCGACCAGATCGTGGTCGCCCCGGACGACCGCCGCGGCCTGCCGATGGAAGCGCTGCTGTCCTGCCGCACCGCGGGCTACCCGGTGCATGAATACCTCTCCTTCCTCGAGAACGAGATCGGCCGGATCGACATCAAGCGGATCGAGCTGGGCTGGCTGCTCTACGCCGATGGCTTCCATTTCCGCCCGCTCGATCTCATCCTGAAGCGGGCGCTGGATATCGCCGCCGCGGCGCTGCTGCTGGTGCTCGCCGGGCCGGTGCTCCTCGCCGCGGCGCTGGCGGTGCGGCTGGAGGATGGCGGGCCGGCGCTGTACCGCCAGTCGCGGGTGACGCAGGGCGGCCGCGTCTTCCGCATCATGAAGCTGCGCACGATGCGGATGGATGCGGAGAAATTCGGCGCGGTCTGGGCCCAGGCGCGCGACCCGCGGATCACCCGGATCGGCAATTTCCTCCGCCGCAGCCGGATCGACGAGCTGCCGCAGCTGCTCAACGTCATCCGCGGCGACATGAGCTTCGTCGGGCC
>JBMOJU010000359.1:0-5196 GCA_049315625.1 Paracraurococcus sp.
TCGTGGCGCAGGCGAAAGGGCTGGGGGATGAGGTGATCGTCGCCGATGTCGATCTCGACGCCTGCCGGCAGGGCAAGGAGAAGATGTTCGATTTCGCGGCGCATCGCCGGCCGCAATGGTATGGGATGATCACGGACCGGGTGGGGGCGGTGGCGCCGGAATGAGCGACGAGGTTGCACAGTGGGACACGTTGAAGCGGGCCATGGCGGCGTTGGAGGAACGCGTGACCGCAACCTCGCGCCTCGCCGAAGGTACGGTCGTTTCCCTGCTCGAGACCGCAATCGCCGTTCGATCGGCCCTGAACCTGCTGGAAGAGTTCGACAGGCAGCCGCGGGGTCTCCTGGACGTCCGGCCAACCGACGAAGCCAGGCGGCATCTGGAGCATGCCTGGGATAACCTCGATAAGGTCGTAAAGGCCTATTCCGATGCCGGTTGATCGGCAGCTTCAGGAGCGTTTCAACTCACTGCGATCTACCAATGACAGGGTCGGCGGCCCTGCGGGCCTTGCCCCTGGCGGCGGCGATGGCCATCCTCCCTCCATGGAAGCCGAGATCGCCGTCCTGAAGCAGCGGGCCGACCAGGCGGACCAGCGCATGGGCCGCGTGGAGGACAAGCTCGACCGGATCGCCGATCGCCTGGGCGGTTTGGCGAGCAAGGACGACGTCAAGCGTGCGGAGAACGCGGCCTGGAATGCGCTCGGTGTCGGGGGTGGCGTCGCGGTTGCGATCATCGCGCTCTTCGTCGGCGTCCTCGCCTACCTCCAGGACCAGCGCATCGCAGCGAAGCCCGAGGCCCCGCAGGCCGCGGCGCCGGCCCCCATCATCATCCAGTTGCCGCCGTGGCCGACACCGCCTGCCCCGGCCCCTGCCCCACCCGGCTGACCTACTGCCTCACGCCGCCAGGCAGCACTTCTTGAACTTCTTCCCGCTGCCGCAGGGGCAGGGGTCGTTGCGGCCGACGTCACGATTCGGGTTCACCGCGGTCGTCGTCGGGCGAGGCGCGCCGGCACGCGCCGCCCGCGCCGCCTGCTTCGCCGCCTCCTCCTGCCGGATGCGGTCCCACTCGGCGAACATCGCCAGCACGTCGCCCAGCTTTTCCACCCCCTGGTCGGCCAGCAGCTCCAGCCGGTCCACGCCGGGCGCCGTGCCGTCCCGCAGGTCGGCCTCGAAATCCTTGGCGCCCATGATGCTGTCGTCGATCTTCCCGGTGCGGAACAGCGCCAGCGCCTGCGGCCGCAGGGCCTCGATGCCCAGCAGCGCCACCGCCTGCTGCCAGCCGACCCAGACCCAGTCCGGCACCGTCGCCTGCCGCTGCAGCCGGTCGTGCAGGTCGCGCAGGCAGGGCTCCGCCTGCGCCAGCGGCAGGCTGCCGTCGGCGAAGAGCAGCGCCAGCGCCTCCAGCGCCGAGCCACGCGTCATGCCTTCCGCGAGCGGGTCGCGGATCAACGCGAGCAGCGCGTCCAGGTCGCCGCCCCAGGTCGCGGCGAGGATGCCCGGCAGGTCCTCGGTGATGCCGTCGCCGAGCGCCGCCTCCAGCGCCTCGCTGTCGCGCGCCAGGCGGGCAATCAGCGGAAAGGCGCGGCGGTCCCGCGCCTGCCCGGCCAAGTAGATGACATGGAGCGCAACCACGCTGGCCGCGTCGCTGCGGTCACGGCCTTCGGCATAGTCGGCCAGCACCGCCAGCAGCCGCGGCGATGCGTCCTCCCACCGGGCCAGGGCCTGTTCCATCGCCGTCCGCGGAAAGCCATCGCCAGGGGCGCCCAGGGCGCGGAGTATGTCATCCATGAGATCATCCTTTTCCCTGCTGGCCTTCGCGCCGGCCGGCCCGATGTAGCGCAGGGCCAAACGCTTGCGGAGCATCACGCATGGACGACGCAGCGCCTTTCTTCACCACCGGGAATTTCGCCCCGATCGCCACCGAGCACGATATCGACGACCTGCCCATCCACGGCACGCTGCCGCCGGGGCTGGAGGGCACGCTGTTCCGCAACGGGCCGAACCCGCAATTCCCGCCCGCGGACCCGGCGCGCAGCCACTGGTTCCTGGGCGACGGCATGGTGCACGGCTTCCACCTGCGGGGCGGCCGCGCCGGCTGGCGCAACCGCTGGGTCCGCACCGACAAATTCGCCGCCGAGCGCGCCGCCGGCCGCGCGCTCGCCAGCGGCTTCGGCGGCATGCGCGGGCTGGATGTCCCGGATACCGGCGTGGCCAATACCAGCCTCGCCTGGCATGCCGGCAGGCTGCTGGCGCTGGAGGAGGCGCATCTGCCCTTCTCGCTCGACCCGGCGACGCTGGCGACGCGGGGTGTCGAGGATTTCGGCGGCCTGCCGCGGCCCTTCACCGCCCACCCGAAGGCCGATCCCACGACCGGGGAGCTGGTCTTCTTCGGCTATTCCGCCGATGGCCCGCTGAGCGCCGGGATGAGCTGGGGCACGCTGTCGGCCGCCGGCGCGGTGACGCGGCACGAGCGCTTCCAGGCGCCCTACTGCGCCATGGTGCACGACTTCGCCGTCACCGCGCACCATGTGCTGTTCCCGGTGATGCCGCTGACCGGCAGCCTGCCGCGCGCCATGCGGGGCGGCCCGGTCTTCGCGTGGGAGCCCGATCTCGGCGGGCATATCGGCCTGCTGCGGCGGGCGGAGGGCGTCGCCTCGCTGCGCTGGTTCCGCGCCGAGGCCTGCTTCGCCTTCCACGTGCTGAATGCCTGGGAGGATGCGGCGGGCCGCGTGCTGGCGGATGTGATGGAGTTCGCCGCCCCGCCGCTGTTTCCCGGCGCCGATGGCACCCGCAGCCGGCCGGAGGAGATGCAGGCCCACCTGACGCGCTGGACGCTCGACCCCGCCGCCGGGACGGATGCGTTCAAGCGGGAGCGACTGGACGAGCTGGCGGGGGAGTTCCCCCGGCTCGACGAGCGCCGCGCCGGGCTGCCCAACCGCTACGGCGCCTATATCGGCCAGGCGCGCGGCGCCGCGCTGGACACGCTGGTCTGGTGCGACCTGGCGACCGGTGGGCGTTCGCGCTTCACGGTGCCGGAGGGCGACGCGCTGTCGGAGGCGGTCTTCGTCCCGCGCGACGCCGCGGCGGCGGAGGGCGATGGCTGGCTGCTGACCATCGCCTGGCGCGCGGCGGAGGGGCGCAGCGAGCTGCTGGTGCTGGAGAGCGGCGACGTCGCCGCCGGGCCGGTCGCCACCGTCACCCTGCCCGGCCGCGTGCCGCACGGCTTCCACGGCGCCTGGGTACCGGCGGCCGGCTGAGCGCGGCGCCCTGCGGCGCGGCCTCAGCCGGCGCGGCGCAGCGCGGTCGGGTAGAGCCGGGCGCCGGGGGCGGCGCGCATCGCCTCCAGCAGGAAGCCGCCAGGCAGGTCCAGCGTCTCGCGCAGCGGCGGGGCGTCGGCGGCGGCGTCGAGGGCGGCGCGGAGCGGGCGGCCCTCCATACCTGCGGTCCCCTCGCCCAGGATGTGCAGCACGGTGGGCACGATGTCGGTCAGGTCGGCGGGCTCCTCGGCCACCGCGCCGGCGCGGAAGGGGCCGCCCTGCATGACCAGCACGGTGGCGAGCTCGGCGCGGTGCAGGCCGCCATGCATGCCGCCGCCCTCCGGCACGTCCGGCGCGTCGAAGCCGGCGGTGCCGGGCAGGCCCCATTCATCCGGGCCCTCGGTACCGGCGAAGGTGACGACCAGGTCGGCCCTGCGGGCATGGGCGCTGCCGAGCGCCGCCAGCGGAAAGGCGCGGCCCGGCGGCAGGATGGCGGGGTCGCGCGCCAGCAGCGGGCCGGCCCAGGGCTGCGTCGCCAGGAAATCGGCGATCTGCGGGGCGAGGGCCTTGTCGCGCAACCAGAGGCCGGGGGCGGCGGCGGGGGCGACCACCACGTCGATGTCGGGGCCCATGCCCTCCCCGGCGCGGAAGCCGGCGCGGCGGAGCTCATCCTTCAACGAGCGCTTGCCGCTTCCGGTGACGTGGCCGTGGTCGGAGAGCACGACGATGGCGATCCCGGCGGCATCCGGCTGCGCATCCCGCCAGGCGATGATGCGGCCCAGCACGGCGTCCGCGGCGCGCAGGGCGGCCAAAGTCTCGGCGTGGCCGAGCCCGAGGTAGTGGAAGGCGATGTCGGGCTCGGAGAGCCAGAGGAGTGCCACGTCGGGGCGGAGCACGGGCAGCACGTGCTCCAGCAGGATGCGGCCGGCGAAGTCGACGCGGGCGGTGTTGGGCACGCCGGCGGGGGGTGTCGCACCGAACGCCGCCCGCATGGCGGCGGCGGTGGCGCCCGCGGTGTCCTCGACGTTCCAGCGGAAGCTGCCGAGCCGGTCGGCGGCGGGGTGCAGCAGCCAGGCGGCGCCGTGGGTGCCGGCGCTGACCAAAGCGAAGGTCTTGCCCGTGGGCGCCAGGCGTTCGGCCAGCGAGGGGCGCTGCAAGGGGCTTTCCCCGCCGCGGGCCATGGCGATGACGTCCGCGACCAGCTTGGTGCGCAGCAGGCGGTCGGGCGCGACGCTCGCGTCGAAGCAGGTGTTGGCGACCAGGCCGTGGCCGCCGGGGCGGCAGCCGGTGATCAGGCTCGGCGTCGCGACGCGCGTTTCGGAGGGGAAGACGCTGCGGGCATTGGCGAAGCGGGTCCCCCGCGCGGCCAGCGCGCAGAGGTGCGGCGTCAGCGCCGGGGTCGCCATGTCGGGCCGGAGGCCGTCCAACGCGACCAGGATGGTACGGCTATTCGACATGGATATTGGCCTTGCGGATCACCGGCTCCCACCGCGCGCTGTCGGCGGCGATGATGCGGGTGACGGTGGCGCCATCGGCGAAGCTGGCCTCGATGCCCCGGGCGGCCAGCGCCGCGCGGCCTTCCGGCGTGTCCACCGCCTGGCGGGCGGCGGCCTCGAGGCGGGCGCGGATCGGCTCCGGCAGTCCCGCCGGGGCGAGGATGGCGCCCCAATTGTCCACCGCGTAGCCGGGCAGGCCGGCGGCCTGCGCCACGGTGGGGATGCCGGGCATCAGCGGGCTGTCCTGGGCGGCGACGTTGGCCAGCGCCCGGAGCTGGCCGCCCTTGATCAGGCCGTCGACCGCGGACAGGGGGGCGGAGACCAGCTCGACCTCGCCGCTCACGCAGGCGGTCACGGCGGGGCCGGTGCCGCGGTAATGCATGTGGGTCAGCGTGCCGCCGGACATGGCGTCCATCAGCTCGGCGCTGACATGGGTGATGGTGCCGA
>JBMOJU010000360.1:0-5194 GCA_049315625.1 Paracraurococcus sp.
TCCGGCCTCACCGGGAACATGGCGCGCCAGAGGCCGGGGACGCGCAGTAGGAAGAACCACTCCTCCGGATCGGCGTAGTAGGAGACATCGGCGAGGCCCGGGATCGCTGCGGCGAAGTCGAAGGGCGTCGACAGCACCAGGAAGCGCTCCGGCCAGGTGAAGCCGGCGAAGTCGATCCCGGCGGCGCGGCGCACCGCGCTGTGCGCGCCATCGGCGCCGATCAGCCAGGCGCCGTCGAGGGTCTCGCCATCCACCAGCGTGACGCGCACGCGGTCGCCGAGATCGGTCGCGTCCGCCAGCGTCGCGCCGAAGCGCAGCGCGAAGCCGGGCCGGCCGGCCAGCCTGTCGGCCAGGATGCGGGTCAGCCGGAATTGCTCCACCTGCACCCGGTAGGGGTGGCGGGTGAGGTCGGCGATGATGCCGAAATCGAAGCCGGCGATCAGGCTGTGGTCGCGGTTGCGGTATTGCAGGTGCGGCGCCACCAGCCCCTGCGCGATCAGCGGCCGCGCCGCGCCCAGGTCGTCCAGCATGTCGAGCGTCGGCGCGTGGAAGGTGGAGGCACGCAGCTCCATCGGCAGCGCGGCCTCGGCTTCCAGCACAGTCACCGGAATGCCCTGGCGGTGCAGCGCGGCGGCGGCCACCAGGCCCACCGGCCCGGCGCCGGCGATGAGGACGGGAAGGGTCATGGCGCGGCACTGTATCGTTGTGCCGCGCCGTGGTGCAAACGCCACGCCATCGGGATCACCCCCCGCCTTGCCAGCGCGCCGGCGGCGGGGGAGTGTCCCAGGCACGAAACCACGGAGGAAAACGGCATGCCGGGCATCATCGCGCGCCGCGCCCTGCTGACCGCGCCGGCGCTGCTGGCGATCCCGGCGCGCGCCCAGGCACCCTGGCCCGACCGGCCGATCCGCATCGTCGTCGCCTTCCCCGCCGGCAGCGTGACGGACACGCTGATGCGGCACCTGTCGGACCCCCTGGCGCGCGAGCTCGGCCAGCCGGTGATTGTCGAGAACCGGCCCGGCGGCAATGGCGTGGTCGGCACCGAAAGCGCCGCCCGCGCCGGGACGGATGGCCATACCTGGTGCGTGCTGAGCGTCACCAACGGCGCGCTCGCGCCCTATGTGGTGCGGAAGCTGCCCTACGACCCGCTGCGCGATTTCGCCCCGGTCGGCTTCCTGGCCGAGACCGCCTACATCCTGGTGGTGCGCGCCGACCACCCGGCGCGCGACCTGGCCGGGCTGATCGCGCTGGCGCGGGAGAAGCCGGGCGCGCTGACCTTCAGCTACGGCAACCAGTCGGCCCATATCGCCTCGGCGACGCTCGCGCGGATGGCCGGTGTGGAGATGGCCGGCATCCCCTATCGCGGCGGGCCGGAGGCGCTGACCGACGTCATCGCCGGACGCATCGACTGCACCTTCACAGATATCCCGGCCGGCGTGCCGCAGATGAAGGACGGCAGGGTCCGCGCGCTGGGGATCACGCAGCCGGAGGCCTTCGCGCTGCTGCCCGAGATTCCCCCCGTCGGCAGCGTGCTGCCGGGCTATGGCTTCCGCTTCTGGTTCGGCATGGGGGTGCCGGCGGGCACCCCGGCGCCGGTCGTGGCGCGGGCCAATGCGGCGCTGAACGCGGTGCTGGGCAGCGCCGAATTCGCCGACCGCGTGGCGAAGCTCGGCTACGTCCCGAAGCCGACCGCGCCGGAGTGGTTCCGCACCTTCCTCGCCGGCCAGATCAGGGAACTCGGCGAGCGGGCCCGCGATGCCGGGATCGAGCCGGGCTGAGGAGGACGACCATGCACCGCCTGCTGCTATGCCTCGCGCTGCTGCTGGCCCTGCCGGCCGCGGCGCAGACCACCGGTCCGCTGAGCATCGCCGCGCAGGGCAGCTTCTTCGTCGGCGGGCGGGAGGTGCAGTCGGACGCGCTGTCCACCCTGCCGGCCTATGCGCCTAGCGGCACCATCACCGTCGACCAGATGTATGTCCGCTACCAGGTGCCTGCCGCCGTCACAGGTCGGCCGCTGGTGCTGGTGCATGGCTGCTGCCTCACCGGCAAGACCTGGGAGACGACGCCGGATGGCAGGATGGGCTGGGACGAATACTTCGTCCGCCGCGGCCACCCGACCTATGTCGTCGACCAGGCCTGGCGCGGCCGCTCGGCCGGCAGCATCGCCGGCGTTAACCGCGTGCGCCAAGGGAAGGCGCCGGTCGATGAGCTGCCGACGGTGTTCTCCGCCGGGCACGAGCCGGCCTGGGCGATCTTCCGCTTCGGTGCCGAATACCCGCAGGTGTTCCCGGGGATGCGCTTCCCGCTGGCGGCGCAGGGCGAGTTCTGGAAGCAGATGGTGCCGGACTGGCTGAACAGCCTGCCGACGCCGAATCCGACCGTGCCGGCGCTGGCGGCGCTGGCGCAGCGGCTGGATGGCGCCGTGCTGGTCAGCCATTCGCAGTCGGGCATCTACCCCTTCCAGGCCGCGGCGCTGGACCGTGCGGGGATCGCCGGTATCGTCTCGATCGAGCCGGGCGCCTGCCCGGCCGCGACCGGCGACCTCGCCCCCTACAAGGGGATGCCGATCCTGGTGTTGTGGGGCGACTACGTCGAACTCGCCCCGCGCTGGACGCCGCGGCTGAAGGGCTGCAGGGACTTCGCCGCCGCGGCCAATGCGGCGGGCGGCCGGGTCGAGGTCGCGGTGCTGCCGGAGCTGGGCATCCGGGGGAACTCCCACATGCTCATGCAGGACGACAACAGCCTGGAGATCGCGGATTGGCTGGTGGGGTGGCTGGCGAAGGCGGTCGGGCCGCGGGGGTAGGGCCAGGCCGCACAACTCTCCGCGATCCTGTGCCCCGGTCCGATCCCGCGCCTGCAGCGCGATCGTTGCGTGGTGGATAGTCCCACCGGATGGTCATTCCGAAGGGCGATTCGGGCGATGGCGCTGAGCAAAGCCGACTTTATCCACAACGAGAGCATCAAGCTCCTTGCGGAAGCCTGCAGCAACCTGGCGGTCGCGGTGGCGGGCACCGGCGTCCTCGGCAAGCTGGTCGCCGTCGCGGTGACAGGCGGCGCGCCGCCGTCCGCCCGCGACGTTCTGGGGGCGGACCTGCTGGTCTGGGCGGCCGTCGCCCTAAATCTGCACGGGCTTGGCCAATGGGCCTTGCGGGACTTGCGCGCATGACCTCGACCTGGAACGCCATCAATCTATGGTTGCCGCTGACGATCGCGGCCATGGCGACGGCTGGCGTCTTGCTGTTCGCACTGCTGACCGGGCGCTTCCGGCGGCGGCCTGCCGACAGCGGCCTTGGCACCGTGCGCGGGCCCGATGGCGGAGAGCCCCTGCCGCAGCCTGCGCGGGACCGGGCCTGACGCCGCCGCCTCAGTCCGGCTTGATCCCCGCCGCCTGGATCACCCCGCGCCACCGTGCCAGCTCCGCCGCGATGAAGCCGGTATACGCCGCCGCGCCCAGCGTGCCCGGCACCACGCCGATGCCGGCGAAGCGCTCGCGCAGCTTCGGGTCGGCCAGCGCCTCCCCGATCACCGAGCCCCAGCGCGTGGCGATCTCCGGCGGGGTGCCGGCCGTCGCCGAGAAGCCGAACCAGTTGGTGCTTTGCGCCGCCGGCCAGCCGGCCTCGGCGAAGGTCGGCACGTCGGGCAGCGCGGCGTCGCGCGTCGCCTCGCTCGTCCCCAGCGCCCGCAGCCTTCCGCCGCGCAGATGCGGCAGGGCGATCGGCAGGCTTTCCATCACCGCGGGGATCTGCCCGCCGATCGCATCCGCCAGCGCCGGGGCGGAGCCGCGATAGGGCACATGCGTCAGCTCCACCCCCGCGGCCCGGGCCAGCAGCTGCCCGACCAGGTGGTTCATCGTGCCGTTGCCGCCCGTTCCGTAGGCCAGGCCGCCCGGCCGGCCGCGGGCCATGGCGACGAACTCGGCCATGTCCTTCGCCGGCACCCCTGGGTTCACCACCAGCACGCTGGCGAAGGTGCCGACCAGCGCGATGTGGGTGAAATCCGCCATCGGGTCGTAGGGCACGCTGGGGTACAGCACCGGGCCAATGCCGTGCGACGCGGCGTTCGACATGATCACCGTGTGGGTGTCGCCGCGCGCCTTGGCGACCATGTCGGCACCGATGATGCCGCCGGCGCCGGGCCGGTTCTCGATGATGATGGGCTGGCCGAGCCGGCCGCCGATGCTCTCGGCCAGGGCGCGGGAGAGCGTATCGGCCGCGCCGCCGGGCGGGAAGTTGACGATCCAGCGGATCGGGCGCTCCGGCCAGGCGGGTTGCGCGCGGCCAAGGGCGGGGAGGAGGAGCGGGGCGGCGAGGAGGGTGCGTCGGGGCAGTACAGGCATGGGGCAGCGTCGCGAGCAACGGGCGTGCCAAGGGAAGCGGGGGTGGGCGCCGTTCCTTGCCAAGACGTACTGGCCGTCCTTGCAGAGCTGTTCACCCAGCCTGTAGCCTCCGGCGACAAGACGCCCTTGGACGATTTGTCCGCAAACAGGCGCAGACAGGGGGAGGGGACATCGTGGCGAACACCCGCCGTTCACTTGTGACATTGGCCGCGGGTTCGGCCCTGGGCGTCGCCGGCCTGCCGGGCCTGGCGCGGGCGCAGGCCTACCCGTCGCGCCCGGCGCGCATCCTCGTCGGCTTCGCGGCCGGCGGCGCGACCGACATCCAGGCCCGCCTGATGGGGCAGTGGCTGTCGGACCGTCTCGGCCAGCAATACGTCGTGGACAACCGCAGCGGCGCCAGCGGCAACATCGCCACCGAAATGGCCGCCCGGGCGGCGCCCGATGGCTACACGCTGCTGCAGGTGGTGACCCCGCACGCGATCAACGCCGCGCTTTATTCGAACCTGCCCTTCGATTTCATGCGCGACATCGCGCCGGTGGTCTGCGCCGCGCGGCTGGCCTATGTCGCCGTGGTCAACCCGGCCTGGCCGGTGCACAGCATCCCCGAACTGATCGCCCGCGCCAGGGAGAATCCGGGCGGCATCAGCTATGGCTCGGCCGGGGCCGGCACGCCGCAGAACATCACCGTCGAGCTGTTCAAGATGATGACCGGGGTGAACCTGCTCCACGTGCCCTACCGCGGCGGTGCGCCCGCGGTGGCCGACCTGATGGCCGGCCACATCCAGCTCGTCTTCGCCCCGCTGTCGGAGTCGATCGAGCAGATCCGGGCCGGCAAGCTGCGGCCGCTCGGGGTCACCA
>JBMOJU010000045.1:0-22561 GCA_049315625.1 Paracraurococcus sp.
CGCCTGCCTCGTGCTGGGCGATGGCAGCGTGTTCTGGGGACGCGGCTTTGGCGCGCCGACGCCGGCGGGCGCCGCGCCGGTGGCGGAGATCTGCTTCAACACCGGGATGACGGGCTACCAGGAGACGCTGACCGACCCGTCCTATGCCGGCCAGGTCATCACCTTCACCTTCCCGCATATCGGCAATGTCGGCACCAACGCCGAGGACCTGGAGGCGGCGACCCCGGTCGCCCGCGGCCTGATCGTCAAGCAGGACCTGACCGAGCCGGCGAATTACCGCTCGACCCGCCCTCTCGATGCCTGGCTGGTCAGCCATGGCGTCCCGGGCATCGCCGGCATCGACACCCGCGCCCTGACCATCCGCATCCGCGACGGCGGCGCGCCGAACGGCGTGCTGTGCTTCCCGGCCGATGGCCGCTTCGACCTGCCGGCGCTGCGCGCCCAGGCCGCGGCCTGGCCGGGGCTGGAGGGGATGGACCTGGCGAAGGAGGTCTCCTGCCGCCAGGCCTACCCATGGGCCGAGACCGAATGGGCCTGGCCGACCGGCTTCGGCACCCAGGCCGCGCCGAAGCACAAGGTGGTCGCGGTGGATTACGGGGCGAAGCGCAACATCCTGCGCTGCCTGGCCGCCGCCGGCCTGGAGGTGACGGTCGTGCCGGCGACGGCGACCGCCGAGGAGATCCTGCGGCACAACCCCGATGGCGTCTTCCTGTCGAACGGTCCCGGCGACCCGGCGGCCACGGGCGCCTACGCCGTGCCAGTGATCCGCGCGGTGCTCGACAAGGGCGTGCCGATCTTCGGCATCTGCCTCGGCCACCAGTTGCTCGGCCTCGCCCTGGGTGGCACGACCTACAAGCTGGACCGCGGCCATCGCGGGGCGAACCAGCCGGTGAAGGACCTGACCACCGGGCGGGTGGAGATCACCAGCCAGAACCACGGCTTCGCGGTCGACCCGAAGAGCCTGCCGTCCAACGTGCGGGTCACGCATGTCTCGCTGTTCGACGGCTCGAACGAGGGGCTGGCGGCGACCGACCGGCCGGCCTTCTCGGTGCAGTACCATCCGGAGGCCAATCCCGGCCCCACAGACAGCCACTACCTGTTCCACCGCTTCGTGGAGCTGATCGAGAAGGCCAAGGCCGGATGACCGGGGCGCCGCGCGCCCTCTTCGCAACGCATTTCTTTCAGGACCTGGCGGGGTCGGAACTGGTCCTGCTCGAGCTGGCGGAGGCGCTGCTCGCGCGCGGCTGGGCCTGCGACCTGCTGACCTACGCGATGGATGACCCGATGCTGGGCCTCGCCCGGGCGGCGGGGCTGCAGGTGCACAAGCTCTGGGACGCGCCGGTCCGGCCCTTCGACTACGACCTGGCCTGGATTCAGACCCGGATGGAGCCGCTGCTGGATTATGCCCCCAACCCCGGGGAGCGGCTGCGGACCCTGTTCGTCTTCCCGCACCTCGACCTCCGGTCGAGCATGGCGCAGTACGGCCTGGTGCATGAGCCGGCCCTGGCCGATGCCTGCCTGGTCACCTCCGAGGAGGCAGCGGCGCATTTCACGGCGAGCGGCATGCCGGCGGAGCGCATCCGGCTGTTCCGCAACCCTGCCCCGGCCAGCTTTTTCCGCCCCGCCGCAGCGCCATCGCCGACGCTGCGCCGCCTGCTGATCATCTCCAACCACCTGCCGGAGGAGGTCCGCGCGGCGGCGGCGATGCTCGGGGCGGCGGGGGTCGAGACCATCCATTGGGGCCTCGGCGGCCAGGTGCAGGGCTGCCGGCTCACCGGGGACGCGATCGGCGCCGCCGATGCGGTGCTCAGCATCGGCAAGACGGTGCCCTATGCGCTGGCGCAGCGGCGGCCGGTCTACCTGTACGACCATTTCGGCGGGCCGGGCTGGCTGGACGCGGCCAATTTCGAGGATGCGCAGCGGGCGAATTTCTCCGGCCGCTGCTGCCGCAGGCGGCTGGCGCCGGACGATCTCGCCGCCGAGGTGACCACGGGCTTCGCCGCGGCCAACCGCTTCGCCGCCGCGCTGGACGACGCGGCGCTGGCGCCCTTCAGGCTGGAGCCGCAGATCGACGCCCTGCTGGCGCTGCTGCCGGACGCCCCGACCGCCGAGGAACGCCGCCGGCGCCTGGCGGCGGAGGCCGGTGCGGCGGCGCGGGAGAGTGCGCTCACGCGGGACGCCATCTGGTATTTCGGTGAGCTGTGGTGGCTGAAGAAGCACGGGATCCAGGCCCGGCCTGGTGCGGGAGAAGCGTGATGTTCGATCTGAAGGGGCGCGTCGGGCTCGTCACCGGCGGCAATGGCGGCATCGGCCTTGGCCTGGCGCGCGGGTTGGCGAAGGCCGGTGCGGCGGTGATGGTCGCGGGGCGCAACGCGGCGAAGAACGCGGCCGCGGTCGCCGAGCTGCGGGCGCTTGGCGCCGAGGCGGATGCGGTGATCGTCGACGTGACGGACGAGGCCAGCGTCAACGCCATGGTGGCGGCGACGGTGGCGCGCTTCGGCCGGCTCGACATCCTGGTCAACAATGCCGGGATCAACATCCGCAACCGGCCCGAGGTCTATGAGCTGGCCGACTGGCACAAGGTGATCGCCACCAACCTGACGAGTGCGATGCTGGCCAGCAAGGCGGCGCATCCGCACCTCAAGGCCGGCGGGCATGGGCGGGTGATCAACAACGGCTCGATGCTGTCGATCTTCGGCCTGCCCTTCCATGCGGCCTATGGCGCGTCCAAGGGCGGCGTGGTGCAGATGACCAAGTCCATGGCGGTGGCCTGGGCGGCGGACGGCATCACGGTGAACTGCCTGCTGCCGGGCTGGATCGACACCGAGCTGACGCGCAAGGCGCGGGTGGACATGGCCGGGCTGAACGACAACGTGCTGGCGCGGACGCCGAAGGGCCGCTGGGGCGACCCGCGCGACTTCGAGGGCGTGGCGGCCTTCCTGGGGTCGGATGCCAGCGCCTTCATCACCGGCGTCGCCATTCCGGTGGATGGCGGGTTCAGCGTGCAAGGATGACGGCTTATGCGGGGTTTACCAAAGTATCTGCACTGTGGCGGATACCTTGATAAACCATCACTAACGATGGATCCCATTCGCAATCCCTTCGCCCTCGGCGCGGGAACGTCTTCGCCCGAGTTGGTCGGACGCGGGGAAGCCCCGATGCGCGCTGCATTCGTCATGGAAAAGACGAAGGCCGGGCGGGCGGAACAGGGTTTCGTCCCGGCAGATTTGCCCAAGGCCGAGCCGGTCCGAACCAACACGATAGTTGAAGAAATTCCGTTCAAGAACAACGCTCATGAAGCGGACGCGGTTCGATACAAAGGCGCTTTCGCGTCCACGGCGGAGCTTAGCCGGCGAGCCAGTGTCAACGGTTTTCGCCGATGCGTCGAGCCGCGTATTGCAGCCGCAGCCGGTCACGAAAATCCGATACCATTATTGAGGCAACTCAAAAGAGATCGCTGCGTAAGGAGGCGCCCAGCCCCGAACGCCCCCTTGAATGCTGGTGCGCACCAGCCTCAGTGGAACGAAGGTTTCGACGTCGATCCATACGCGCGCGTTCTCCTCGAATCCGGGGGAACTGATCCTGCGTTCAATGATCCAAGCGTCACGTGGCTTGGCGGCAATCTCCAGTGGGGCTCGGTCCACAAGCCTCCATGCCTCGTCCAACTGCTGCGCCATCCGCGCGTAGTCCAAATCCTGCCGAACGAAATGGGCTTCTTTGCCGATGGCCATGGGAAACAGCTTGGCAAACCCGTTGCGAACCTCAGGCGCGGGTGGTGCGGACCAATAGCCCAGATACCGCAATTCATCCGTGGTGCCTTGGGGTCGGGTGACGCGATAGCGGCAAGTGCTTGGATCGGCTGGGTCCACACCAGTCGCTTCGAACGTATTCCCGTTCGAATATCCGACCCGGGTACCCGCGGGCGGACACCGGAAACCCGGCACGGCAGTGCCGACGCCCGAACCGGGGGACTTGGAAGCCTCAGCCACTGCGACATTCCCGGAGTTCGGAGCACAGGACGCGGCGATCGCGCAAGCCAACATCAACGCCAACATCAGTCGCATGACACACACCTCGCCTTTCGTTGGTGTGACCATAATGATGTTGGATCGACAATTGCAACTGCGCGTGAGCGCTCGATCCGGGCGAGTCGCGCTTCGGCGGCGCGTCCATCCCGACCCCGCGATTGGGCATCCTAATGCCCACCGCCGAAACCCTCCTCGTCTTCGCCGCCCTGTCGCTCGGCCTCGCGCTGACGCCGGGGCCGAACATGCTCTACCTCGTCTCCCGCTCCCTCGCGCAGGGGACCGGTGCGGGCATGGTCTCGCTGGTCGGCTGCCAGGCCGGGTCGCTGGCGATCATGCTGGCGGCGGCGGCCGGCATCACCGCGGCACTCATCGCCATTCCCTATGCCTGGGACGTGCTGCGGCTGGGCGGCGCGGCCTACCTGCTGTTCCTCGCCTGGCAATGCGTGCGGCCGGGCGGGCAGCCGCTGTTCGCCCCGCGCGCCATGCCGCGGGAGCCGACATCGCGGCTGTTCGCCGTCGGCTTCGCCACCGCGGCGCTGAACCCGAAGGTCGCGCTGTTCTACATGGCGGTGCTGCCGCCCTTCATTGACGCATCGGCCGGCCACGTCTTCGGCCAGGCCGCGCTGCTCGGCGCCATCCAGATCGCCGTCTGCACCGGCTTCGACGCGTTGCTGGTCTGGGGCGCCGCAGCCACCGCGCGCTTCCTCGGCACCCGCCCCGCCTGGCTGGCGGCGCAGCGCTGGGTGCTGGGCGCGGCGCTCGGCCTGCTCGCGGTGAAACTCGCAACCCAGGGGCGCGCGACATGACCTTGATCCTCATCGCGCTGCTGGCGCTGTCCTGGACCGGGCTGTCGCTCGCCCTGCTGGCGATGCTGATGAAACGCTTCGCGCCGCCGCGGCAGGCCGCCTGGCGCGCCTTCGGCCTCAGCCTCGTCTTCAACAGCCTCAGCGCCGCCTATGCCGGGCCGGGCGAGCCGCTCTCGGCGATCCTGCTCATCCTTGGCTGCCACGCCCTGCTGCTGCCGCCCCTGCTGCTGGCGGCACGACGCGAGGAGCGACGCACGTGACCCGCCCCGCGCCGCTGCCCGCCCCCCACCCGATCTGACCGGAAAGCCCCCATGCCGAAGCGCACCGACATCAAGTCCATCCTCATCATCGGCGCCGGCCCGATCGTCATCGGCCAGGCCTGCGAATTCGACTACTCCGGCGCGCAGGCCTGCAAGGCGCTGCGGGCGGAGGGGTACCGGGTGATCCTGGTGAACTCCAACCCGGCGACGATCATGACCGATCCCGGCCTGGCGGATGCGACCTATATCGAGCCCATCACGGTCGAGATGGTCGAGAAGATTATCGCCAAGGAACGCCCCGACGCACTGCTGCCGACCATGGGCGGGCAGACCGCGCTGAACACAAGTCTCAAGCTGGCCGAGGCCGGGGTGCTGGCGAAATACGGCTGCGAGCTGATCGGCGCCAAGGCCGAGGTCATCGACAAGGCCGAGGACCGGCTGAAATTCCGCGATGCCATGACCAAGATCGGCATCGAAAGCCCGCGCAGCGCCATCGCCCATACGATGGAGGAGGCGCGCGCCGCGCTCGACCTGGTCAAGCTGCCCTGCGTCATCCGGCCGAGCTTCACCTTGGGCGGCACCGGCGGCGGCATTGCCTACAACAAGGAGGAGTTCGAGCAGATCATCGCCGCCGGCCTCGATGCCTCGATGACCAACGAGGTGCTGGTCGAGGAGAGCGTGCTGGGGTGGAAGGAGTATGAGATGGAGGTGGTCCGCGACAGCGCGGACAACTGCATCATCATCTGCTCGATCGAGAACCTGGATGCGATGGGCGTCCACACCGGCGATTCCGTCACCATCGCCCCGGCGCTGACCTTGACGGATAAAGAGTACCAGCGGATGCGCGATGCCAGCATCGCCTGCCTGCGGGAGATTGGCGTCGACACGGGTGGATCGAACGTGCAGTTCGGCATCAACCCGGCGGATGGCCGCATGGTTGTGATCGAGATGAACCCGCGGGTGTCGCGCTCCTCCGCGCTGGCGTCGAAGGCGACCGGCTTCCCGATCGCCAAGATCGCCGCCAAGCTGGCGGTCGGCTACACGCTGGACGAGCTGAAGAACGACATCACCATGGTGACGCCGGCCAGCTTCGAGCCGACCATCGACTATGTCGTCGTGAAAATCCCCCGCTTCACCTTCGAGAAATTCCCCGGCACCCCGGCGACGCTGACCACCAGCATGAAGTCGGTCGGTGAAGCGATGGCGATCGGCCGGTCCTTCGCGGAAGCCCTGCAGAAGGGGCTCCGCTCGCTGGAGACCGGCCTCTCCGGCCTCGACGAGATCGCCGCCCCGGGCGATGGCAGCCGCCAGGCCTTCCATGCCGCACTCGCCACGCCGACACCGGACCGCATCGTCATGGCGGCGCAGGCGATGCGCGCCGGCATGTCGGTCGAGGAGATCCACGAGGCCACGAAGTTCGACCCCTGGTTCCTGCGCGAGGTCGAGAAGATCGTCGCCGCGGAGGCCGTGGTGAAGGCGGCAGGCCTGCCGCAGACTGCGACCGCGCTGCGCAGCCTCAAGGCGCTTGGCTTCTCCGACAAGCGGCTGGCCCAGCTCACTGGCCAGCCGGAATCGGCGGTCGAGGCAGCGCGCCAGCGCCTTGGCGTGCTGCCCGTCTACAAGCGGATCGACACCTGCGCCGGTGAATTCGCCTCCGACACGCCGTACATGTACTCGACCTATGAGGGCGGCTTCGGCACGCCGGACTGCGAGAGCCGCCCGACCGACCGGCAGAAGATCGTCATCCTCGGCGGCGGCCCGAACCGCATCGGCCAGGGCATCGAATTCGATTATTGCTGCGTCCATGCCTGCTACGCGCTGAAGGATGCCGGCTTCGAGACCATCATGGTCAACTGCAACCCGGAAACCGTCAGCACCGACTACGACACCTCCGACCGGCTGTACTTCGAGCCGCTGACCGGCGAGGACGTGCTCGCGCTGCTGCGGAAGGAGCAGCAGAACGGCACGCTGCTCGGCTGCATCGTGCAGTATGGCGGGCAGACGCCGCTGAAGCTCTCCCAGGCGCTGCACAAGGCGGGCATCCCCATCCTCGGCACCAGCGCGGAGGCGATCGACATCGCCGAGGACCGCGAGCGCTTCCAGCACCTGCTGAAGGGCCTCGGCCTGAAGCAGCCGCAGAACGGCACGGCGCGGACCTTGGACGAGGCGGTGATCGAGGCGGCGCGCATCGGCTATCCCGTCGTCGTGCGGCCCTCCTACGTGCTCGGCGGCCGCGCCATGGAGATCGCGCATAATCCGGAACAGCTCCGCCGCTTCGGGATCGAGGCGGTGAAGGTCTCCGGTGAGAACCCGATCCTGATCGACCAGTATTTGGCCGACGCGATCGAGGTGGATGTCGACTGCATCGCCGACGCTGATGGCCAGGTCTACGTCGCCGGCGTCATGGAGCATATCGAGGAAGCCGGCATTCATTCCGGTGACAGCGCCTGCTCCCTCCCGCCCTATTCGCTCCCCCCCGCGATCGTGACCGAGCTGAAGGCGGAAACCGAGGCGATGGCCCGGGCGCTGAAGGTGGTCGGGCTGATGAACGTGCAATACGCGGTGAAGGACGGCGAGATCTTCGTCCTGGAGGTCAATCCCCGCGCCTCCCGCACCGCGCCCTTCGTCGCCAAGGCGACCGGCGTGCCGGTGGCCAAGATCGGCGCCCAGGTCATGGCTGGCGCGAAGCTTGCCGCCTTCGGCCTGGATGACGAGGCGGTGTACCGCCATGTCGCGGTGAAGGAGGCAGTCTTCCCCTTCAACCGCTTCCCCAATGTGGACGTCATCCTCGGCCCGGAGATGAAGTCGACCGGCGAGGTGATGGGGCTGGATACCAGCTTCGAGCGCGCCTTCGCCAAGTCGCAGCTCGGCGCCGGGGTGAAGCTGCCGCTGAACGGCACCGCCTTCATCTCGGTCAAGGACAGCGACAAGGCGGCGGCGGTGGTGATCGCCCGCCGGCTGACCGAGATGGGCTTCGCCGTGCTGGCGACACGCGGCACCGCCGCCCGCATCCGGGAGGCCGGGCTGGCCTGCGAGATCATCAACAAGGTGCTGGAAGGCCGGCCGCACTGCGTCGATGCGATCAAGTCGGGGGAAATCCAGCTGGTGATCAACACCACCGGCGGCGGCCAGTCGGTGGCGGACAGCTTCGATATCCGCCGTTCCGCCCTGACGCAGGGCGTGCCGCACTACACCACGGCGGCCGGCGCCCGGGCGGCGGTGCATGCCATCGCCGCGCTCAAGGCCGGCACCCTTGATGTGGCGCCGCTCCAGTCCTACTTTACCCGTTCGTTCTGAGCGGACGGCGCCGGGTTCCAGCCCGCCCCGGCGCCCGGGCACTTGTCCCGGCGTCGCGTGGCGGCACGGAACTCCGGGTCGGTCCGCCCGGTTTCCCTCCGCCATCCGGGCCGCGTGCCGGTGCCGGTCGCTGCCGCTGCCAGGCGGGCGGGAAAAGTTTTGGTCGCATTCTTGCGGGCGAACCGCGCAGACTTCGCCTGACGTTGCTCGAAGGAAGGGCTTGCCGTGCAGAAGTTCCCCATGACCGCGGAAGGTCTGGCGAGGCTGGAGGAGGAACTGAAGCTGCTGAAGGGCGAGGAACGCCCAGCGGTGATCCGTGCCATCGCCGAAGCACGCGCGCATGGCGACCTCTCGGAGAACGCCGAATACCACGCGGCGCGGGAGAAGCAGTCCTTCATCGAGGGCCGCATCGCCGAGCTCGAGACCATCGTCCCAGCGGCCGAAGTGATCGACATCTCCAAGCTGTCCGGCGACCAGGTGAAGTTCGGCGCCCGCGTCACCGTGGTCGATGAGGAGACCGATGAGGCGAAGACCTATCGCATCGTCGGCGCCTATGAGGCCGACATGAAGGTCAACTCCATCTCCATCTCCTCCCCTTTGGCCAAGGCGCTGATCGGCAAGAAGGTGGGCGACAGCGTCGAGGTGCCGGCCCCGGGCGGCGCCCGCGCCTATGAGATCACTGCGGTGGCCTTCCGCTAAGGCGGTCCATGCCCGGCGGGTCGTAGCGATCCACCACCGAGGAGCCCGATCTTGCCACTGCGCGCCCTGGACGGGGCTGCCGCCCCGGCCCGCTTGCCCGTCACCTTGGCCGTCACCCTGGCCGATATCCGCGCCGCTGCGGCGCGGATCGAGGGCGCGGTCCTCCGCACGCCGACCCTGCCATCGCATGCGGTGTCGGCCGCGGCGGGGGTGAAGGTCTACCTCAAACTCGACAACCTGCAGGCCACCGGCGCCTTCAAGGAACGTGGCGCGGCCAACCGCATCGCCCTGCTGACGGCGCGCGAACGTGCCGCCGGCGTCATCGCCATGTCGGCCGGCAACCACGCCCAGGCGGTGGCGCGGCATGCGGCGCTGGCCGGGATCGCGGCCACCATCGTGATGCCGAAATTCACCCCGGCGACCAAGGTGGTCCGCACCGAAGGCTGGGGCGCCCGTGTGGTCCTGCACGGCGAGAGCCTGGCGGAATCCGCCGCCCATGCGCATGCGCTGGCGCAGCGCGACGGCCTCACCTTCATCCACCCCTATGACGATCCCGGGGTCATCGCCGGCCAGGGCACCATGGCGCTGGAGATGCTGGAGGATGTGCCGGCGATCGACACCCTGGTCTTTCCGGTCGGCGGCGGCGGGCTGCTGGCCGGCTGCGCCGCCGCAGCGCGGGAATTGCGCCCCGGGCTGACTGTCTTCGGCGTGGAGGTCGAGGCCTATGCGCCGATGGCGCAGCGCCTCGCCGGCCTGCCGGTGAAGGTCGGCGGCCCGACGGTCGCCGAAGGCATCGCGGTGCGCGACGTGGGGGAGGTGCCGCTGGCGCTGATCCGGCAGATGGGTCTGGAGGTACTGGTGGTGCCGGAACGGGCGGTGGAGGAAGCCATCGCCCTGTTGGCGGAGGGCGCCAAGCTGGTCGCCGAGGGCGCCGGCGCCGCGGCGCTGGCGGCGGTGCTGGCCTTCCCCGAGCGCTTCGCCGGCCGCTGCGTCGGCCTGCCGGTCTGCGGCGGCAACATCGACGCGCGGGCGCTGTCCAACGTGCTGCTGCGGCAGCTGCTCCGCGACGGCCGGCTGCTGCGGCTGCATTTCGACATCCCCGACCGGCCCGGCATGCTGGCCGACATCTCGGCCCGCATCTCGGCGCTCGGCGGCAACGTGATCGAGGTGCAGCACCAGCAGCTGCTCGGCGCGCCGACGGTGCAGAGCACCGAGTTGCACCTGATGGTGGAGGTGCGCGACGCAGCCCAGGGCGCGGCGATCATCGCCGCGCTGGAGGCCGGCCAGTACGTGGTGCGGCGGGGCTGAAGACCCGCCTCAGCGCCGCCAGACGCGGTCCAGCGGCATGACCCGCGCCAACAGCAGCAGCACCGCCACGGTCAGCAGGATCAGCGCCGTGCTGATGGCGTTCACCGTGTTTTCCAGGCTGAACCCGGCCTCGGCATAGAGCCGCACCGGCAGGGTCTGCATCCGCGCGGTGGTGAGGAAGGCGGTCACCGTCACCTCGCCGAAGGAGATCAGGAAGCCGATGGCGCAGGCCACCGCGATCCCCGGGCCGAGCTGCGGCAACACCACGCGCCGCAGCACCCGCCAGGGCGTCGCACCAAGGCCGGCTGCCGCCTCCTCCAGCCCCCGGTCCAGCGCGCCGACCGAGGCGCGCAGCAGCGCCAGCATGAAGGGCGCGACCAGCACCACATGCACCGCCAGGATGCCGAGGAAAGGCGGCAGCGCGACGAACCATTGCAGCAGCCGCAGCATGCCGAGGCCGATGGCGACGCCCGGCAGGGCGAGCGGCAGCATCAGCAGCGCGCCCAGCGCCTCCCGCCCGGCGAAGCGGCCGCGCGCCAGCGCGAAGGCGGCCGGCAGGGCGATCAGCAGGGCGACGCCGACGGTCGCCAGCGCCAGCCGCGCGCTGGTCCAGGCATCGATCAGGTAGCGCGGATTCTCCAACGCCAGCGCGTACCAGCGCCAGGTGAAGCCGCGCCACTGCGCCACCGTCGCCTGCGGGCTGTCGTTCACCGAGGACACCGCCACCAGCAGCAGCGGGAACAGCAGCAGCGCCAGGCCCAGTAACAGCAGCAGCCGGCCCAGCCAGGGGCCGGCTGCCTCGGCCACCGCCACCAGCGGGCGCGGCGGCACCCAGGCGGCGCGGCGCGGCCGGCCGGCGGCCCAGGGCATGGCGCGGGCGACGACCCGGCCGAGCAGCAGCGTCACCAGCACGGACGCCGCCATCATCAGCATCGCAACCGCCGCGGCCAGCGGGTAGTTCAGGATCTCCATTCCCTCCTTCAGCACCAGCATGCCGGAGACCCAGACCTTCCGCCCGCCGACCAGCGTGGCCGAGACATAGGCGGTGGAGGAGAGCAGGAAGACGATGCCCAGCCCGGCGCGCAGCCCGGGCAGCGACAGCGGCAGGGTGACGCGGAGGAAGCGCATGGCCGGCCCGGCGCCGAGCCCCGCGGCGGCTTCCTGCAGCCGCGCTTCCTGCGCTTCCAGCGCGTCGTACAACGACAGCACCATGTAGGGCAGGAAGACCTGGGTCAGCGCCAGCCCGACGGCGAACCAGCCGAACAGCAGGTTCACCCGCGGCAGGCCGAGCGCCTGCGCCGCGGCCGAGACCACGCCGCCCGGCGCCAGCAGCAGGATGATGCCGAGCGAGCGGACCACCACGTTGGTCAGCAGCGGCACCAGCACGCAGGCGAAGCCGAGCGGCCGCCAGCGCGGCGGCAACCGCGTCAGCCAGAGCGCCACCGGATAGCCGAGCAGCGCCGCGGCCAGCGTCACCCCCGCCCCCAGCGCCGCGGTGTCCAGCAGCACGCGCCGGGTGAAGCGGTCGCCCAGCACCTCCTCGTACTGCGCCGCCGAGGGCAGCAGGGAGAGCGGGGCGAACAGCTCCGCGCTCTCCTGCACGCTGAGCAGCGCGACCGCGCCGAGCGGCGCGGCGAAGGCGGCGAGCAGCCAGAGCAGGTAGGGTGCGGCGAGCCAGGGCGTGGCGCCGGCCTCCGCCCGCCCGCGCAGCCTCATCCGGTGATCTCGCGGGTGAAGCGGCTGGACCAGCGGGGCTGGCTGCGGATGACGACATCCCAGTCGAAATCGACCAGGCGGGAAACCGCGGGCTCGCCGATGATCAGCTTGGCCGCGAGGTCGGGCGGCAGCGCCGCGTTGCGCACGGTCGGGCTGTAGTAGATGCGCTCGGCATAGGCGCGCTGGCAGGCGGGCGAGAGGTGCAGGTTCACCCAGGCCTCGGCCAGCGCCTGGTTCTTCGTGCCGACCGTGATGCAGGCGACGTTCATGGCGAGCGCCTGGCCCTCCGCCGGATCGGCGATGACGATGTTCGGGTTGCGGCTCTCGGCATAGCTGCGGGTGAAGCTGCCGAATTCCACGCTGGCCGCGCCGACATCCTGGTCGAACATGGTGAACAGCTGGTCCTGGCTGGACTGGAAGGCGGCGAAGGGCTTCAGCGCGGCGATCTTCTGGAAGGCCGGCTCGATATCGGTCTCGCTGCCGCCCCAGATCTTCGCCGCCATCAGCAGCGCCGCGGTGCCCTGCGCGCCGGGGTAGCTCGGCCAGATCAGCTTGCCGCGCAAATCATCCCGCCAGAGATCCTTCCAGCTCGTCAGCGGCGCGGCGACCTTGCGCTTGTCATACACCACCGTCACCGGGTTCAGCGCGACGCCGTAGCCGCCGAGCCGGGCGACGGGGTAGAGGTTGGCGGCGTTCGGCACCGCATCGCTCGCCGGCTGGGTAACGCCGTCCTTCACCGCCTGGCGGCTTTCGAAGATGTTCAGGTAGAGCACGTCGAAGGAAGGCCGGCCGCGCTCGGCATAGGCCCGCGCCCGGCGTTCCACCGTGCCGCCCAGCACCAGGTTGATCTTCACGCCATATTGCTGTTCGAGCGGCGTGGCGCAGAACTCGCGCACCAGCCGTTCCTGCGCGCCGCCCCAGACGCCGACGGTCAGCTCGTCGCCGGCGCGGATCTGCGCCCGGGCGGCGCGGCTGAAGGCATAGGGGGCGAGCGCGCCAGCGCCGAGTACAAGGCGGCGGGTTGTCAGGGTCATGCGGCGTCCTCCGCTGCGGTGTCGATCCAGGCGATGGCATCCGGCCCGCCATGCAGGGTCACCTGGGCGCCGGGGGCAAGCAACGGCTCGCTGCTGGGCCGCAGCACGCGCAGCGGCGGGCCGTCCGGCAGCGCGACCTCATAGGCGATGCTGTCGCCCAGCCAAGTGGCGGAGACGATGCGGGCGGGCGCCTGCAGCGCGCTGTCCGGCGGCGCCGCCGCGGCGAGGCCGAGCCGGGCGGCGCGCAGCACCAGATGCGTCGGCCGCGCCGGGGCGCCCGGCGTCGGCGCCAGCGCGAGCCCCGCGGTGCGGAACACGCCATCCTCCACCCGGCCAGGCAGCACGCTGCGCGCGCCGAGGAAGCCGGCGGTGAAGACGTGGCGCGGATGCTCGGTCAGCGCCCGCGGCGTATCGCATTCGAGCAGCCGGCCGCGATCCATCACCGCGATGCGGTCGGCCAGCGCCAGCGCCTCCTCCTGGTCGTGCGTGACGAACAGCGTGGTGATGCCAAGCCGCCGGCGGAGCGCCGCGATTTCCTCCCGCATCTCCACCCGGAGCCCGGCATCGAGGTTGGACAGCGGCTCGTCCAGCAGCAGCAGCGCGGGTTCGGTGACCAGGGCGCGGGCCAGCGCCACGCGCTGCTGCTGGCCGCCGGAAAGCTGCGCCGGGTAGCGTTCGGCAAGGCCGCCGAGCCCGACCATCGCCAGCGCCTCCGCCGTGCGGCGGTCGCGCGCGGCCCGGCCGATGCCCTGCATCTCCAGCCCGAAGGCGATGTTGCCGGCGGCGCTGAGATGCGGGAACAGCGCGTAGTTCTGGAACACCATGCCGATACGGCGGCGGTGCGGCGGGTCGCGCTCGATGGCACGGCCGGCCAGGCGGATGCGGCCGGCATCCGGCGTGACGAAGCCGGCGACCATGCGCAGCGTGGTGGTCTTGCCGCAGCCCGACGGACCGAGCAGCGCGATGCACTCGCCCCGCCCGACGGCGAGCGACAGGCGGTCCACCGCAGGCGGCGCGGAACCGTAGCGCTTGCCGAGGCCTTCGAGGGCGAGGTGGGCATCCATCACGCCAGCCATACCCAAGAATCGTGCCGGGCCGGCGCGCCTGGAAGCGCCGTGCCGCTTGCCCAAGAAACCGCCACCACCTCGAAGCCGCTGCGCAGGGCCAGGGCAGGCGGCCGGGGCGGCGGCGCGGCGGCGCGGCGGCGCATGGCATGGGCCCACATGGCATGGGCATTGCTGCCCCGCAGCGTCGTCGGGGAACGGGGGGACGCGATGCGCCAGGGCCAGCAGCCGGATCGCGATCCCCGCGCATGACGCCGCTCGGCCCCACCGCGCGCAACACCTGGCGCGTCTCCGCCGCGGCGGCTGATCTGGTGCGGCCTGCCCTGCCCGCGCGGCGGGTGGAGCTGCCGGCACGGCCGAAGCGGCTGGCCTTCGACCTCTCCGCCACCGCCATCATCGTCGTCGACATGCAGAACGATTTCTGCCACCCGCAGGGCTGGCTTGCCTCCATCGGCCTCGACATCGCGCCGGCGCGGGCGCCGATCGCGCCGCTCCGCGCCCTGCTGCCACGGCTGCGCGCGGCAGCCGTCCCGGTGGTCTGGCTGAATTGGGGCAGCCGGCCGGACCGGCTGAACCTCTCGCCCGCCCTGCTGCACGTCTACAACGGTAGCGGCGCGGCGACGGGGCTGGGCGATCCGCTGCCCGGCACCGGCAGTCCGGTGCTGCAGGCCGGCGCCTGGTCGGCGCAGCTGGTGGAGGAACTGGTCCCGGAGCCCGCCGATATCCGCGTGGACAAGCACCGGATGAGTGGCTTCTGGGATACGCCGCTCGATTCCATTCTGCGGAACCTGCGCGTCAGCACGCTGCTCTTCGCCGGCGTGAACCTCGACCAATGCGTGCTGCACAGCCTGGCCGATGCGAATTTCCTCGGCTACGACACGCTGCTGCTGGAGGATTGCGCCGCCACCACCAATCCGGATTTCTGCCGCGACGCGACCATCCTCAACATCCACCAGATCTTCGGCTTCACCCTGTTGTCCGGCGACCTGATCGCGGCGCTGCCGGCATGAGCCTGCCCGTCGCGCCGCCACGCACCCTGCCGATGCGCACCCGCGACGGCACAAGGCTGGATGCCGATGTATGGGCGCCGGAAGCGCCCGGCCGCTACCCTGTTCTGCTGATGCGGCAGCCCTATGGGCGGCGCATCGCCTCCACCGTCGTCTATGCGCATCCCGCCTGGTATGCGGCGCAGGGCTACATGGTCGTCATCCAGGATGTACGCGGTGCCGGCAGCAGCGATGGGCATTTCCGCCTGTTCGCCGATGATGAAGCCGATGGCGCGGAGGCGGTGGACTGGGCGCGCGGCCTGCCGGGCAGCGACGGGCGGCTCGGCATGTACGGCTTCTCCTACCAGGGGCACACGCAATACCTGGCACTGGCCGGCGGCGCGCGGCCGGATGCGCTGGCGCCCTGCATGGCGGGCTGGGACCTGCGCGGCGACTGGGCCTGGGAAAATGGCGCAATGCCGCTCGCCTCCGGCCTCGGCTGGGGCTGCCAGATGGGCTGGCTGCGTGCCACGCATGATGGCGATGCCGAGGCCGCGAGCGCCTTCCGCGCCGCGGCGCGCGCGCTGCCGCTGGGAGAGGAGCGGCGCACCCTGCCGGCGGTGATGCAGCGCCACGGCCAGCTGACGCATTACCCCGACTGGCTGCGCCACCCCGACCCGGCGCCCTATTGGGATGCCATCGCGCCGCGCGCCCGGCTGGCGGGATTCGACGCGCCGCCGCCGATGCTGCATGTCGGCGGCTGGCAGGATGCCATGCTGATGGGCACGCTGGATGGCCAGGCGGCACTGGCCGCGCGCGCCGGGGGGCCACAGCCGCTGGTGGTCGGGCCATGGACGCATCTGCCCTGGGGCCGCCGCGTCGGCGGCGTCGATCTCGGCCCGGCCGCGTCCTCGCCGATCGATGCCATGCAGCTGGCCTTCTTCGACCGCCACCTGAAGGGGCGTGGCGCGGCGACGCCGGCGCTGCGGCTGTTCGATATCGGCGCCAAGGCCTGGGCCGAATTCGCCGAATGGCCGGAGGTTGCGGAGCGCGCGCTGTATCTCGGCGGCAGCGGGCTGGCGGCGGCGACCTGTACCGATGGCACGCTGGGCGAGGATGCCGGCGCCGCCGGCGTTGAGTGGTTCGTGCACGATCCCTGGCGGCCGGTCCCCTCGCTCGGCGGGCCGGTGGCGCAGCCGGGCGGCATCCAGGACCGCGCCGCGATCGACGACCGCAGCGACGTCGCCTGCTTCACCGGCGCCCCGCTGGCGGCGGCGCTGACGCTGTGCGGCCGCATCGCCGCGGAGATCCATGCGGAGGCAGACCAGCCGAGCTTCGACCTTTCCGTCGTGCTGTCCATCGTCGCGCCGGATGGCCGCGCGATGACGCTGACGCAGGGGCATATCCGCCGCGACGCACCCGGCATGGTGCGGGTGCCGTTGCGCGCGACCTTCTGCACCGTGCCGGCGGGGCATGCGCTGCGGCTCTCTGTCGCCGGCGCCGCCTTCCCGGCCTATGCGGTCAATCCCGGCACCGGCGCCGCCACTGCCGAGTTCCGCGGCGCGGAGGAACGCATCATCAGCATCGCCCTCCGCCATGGTGGCGCGACGCCGTCGCGGCTGCTGCTGCCTGTGCTGCGCTGATCATTCCAGCGCGTCGTCGATCTCCTCGGCCGCGTCACCGAAGATGTACTGCTTGCGCGGTGACGCCGCCGTCCAGTCGGGATCGTCCCAGGCCAGCATCTTGCCCGGATTCAGCAGGCCGAGCGGATCGGCCTGCCGCTTGAACGCAAGCTGCGCCGCATCGACGCGCTTCATCCCGCCTTCCTCGAGCGTGAAGGCGTGCGGGTTGAAGACCGGCGCGCCGGCCTCCTCATGGATGCGGATGATCTCGGCCAGCCGTTCCTCGGTGGTGAAGCGCAGGAGCTGGATGCCGAAGCAGGTCACCTGGCCGCCGAAGCGGACGAATTCCAGGTGCACCGGCACCTCGTCGCAGAAGGTCTCGGCCATGCGCTGCACCAGCGCCAGATGGTCGGGCGGCGGGAAGAGCATCTGCAGATAGGTGATGGTCCGATCGACCTTCAGCGCCTGCAGCGTGGTGTGGTTCCAGGCATGCTCATAGGCCGGCACCTTCGCCTCGGCGGTCGGCACCTGGTGCAGCACCCGCCCGGCGTGGCGCGCCAGCAGCGGCATGACATGGTCCAGGAACGGCGCCGCCACCATCGCCAGCACCACATGCGCGCCCTCCGGCACCATCCCGTCATAGGCGCGGAAATACTGCTGCGGCACCGGTGCGGCGATCACCGTCGCCAGCTTCTTGACGATGCCGTCGGCCGCGGTCAGCGCATCGGCGAAGCGCGCCGCATCCATCAGCGCGTCGAAGCCGCAGACCAGATCCACCCACTCCCAGGCCGGGGCCAGTGGCACCTCGACCTCGGTGATGATGCCGTTGGTGCCATAGGCGTGGTTGGCCTGCTGGACATCCGCGCCGCGCAGTTCGAGGACGCGCGGCACGTCCTCCATCGTCACCACGCGCAGGCCGAGGATGTTGCCTGGCTCCCGCAACGTGCCCCAGGTGACCGAGCCGGCCCCGGCCGAGCCGCCGGCGATGAAGCCGCCGATCGTCGCGGTGCGGCGCGTCGAGGGGTGGAAGCGCAGTTCCAGCCCGTGCCGGGGGATGGTCTCCGCCTCGATCGCCGCCAGCTTCGCGCCGGCCTGGACCCGCAGCACGCCACCCCGCAGCCACAGCACGCGGTCCATGCCCGAGAGGTCGAGCACGATGCCGCCCCGCAACGGCATCGCCTGGCCGTAATTGCCGGTGCCGGCGCCGCGCGGGGTGACGGGGATGCGCCGCGCATGGCATTCCGCCAGCAGCTGCACCACCTCCGCCTCGTCGCGCGGGCAGGCCACCGCCTCGGCGCGGGCGCCGTTCAACTGCCGCTTCAGCACCGGGCTGTACCAGAAGAAGTCGCGGCTGCGCTGCCGCACCAGCGCCGCATCGGTCAGCCAGTCGATGCCGGGCAGCGCCGCGATCAGCCCGGCGACGTCATGGCTCATGGAAGCTCCGCATCTTGCCGGGATTGAACAGGCCGAGCGGATCGACCCGCCGCTTGAAGCCGAGTTGGTCGCCGGGCACCCGGCGGTAGCCGCTGCCTTCCTCGATGGTGAAGACATGCGGGTTGGCGATGCCGGCACCGGCCGCCTCGAACCCCGCCATGATCTCGGCCAGCCGCGCCTCGCCGGTCCAGCGGATGACCGGCAGCGCGGTCATCGTGGTGCGGCCGCCGAAGCGGACGCATTCGGTGTGCAGCCAGACATCGTCGGAGAACATGGCGCGCACGGCCGAAACAGCGTCCAGCGTGCCCTCGAAAGGGAAGCGGCATTGCAGGTAGGTGACGCCGCGGTCGCGCTTCAGCACCTGCAGCGTGGTGTGGTTCCAGCAGTATTCGTAGAAGGGCGTCGCCTCCGGGTCGCGCTCGGCGGCGACGGCATCCTGCTCGGCGACGATCCGCCCGCCATGCTCCGCCGCCAGGTCGCGCAGCGCGACCATCCCGTTCGGCGCCACCATGGCCAGCACCAGCGCATGCCCCGCCGGCACAGCATCGGCCAGGCCGCGGAAGAAGGGCGGCAGCCGCGCGTCGAAGACGGCGCACATCTTCTTCGGGATGCCGTCGGCGAAGGCGAGCGCCAGGGCGAAGCGGCACGCCGCATCGAATTCCGCGAAGGCCAGCGCCACGTCGCGCCAGGCCTGCGCCGGCGTCAGCGGCAGCCGCACGCGCGTCAGCACGCCGGTGGTGCCATAGGTGCGGTTCACCGGCGCCGCCGCATCGCCCTCCAGGTCCAGCAGCCGCGGCGGGTCCTCGAGCGTCGCCACCCGGACGCCGAGGAGGTTCCCACGCTCCCGCATCGTGCCATGGGCGATGCCGCCCACCCCAGCGCCGCCGCCGGCGACGAAGCCGCCGATCGTCGCGGTGCGCTTGGTGCTGGGCCAGAGCCGCAATTCCCAGCCGCGCTCGCGCGCCCAGAGATCCAGGTCGATCAGCTTCGCCCCCGCCTCCGCCTCCAGCACGCCGTCCCGCAGCGCGATCGGCGCGGTCATCGCCGTGGTTTCCAGCACCACGCCGCCTTCCAGCGGCACGCACTGCCCGTAATTGCCGGTGGCGCCGCCGCGCACCGTCACCGGCAGCCGCGCCGCGCGGCAGGCGGCCAGCACCGCCAGCACCTCCACCTCGTCGCGCGGCCGCACCCAGAGATCGGCGCGCTTGCCGTCCAGCGCTGCCTTCAGCAGCGGGCTGTACCAGTAGAAGTCACGGCTCTTCTGCCGCAGCAGGGCCGGATCGGCGGATTGCTCCAGCCCGGGCAGGTCAAGCATCGGGATCGGGCGTCTTGGCCAGCCAGGCCTCCAGGTCGAAGCGGTGCACCTCCTCCAGCAGCGCGGCCAGGCGCTGCGCGGCGAAATCCAGGATCCGCCCACCATCCTCGGCCGTGGCGCGGCCGGCATCGCCCAGCGCGCCGGAGGGGTGCAGGTCCTGCGTCTCCCAGCCGAACCCCACCGCACCCTCGGGCTCCAGCGTGGAGAAGGCGTTCTCCTGGGCGATCCAGGCGCTGGCGAAGTTCCGCGCCTTGGCCATGTCCACCAGCCCGGGCGCCAGCCGCAGCATCACCGCCGTCTCCACCTGGCCACCATGGATGCCGTGCCGCGCCTCCGCCGCATCGACGATGCCGGGCGGCTTGCCGAGCCGGCTCCACATGCAGGCCACGGCGAACATCGCCTGGCGGATGCGCAGCCGGCGGCAGACGATGTCGAGGATCTGCGGCTGGCCGCCATGGCTGTTCAGCATCACCAGCTTGCGGATGCCGGCCCGCGCCACGCTCTCACCGATCTCGGTCCACAGCGCGATCAGCGTCTCCGGCGTCGCGGTCAGCGTGCCGGGGAAGCGGATATGCTCGACCGAGCAGCCGATCATCTGGGTCGGCAGCACCAGCACCGGCAGCTCGGCCGGCAGCAGCGCCAACGTCCGCGCGACCACGCCCTCATTGATCGTGGTGTCGACGGAAACCGGCAGATGCGGCCCGTGCTGCTCCATCGCCGCGGTCGGCAGCACGGCCACGGTGTCGCGCGGCAGGTCGCGGAAGGCCGGCCAGGGCAGGTCGCGCCAGTAGCGGGATGGCAGGGGGGCGGTCACGGCGTGATCTCCAGGATGAGCCCGAACGCCTCATCGAGCCGGACGGTGTGGTGGTCCACCTCGTTGGTGTCGGCGAGTTCGAGGTTGAGGAAGTCCTGCGCCTCCGCCGTGAAATAGGGCCCGGCGTGCCAGGTGCCGCGATGCAGCGCCAGCGCGGTGCCGCCGCCGATGCGGAAGCAGGCGATGGCGTCCGGATCGGGCCGCGCGGCCGCGTCCTCCGGGTCGCCGGGCGGGGCGAGGCAGATGAACCAGTCCTGTCCGCCCGTCGCCGCCAGGCATTGCGTCACCAGGCGGTGCCGGGTGATGCCGGCGACGCGCAGCGGCCGCCGCGTCAGCCGCATGATGGAGAGCCGCGGCGTGCCGCGGCCGAGTTCCAGCCGCGCATCGCCAGGGCCGAAGGGCGTGCCGTCCTCCCCCGGCGTGATCAGCGTGCCGTAGGCGGCGATGCGCTCGGGCGTCGCGTCGCGCGGCACCAATTGCAGGATGCGCGGGGTCATGCGGCGTCGTCCTCCGGCAGGGTGAAGGGGCGCAGTTCGGCGTGCTCGCCATGCAGGAAGACATCCCAGTCCTGCGCCGACTGGTCGAGGAAAAGCCGCCGCTTCACCCCCTCCACCAGCCGCGGCGTGACGTATTTCATCGCGCTGACCGAGGCGGCGATGGGGCCGAGGCTGAGGCCGCAGGTGCCGAACAGGGTGAAGACCCGGCCGAGCCAGGGCGCCTCCCCCGGCACGCGTTGGGTGAAGCCGCCACAGCGGTCGAGGTACGGCATGGCGCCGAGCCCCGGATTCTCCGCCCCCGGCGGCGGCGCGTAGCGATCGCGCCAGCGCGCCGCGACGGCGGCGATGGCGGCCAGCTCCGGGCGTCGTTCCAGCCCCGGCTGGAAGCCGGTGGCGATGCCCAGCATGTCGTAGCGCGCGCTGCGGCCGTTGCCGGCCACATGGATCTCACCGCCCTCCCAGCGGATGCTGTCCCAGGGGAAGCCGGTGCGCAGGGCGAACCCGGGCAGCGCCATGGCGGCATCGAAGGTCGGCTGCGGCGGACCCTGGCCGATCTCCCGCAGCCGCAGCGCATAGGCCCATTTCGCCGCATCCGGCAGATCCACGTAATGCGCCAGGAAGCCGGCATTCTCCATCCAGCGGCGCGGGTTGTCGCGCGGCATCACCGGCCGCCGGACGGCCACCTCGGCCCGCGTCGCGCCTTCCCGCAGCGCGGCGACGGCGAGGTCGAAGGCCGAGGCACCGGCGCCGAGCACGCCGAGCCGGAGGCCGCGGAAGCGCGCTGGGTCGATCGGGTCCAGCGCGTGCACCACGCGATCCGCCGGCACCGCGGCGGCGATGTCGGGCGGGATGGCATGGCCGCCGGAGCCCTCCGGCCCGGTGGCCAGCGCCACGCTGCGGGCGAGGCGTTCGACCTGGCCGCCCGGCGTGGCGAAGCGCAGGCGCAGCAGCGTGCCGCAGGGCGCCGGCGCCAGATCCAGCAGCCGCCATTGGTTCAGCACGGGCAGGTCGGCGACGCGGCGGAACCAGGCGAGGTAATCCGCCCAGGCGGTGCGCGGCACGCGGAACAGCGCCTCCCAGCCGGCGGCGCCGTGCTGCGCCTCCCAATAGGCGCGGAAGGAGAGCGCGGGGATGCCGAGTTCAGGGCCGGAGAGGTCCTTCGGCGTGCGCAGGATGTCCATGCGGGCATAGGTGCCCCAGGGGCCCTCCTGCCCCGCCGGGGCGGCATCGAACAGCGCGATGCGGGGGACGCATTCGCGCCGGAGCAGCGCGCCGATGGCCAGGCCGAATTGCCCGGCGCCGATCACCGCGCAATCCAGCACCGCCGCATCCGGGTGCGGGTGGACCCAGGGCGCGGCCGGATAGGCGAGGATATCGAGTTCCCGCGCCACCTGCCGCTCCAGCGCGGCAAGGCCCGCCGTGCCGGCGGTCATGCCGCCCGTCCGGGCAAGGGAGGCCGGGGTGGAAGGATAGCCATGCCACCGCGGCAAGCACGGCCCGTGCCAGTGGCGGCGCGGTCAGACCGCCAGCGGCACCCCGGCCTCATCCTTCGAGGTGCGGATGGTCTGCAGGGTCTGCACCCGCGCCACCTCATCCGCTGCGGTGAGGCGCGAGGTCAGCGCATTCTCATGCGCGGTGTCGCGCGCCACCAGGCGCAGCAGGAAATCACCGCCGCCGCGGA
>JBMOJU010000361.1:0-5166 GCA_049315625.1 Paracraurococcus sp.
AGGCGACGCCCGGCGCGGTCGCCATCCGCATTATGATGCGCGGCGCGGTGCCGACCGACCCGGCCGATCCCGGGATCAACCGCGTGCTGGAGGCGGCGGGGCGGCACGGGCTGCCGGTGAATCTGCTGGCCTATGGCCGGTTGGACCAGGTGCGGGCGCTGGCGGCGCGGCACCCGGGGACGCGGCTGGTGGTCGACCATCTCGGCCTGCAGCAGCCCTACGAGCCGCCGGCGCCGGCCCAACCCTGGGCCGACCTGCCGGCGCTGCTGGCGCTGGCGGCGCATGACAACGTCGCGGTGAAGCTGACCGGCGCCGGCACCCTGTCGCGGGAGGCCTTCCCCTACCGCGACATCTGGGACCCGGTCTGCCGCATCCTCGACGCCTTCGGGCTCGACCGCTGCATGTGGGGCACCGACTGGACCCGCGCGGTGGCGATCCTGAGCTATGCGCAAGGTGTCGAGGCGTTCCGGGTGACCGACCGGCTGACGGAGTCCGACCGCGCCCGGCTGATGGGCGGCACGGTGCAGCGGATCTACGGATGGACGCCCGGCTGACCCCGCCACGCTGAAACGGCACACGGGATCGTCAAGGCTGGCTTGCGCGCGCGCAAGGCGTGGCCGGCGCGGCGCTGCTGCGCTCGTCGCGTGGAGGAACGCCAAATGGCCAGAATGATGCTCGCCGCCGCCTTCGAGGCGCCCGGCCGGATCGCGCTGCGCGAGAAGCCGGTCCCGGAGGTCGGGCCGCTGGATGCGCTGCTGCGCGTGACGACGACCACGATCTGCGGCACCGACGTGCATATCCTGAAGGGCGAATACCCGGTCGCGCCTGGCCTGACGATCGGCCATGAGCCGGTCGGGGTAATCGAGCGCCTGGGCAGCGCGGTGCAGGGGTATCGCGAAGGCCAACGGGTGATCGCCGGCGCGATCACGCCGTCCGGCCATTCCAATGCCTGCCTCTGCGGCTGCGGCAGCCAGGACGGCGCCGGCACGGCGCATGGCTGGAAGCCGCTCGGCGGCTGGCGTTTCGGCAACACCATCGATGGCTGCCAGGCGGAATACCTGCTGGTGCCGGATGCGATGGCGAACCTGGCGCCGGTGCCGGACGGGCTGAGCGACGAGCAGGTGCTGATGTGCCCCGACATCATGTCGACCGGCTTCGGCGGCGCCGAGAGCGGCGGAATCCGCATCGGCGACACGGTGGCGGTCTTCGCCCAGGGGCCGATCGGGCTGTGCGCCACTGCCGGCGCGAAGCTGATGGGCGCGGCCCATATCATCGCGGTGGACCGGGTACCGGAGCGGCTGGCGATGGCGCGGCGGCTGGGCGCCGATTCGGTGGTGGATTTCTCGCAAGAGGATGCGGTCGCGGCGATCCGCCGGCTGACCGATGGCCGCGGCGTAGACGTGGCGATCGAGGCGCTGGGCATCCAGGCGACCTTCGAGGCGGCGCTGCGGGTGCTGCGGCCGGGCGGGACGCTGTCCTCGCTGGGGGTCTATTCCAGCGACCTGCGAATCCCGCTGGACGCCTTCCTGGCCGGCCTCGGCGACCACCGGATCATCACCACGCTCTGTCCGGGCGGGAAGGAGCGGATGCGGCGGCTGCTGGCGGTGGTCGCCTCCGGCCGGGTCGATCTGGAGGCGCTGGTGACCCACCGCTTCCGGCTGGAGCAGATCGAGGCGGCCTACGACCTGTTCGCGCACCAGCGGGACGGGGTGATGAAGGTGGCGATCACGCCGTAGGGCAGATCGCCGCAAGGCGGAACCGCCGGCAGGCGTGACTCTGCTTTGCAAACCAAAGCCTGCAGCGACGGGCCGAACCGAAGATCAGGCCCGTCGCACCAGGCGCTACTCCTCGAAGATCGCCACCGCCCGGGTCCAGCCGGCCGAGGCGCGGTGCACCTTCACCGGGAAGCAGGCGACCATGAAGCCATCCGCCGGCAGGGCTTCCAGATTGTGCAGCTTCTCCATGTGGCAGTAGCCGATCTCGCGGCCGGCGCGGTGGCCTTCCCAGATGATGTCGGGGGAGGCACCCTCCGCCAGCCGCTGCTTCGTCACGCTGAAGGGGACGTCCCACGACCAGGCATCCGTGCCGCAGACGCGGATGCCCTGTTCCAGCAGGAACAGCGTCGCCGCCTTGCCCATGCCGCAGCCGACATCGATGTAGTCGTCCTCCCCGTACCGGCTGCCGGCGCGGGTGTTGACCATGACGATCTCCAGCGGCTTCAGCACATGGCCGATGCGGTCCAGCTCCCGCGCCACGTCGTCGGGCTGCACCGTGTAGCCATCCGGCAGGTGGCGGAAGTCCAGCTTCACCCCGGGCTGGAAGCACCAGTCGAGCGGCACTTCGTCGATCCGCATGGAAGGCCGGCCGCCGGGGACCAGGGCTTCGTCCTGGCGGGGGAAGAAATGGTAGGGGCTGTCCAGATGCGTGCCGGCATGGGTCGACAGCCGCGCCTGCTCGCGCGCCGCGTAATTGCCCTCCGGCAACTGGTCCTGGCGGATGCCGAAATACTCCGCGATCGGCGGCGCGGTCATCTGGTGGTCGTGATAGTCGATCTGCGGCAGCGCCCAGGGCGGGTCGGACTTGATGCCCTGCTTCAGGGCGACCGAGATGTCGACGATGCGGCGGGGCATGCGCGGAATCCTCTATTCGGGTTGCACGCCGAGCGCGCGCAGCACCTCGGCATGGTCGTTGAAGGCGTCGTGCAGGCGCCGGGCGAAATCGGCGCGGCCGAGGAATTCCGGCAGCACCGACCAGCGCGCGGCCATCAGGCGGAAGCCTTCGGTCTGCATCGCCGCCTGGCAGGCGGCCTCCAGCTGTGCCAGCACCGGCTCGGGCGTCGCGCGCGGGGCGTAGAGCCCGCCGGCGGAGAGTTCCACCGCCTCGATCCCCTGCTCGCGCGCGGTCGGGACCGCGGCGAAGTCCGGATGCCGGCGCAGGGAAAACGTGCCGATCAGCCGCATCTCCCCGGCCCGCGCCATCGGCGCGCCGGAGGCGACGACGATCGCCGCGGCATCCAGCCGGCCGGCCTTCACCTCCAGCAGCGCCTGGGCGTCGGCGCGGTAGGGCACGTGGACATACTCGCCGCCGGCGGCCTTCTGGATCCGCGCCATGCCGATGGAGGGCGCCGAATTCGGCCCGGGCGAGCCGTAGGTAACCGGGCGCCGCCGCGCCTCTGCCACCAGCTCCGGCAGGCTGTGCCACGGCGCATCGGCGCGGACCATGACGCCCAGGATGTTCTCGGTGACGTTGCAGATGGGGGCGATGGCGTCGGGGCCGAGGCCGGTGTTGCGGACCAGATGCGGCTGGATGGTCAGCGGGACGAGCGCGGAGAAGGCAAGGATATGGCCGTCCGGCGGGCTGGCGGCCAGCACGCGCAGGCCGACGACGCCGGAGCCGCCCTCCCGGTTCGTCACCACCACCGGCTGGCCAAGCTGCGCCGCCAGGCCATCCGCCAGCGCCCGGGCCACCGCATCCGCCTGGCTGCCGGTGGCGTAGGGGTTGATGATGGTCACGGGGCGGTCCGGAAAGGCGAAGGCGGCAAGCGGCAACAGCGCCAGCGCGGCCAGAAGCAACATCCCGCGGCGCATGGCGTTCCCATCCCTTCGTTGCGGGCAGGCTAGGCCAGGGCGCGGCGCGGCGGAAGCCGCCCCTGACAGCCGCGCCCGCCCGCCCTATCTTCCGGCGAACCAAGGGAAGGAGACCGGCCATGCTTGACGCCATCACGAGCCTGCCGCTGAAGGACCCCGATCTTTTCCGTCAGGCCAATTGCATCAACGGCGAATGGGTGCAGGCCGACAGCGGCAAGACGCTGGAGGTGCGCAACCCCTCCACCGGCGACGTCGTCGGCCGCGTCCCCGCTATGGGCGCCGCTGAGACCCGCCGCGCCATCGAGGCCGCGCATGCCGCGCAGAAGGGCTGGCGCGCCATGCTGGCGAAGGAGCGCAGCGCGATCCTGCGCCGGCTGTTCGACCTGATGCTGGCCAATACCGACGACCTCGCCGCCATCATGACCGCCGAGCAGGGCAAGCCGCTGGCCGAGAGCAAGGGCGAGATCGCCTATGCCGCGTCCTTCATCGAGTGGTTCGCCGAGGAAGCCAAGCGCGTCTATGGCGACACCATCCCGCAGAACGCCAAGGGCCGCCGCATCATCGTGACGAAGGAGCCGATCGGCGTCTTCGCCGCCATCACGCCGTGGAATTTCCCGGCGGCGATGATCACCCGCAAGACCGGCCCCGGCTGGGCCGCCGGCTGCACCGGCGTGATCCGGCCGGCCAGCCAGACGCCATTCAGCGCGCTGGCCATCGCCGTGCTGGCCGAGCGCGCCGGCATGCCGCCCGGCGTCTGCAACGTCATCACTGGGCCGTCGGGCGAGACGGGGAAGGAGCTGACCTCCAACCCGCTGGTGCGCAAGCTGACCTTCACCGGGTCGACCGAGGTCGGCCGGCTGCTGCTGGCGCAATGCGCGACGACCATCAAGAAGACCAGCATGGAACTCGGCGGCAACGCGCCGTTCATCGTCTTCGACGACGCCGACCTGGATGCCGCGGTGCAGGGTGCGATGGCGTCCAAGTACCGCAACACCGGGCAGACCTGCGTCTGCGCCAACCGGCTGCTGGTGCAGGACGGCGTCTACGACGCCTTCGCCGCGAAGCTGAAGGTGGCGGTTGAAGCCTTGAAGGTCGGTGACGGGATGGAACCGGGCGTGACCCAGGGCCCGCTGATCAACGCCGACGCGGTGAAGAAGGTCGAGGAGCACATCGCCGACGCCACGGCGAGGGGCGCCACCATCGTCACCGGCGGCCAGCGGCATGGCAATGGCGGCAATTTCTTCCAGCCGACCATCCTCGCCAATGTCCCGCACGACGCGATGATCTTCACCGAGGAGACCTTCGGGCCGGTGGCGCCGCTGTTCCGCTTCAAGGACGAGGCCGAGGCGATCGCGCTGGCCAACGACACACCCTTCGGCCTCGCGGCCTATTTCTACAGCCGCGACGTCGGCCGCATCTTCCGCGTGGCGGAGGCGATCGAGAGCGGCATGATCGGCATCAACGAAGGGCTGATCAGCACCGAGGTGGCGCCTTTCGGCGGCGTCAAGGAAAGCGGCCTGGGCCGCGAGGGCAGCCACCACGGGATCGAGGAATACCTCGAGGTGAAGTACCTCGCCCT
>JBMOJU010000362.1:0-5145 GCA_049315625.1 Paracraurococcus sp.
CCTTCTGCGTGTCGTAGCCGAGATTGGGGATCAGCGCCGGGTTCACCGCATGGGTGTCGAACACATGCAGGAAGGTCTGCCCGTCCGGCGCCGCCCGCGCCACCTGCGCCGCGCCCAGCGCGCCGGAGGCGCCGGCGCGGTTCTCGACGATCACCGGCACGCCGAGCTCGGTCTGCAGGTGCGGCTGCAGCAGCCGGGCGACGGTGTCGACGCTGCCGCCGGGCGGGAAGGGGACGACGACGCGGATCGGCCCGTTCGGCCAGGCCTGCGCCCGGGCCAGGCCGGGGGCGGCGAGCAAGGCCCCGGCGGCGAGCAGATGGCGGCGACTGGTCGTGGGCATCGGCTGACTCCCTGTTTGGCGGGAGCAACTAGGGGCGCCGGGCGCCGCGGACAAGCCGTGCCTGATCAGGCGCCGGGCCGCACCCCGCCCGAGGCCCGCGCCGCGAGCAGCACCCGGCGGATCTCGCTCTCGGCCTTCTCCAGCTCCTTCGTCGCGCCGGCCCGCTGCGACTGGGCGTCCTGGGCGATGCGCAGGCTGTCCTCGATGGTGGCGACCAGCGAGGCATTGGCCCGCTTCACCGCCTCGATGTCGAAGACCCCGCGCTCGAGCTGGGTCCGCGCCTCCAAATTGCCCTGGCGCAACCGTTCGGCATTGCCCACCAGCAAATCGTTGGTCAGGTCGGTCGCCTCCTTCAGCGTCCGCCCGGCGTCCTGCATCGTCTGGATCGCCAGCGCCTGGGCCAATTGCTGCCGCCAGAGCGGCACGGTGTTGGCGATCACGCTCTGGATCTTCGCCGCCAGGGCCTTGTCGTTCTCCTGGATCAGCCGGATGGAGGGCAGCGCCTGCATCGCCACCTGGCGGGTCAGCCGCAGGTCGTGCACCCGGCGTTCCAGCTCGTCCCGCGCGCTGCGCAGGTCGCGCAGTCGCTGGGCGGCCACGCTGTCGCCGCCCTCGACTTCCCGCGCCATGGCGGGCACGGCGTCCTGGTCCACCTTGGCCAGCACCACCTCGCCGGCGGCGATGTGGTCGCCGAGCGCGTGGAACCAGTCGAGCGTGGCGCGGTATAGCCGCTCCAGCTTCTCGACATCCTCCAGCAGCCTGGTGCGGTGGGTGTCTAGCCGGTCGCCGACTTCCTCGACCTGGCCCTTGATGGTCTCGTAGCGCTGCACCACCCGGGCCGCCTCGGCGCCGGCGCGGTTGAAGATGCGGTCGAAGAAGCCGCGCTTCTCGGCCAGCCCCGACATGTCGAAGCCGCGCAGCGTGCCGATCAAGGTGGAGAGGGTGACGCCGGCCTCGCCGGCCTCCCGGTTGCGGGCACCTTCCAGCATGGCGTCGGCGGCCAGGGTGGCGCGGTTCTGCGCCTCCTGCCCGAAGCGCAGGATGCTGCCGGGATCGGCGATGTCGATCCGGGCGGCGAGCTCCGCCACCGCCGCCGCGCGCGTCTCCGGCGTCGGCTCCAGCGCCGCCTGCAACGCCTCGGCCGAGATGATGGGCAGCTTCATGCCCGTGGGTGCGGTGCCGCTCATCGGTAGCCCTCCTCGCGCAGGCGGTCGGACAGGACCTTCACCTGGATCTCCAGCGCCTCGGTCTCTTCATGCGTCAGCCGCTGCCGCAATTCTCCGGCGGTGCGGGTCAACTCGTCCAGCAGCGCGGGCATGCCCGCGGGCGGCGCCGCCCCGGCCTCCAGCCGCTGCACGATTCGGTCGAGGCCATCGAGATGCACCGCGAGGAAGCGCCGCGCCAGCGGCAGCCGGTCTGGCCGGGCGTCCAGATCATCGAGCACGCCGTCCATTGCCACGGCGACGCCCTGCAACCGCGGGTCGCCGCGGCGCCGCGCCACCGCCTCGATCCGGGCGAGGCGGGCGCGGCTTTCCTCCAGCAGCCCGGGCGGCGGGGGCGGTTCGGGCGGCGGCGGGGGCGGCGCGGTCTCGGGCAGCGCGGTATACAGCAGCCGCGTGCCGTAGAAGGCGCCGAAGCCGAGCACGAAGGGGAAGATCGAATGCAGCCCGGCCGCCATGTTCGCGGCCAGCCCGGTGCCGACGCCGACGATCACCGCGGCGCGCCGTGCATCGCCCTTCCGCCCGCGCCGCAGGATGCGCGTCGCCAGCAGGCTGGCGCCGAAGCCCAGCAACGATCCGCCGACGATCCGCTCATTCCCGCCGATCGCGGCGAAGAGCGCCGCGACCAGCAGCGGCGAGGCGAAGATCGGCAGGGCGTAGCCGCGAAACCGGGCGCGCAGCCCGATCCAGCTGCTCAGCATGTCCCGCAGCATCAGTGGAACAGGCTGCCGATGCCGCGGAACAGCGCGATGATCCCGGTCAGCCACAGGGTCACGGTCAGCAGCGCGCCGCCCCAGGCCCAGACCAGCGGGGTGTGCAGCGCCGGCGGCGGCGGCGTCTCGGAGTGGGTCACGTTGCGTCGGTCCATGGCCGGGCGTTACATCGCGCCCGTGCCGGCGGGGATCAAGCCGCGCCGGTGTAACGTTGCATGACAACGGCACGAACAGCGGGGGAGCGTACGGCATGGACAAGGTGGCCGTGGTGGGGGCGGGGCTGATCGGCCGCGCCTGGGCGATGGTCTTCGCGCGCGCCGGACTTGCCGTCTCGCTCTGGGACAAGGTGGACGGGGTGGCGGAGGGCGCGATGGGGCTGATCGCCGGCAGCCTGGCCGACCTGCACGCCGCCGGGCTGGTGACCGAGGCGCCGGAGACGATCCTCGCCCGCATCGCCCCGGCCGCGACCCTGGCGGAGTGCGTCGCCGGCGCCATCCATGTGCAGGAGAACGGGCCGGAACGCCTGGCGCCGAAGCAGGAGCTGTTCGCCGAGCTCGACCGGCTCTGCCCGCCGGAGGTGGTGCTGGCGTCCTCGACCAGCGGCATCCCGGCCAGCGAGTTCACCGGCAACCTGCCCGGCCGCGGCCGCTGCCTGGTCGCCCACCCGGTCAACCCACCCTACCTGGTGCCGCTGGTGGAGCTGGTCGGCGCGCCCTGGACCGACCCGGCGGTGATCACCCGGACCCGGGCGCTGATGGACCGCGTCGGCCAGGTGCCGGTGGTGGCCTTCAAGGAGACCACCGGCTTCGTGCTCAACCGGCTGCAGGCGGCGCTGCTGGCGGAGGCCTTCCGCATGGTGCGGGACGGCGTGATGTCGCCGGCCGATGTCGATGCCTGCGTCAAGGACGGGCTGGGCCTGCGCTGGTCCTTCATGGGCCCCTTCGAGACCATCGACCTGAACGCCCCCGGCGGGGTCGAGGACTATGTCGGCCGCTTCGGCCCGCTGATGGGCGGCATCACCCATGAGCAGACGCCCTATGACTACGACGCGCCGACGGTGGAGGACGTGACCGCCGAGCGCCGCTTGGCGCTGCCGCTGGAGCGCATCCAGGACCGCAGCGCCTGGCGTGACCGCCGATTGATGGCGCTGGTGGCGCACAAGCGCGGGCAACCCGGCTGAGGCGCTGGCGGCGGCTGGCTGTGGGAGCCTAGCATCCCCCCAAGCGAACGGAGGGGATGCCATGAAGGCCGAGATCGATGCGGTCCTGCGCGGTGCGGTGGAGCGCGGCGAGGTGCCGGGCATCGCCTTTGTCGCCGGCAATGCGGCGGGAACGCTCTACGAGGGCGCCTTCGGCCGCCGCGGCCTGGACCAGCCGGCGGCGATGACGCCGGATACCGTGGTCTGGATCGCCTCGATGACCAAGGCGGTCACCGCGACGGCCGCGCTACGCCAGGTCGAGGCCGGGCGGCTTTCGCTTGACGGCCCGATCGGCGCGGTGCTGCCGGAATTGGCGCAGCCGCAGGTGCTGATGGGCTTCGCCCCCGAAGGCGGCGAGGCGATGCTCCGCCCGGCCCGAAAGCCGCTGACCCTGCGGCACCTGCTGACCCATACCAGCGGCTTCAGCTACGACATGTGGAACCCGGAGATCGGTGTCTACATGGCGGCGCGGCAGGTTCCCGGCATCATCGGCTGCCAGCGCGCCGCGCTGACCACGCCATTGGTGGCCGAGCCGGGCGAGCGCTGGGAATACGGCATCGGCATCGACTGGGCCGGGCTGGCGGTGGAGAAGGTCACCGGCCGGCGCCTTGCCGCGGTGCTGGCCGAGGGCGTGCTCGGCCCGCTCGGCATGCGGGACACTGGCTTCCGCATCGGCACGGACCAGCGGCAGCGCCTTGCCTCGATGCATGCCAAGGCGCCGGACGGCACGCTGTCGGCGATCCCCTTTGAGGTACCGCAGGACCCGGAATTCCACATGGGCGGCGGCGGGCTGTATGGCACCGTGACCGACTACCTGCGCTTCTGCCGGATGTGGCTGAACGCCGGCACGCTGGATGGCGCCCGCATCCTGGCCCCCGAGACGGTACGGGAAGCGATGCGCGACCAGATCGCACCGCTAGAGGTGACGCCGATGACATCCGCCATGCCGGCCTCGACCCATGATGTCGAGTTGTTCCCCGGCATGCGGAAGGGCTGGGGCCTGTCCTTCCTGATCAACGCGGAAGATGGGCCGGGCGGCCGCGCGGCGGGCAGCCTGGCCTGGGCCGGGCTGGCCAACACCTATTACTGGATCGACCCGGCGCGGGATCGAGCCGGCGTCATCGCCACGCAGATCCTGCCGTTTGCGGATCCGACGGTTCTGGCGGCGTTCGAGGCGACGGAGCGGGCGGTCTACGCTGCGGCGAGCCATCGGCGGGGATAGCCGCTGCGTCCCGCGTCAGCAGCGTAATCGTTCCCGCTCAAGGGTTCTGGACGAGGTCGGCGACGTGTCGGAGTGATCGTACGTCGGTTGATTTCACAACATAATATAAATGTATACTAAATATACTAAACCATTCCAGAGCATTCAGAAAGAGTATTGACCTTTACAATCTAAACGGGAATTGTGCGGCGCGGCATACCGCAGATCGATGTATGCGCGTGATGGTTGAATCCGCTGGCCGAAGGGAACCCAGGCCTGGTGCGGCGCCTCACGGCGCGCGCTGATCCGTCTCGATCGTTACGGACTGTAGTGGTGATTGGTGCCCGCGCTAAATGCTGCGCCAATCATGCCGCCAACAAAAATAGAAGTACGCAGTAAAACACGAGTATTCCTAAACAAATATGGAAGCGAGATCAAGTTAAGCACTTGACCTGCGAAAGGAAAGTCATGAC
>JBMOJU010000046.1:0-22355 GCA_049315625.1 Paracraurococcus sp.
GTTCCCTGCGTCCGCCGTGTCGTCCTCCACCGGCGCGCCTCTATGGGCGCTGTCCGGGAATCCACTCCGTCCCCGCCAGCGGGACCTGCGCCATGGCCGCGGCCTCGATCGTCAGCGCGACCAGATCCTCGGGCTCCAGATTGTGCAGGTGGCTCTTGCCGCAGGCGCGGGCGATGGTCTGCGCCTCCAGCGTCATCACCGCCAGGTAGTTGGCCAGCCGCCGCCCGGCCAGCACCGGGTCCAGCCGCGCGGTCAGCGCCGGGTCCTGCGTGGTGATGCCGGCGGGGTCGCGCCCTTCCTGCCAATCGTCATAGGCGCCGGCGGTGCTGCCGAGCGCGCGGTACTCCGCTTCGAACATCGGGTCGTTGTCGCCTAGCGCCACCAGCGCCGCGGTGCCGATGGAGACCGCATCGGCGCCAAGCGCGATGGCCTTGGCCAGGTCGGCGCCGTTGCGGATGCCGCCCGAGACGATGAGCTGCACCTTGCGGTGCAGGCCCAACTCCTGCAGCGCCCGCACCGCGGGGCGGATGGCGGCGAGGATCGGGATGCCGACATTCTCGATGAAGACATCCTGCGTCGCCGCCGTGCCGCCCTGCATGCCGTCGATGACGATGGCGTCGGCACCGGCCTTCACCGCCAGCGCGGTGTCGTAATAGGGCCGGCTGGCGCCGACCTTCACCAGGATCGGCTTCTGCCAGTCGGTCAGCTCGCGCAGCTCCTCGATCTTGATCTCGAGGTCGTCGGGCCCGGTCCAGTCCGGGTGGCGGCAGGCGGAGCGCTGGTCGATCCCCTGCGGCAGCCGGCGCATCTCCGCGACGCGGTCGCTGATCTTCTGGCCGAGCAGCATGCCGCCGCCGCCCGGCTTGGCGCCCTGGCCGATCACCACCTCGATCGCATCCGCGGCGCGGAGGTCGTCCGGGTTCATCCCGTACCGGCTCGGCAGATACTGGTAGATCAGCAGGGCGGAGGCAGCGCGCTCCTCCGGTGTCATCCCGCCGTCGCCGCTGGTGGTGCTGGTGCCTGCGATGGTGGCGCCGCGGCCCAAAGCCTCCTTCGCCGGGGCCGAGAGCGCGCCGAAGCTCATCCCGGCGATGGTGACCGGGATCTTCAGGTGCAGCGGCTTCGCCGCATGGCGGGCGCCGATGGTCACGTCGGTGCCGCAGCGCTCGCGGTAGCCTTCCAGCGGGTAGCGGCTGATGGAGGCGCCGAGGAAGAGCAGGTCGTCGAAATGCGGCAGCTTTTTCTTGGTGCCGCCGCCACGGATGTCGTAGATGCCCGTAGCTGCAGCGCGACGGATCTCCGCCAGCGTGTAGGGGTCGAAGGTCGCGGAGAAGCGCGGCGGCGTGCGGGGCGTCTCGTCCATCAGTACTGCCCCGCCTGGTCGACGTGGAAATTGTACAGCGTGCGGCCGCTGCCGTAGCGGCGGAACTCGCCGAGATCGACCTCCCCGGCGATGCCCGCGGCGGCCAGCTTGGCATGCAGCTCGGCCCGGTGGTGATCGCGCAGCGGCTTCTCGATACAGTCGGCGCCGAGGCTGGCAACGCGGCCGCGGACGTACAGGTGGGCCTCGTAGATCGAATCGCCCAGCGCCTCCCCCGCATCGCCCAGCACGGTCAGCGTGCCGGCCTGCGCCATGAAGGCGCTCATGTGCCCGACATTGCCGCGCACCACGATGTCGGCGCCCTTCAGCGAGATGCCGCAGCGCGCCGCGGCGTTGCCGTCCACCAGCAGCAGCCCGCCATGGGCGGTGGCGCCGGCCGCCTGGCTGGCATCGCCGCGGACATGCACCAGGCCGCTCATCATGTTCTCGGCCACGCCGACGCCGGCATTGCCGTGCACCAGGATGGTGGCGCGCTTGTTCATGCCGGCGCAGTAGTAGCCGGCATGGCCGGCGATCTCGATGGTGACGGGGGCATCGACGCCGACCGCAAGCGCATGCCGGCCGCGCGGGTTCAGCACGCGCCAGTGGGTCTCGTTGGTGGTGCCGCGCAGCGCATGCAACGCGGCGTTGAGCTCGCGGACCGCTGTGGCCGCCAGGTCGATCTCGGTCACTGCGGGCGTTCCCAGGCGTAGACGATGCCCGGCTCCGGCTCCCACACCCTCGCCTGGTCGATCCCCGGCAGGTCCACCAGCGCGCGGTATTCCGAGCCGAAGGCCACCCAGGCCTCCGTCTCGGCCATGACCGCCGGCTTGCAGGCGATCGGGTCGCGCAGCACGGCGAAGCCGGTCTCGGTGCCGACGACGAAGGTATAGAAGCCGTCGAGGTCGGTAAGCGCGCCGCGCAGCGCCGCCTCCAGCGCCAGCCCGGCGCGCAGCCGCCCCGTCAGATACAGCGCCGCGACCTCGGTGTCGTTCTCGGTGCGGCAGCGCAGCCCGGCCCGCGCCAATTCGCGGCGGACGGCGTTGTGGTTGGACAGCGAACCGTTGTGCACCAGGCACTGGTCCGGCCCGGTCGAATAGGGGTGCGCGCCATCGGTGGTGACGGCGCTTTCGGTCGCCATGCGGGTATGGCCGATGCCGTGCGAGCCGGACATGCCGGAAAGGTCGAATTCCCGCGCGACATCGGCCGGCAGCCCGACTTCCTTATAGAGCTCCATCCGCCGCCCGGCGCCGACCAGGACGACCTCCGGCGCCGTGGCGGCGATGGCGGCGGCGACCGCCTCCGCCTGCTCGGCCGGCACCGAGAGCACGGCATGCGTGGCCCGCCGCGCCAGCCCGGCGCCGGGTGCCACGCGCGCCGCCAGCGCCTCGACATCGAACCCCGTCGGGCAGCGCAGGGTCAGCTTCACCTGCCCCGGCTGCCCCGCGCCATAGACGGCGAAGCCGGCGCTGTCCGGCCCGCGATCCCCCATGACGCCGAGCATGGTCGCCAGGTGCGCGCCCAATTCGGCCTCGATGCCCGGTTGCTTGGCGAACAATCCGACGATGCCGCACATGATTCCCGCAAAACCCCCACGCCCGGCGGAAGGCTAGGCAGGTTGGCCGCGGTGCAGCAAGGGGCCACGGTGCTGGACGCGGCCCGGCCCGCCCGGCACCATCGCGGCAAAGCCGGAGGAACCCGATGCGCCTGACGATCCGGGAGGTCGCCGTCCGCGCGGTGGACGCGCCGCTCGACCCGCCGCTGCGCAACAGCCTCAACGTCATCCCGCGCGCCCCGCTGGTCATCGCCGAGGTGCGGACGCGGGAAGGCGTGACCGGCAACGCCTATGTCTTCCCCTATACGCCGGTCGCCCTCGGCGCGACCGCAGCGCTGGTGCGCAACATCGGCGCCGGGCTGACGGGGCGCCCGGTGGCGCCGGCGACGATCTGGGCGGAGCTGCACAACGCCTACCGCATCCTCGGCACGGAGGGGCTGGTGCAGATCGCGCTCTCCTGCCTCGACATGGCGCTGTGGGATACGCTGGCCCGCGCCGCCGGCCAGCCGCTGTGCCGCCTGCTCGGCGCCGAGCCGCGGCCGCTGCCGATCTATGCGTCCCTCCGCGGCTGGGGTGCGGCGATGCTGGCGGAGGAGGCGGGGCGGGCCGTCGCCACGCTCGGCGCCGGCACGGTGAAGTTCAAGGTCGGGCAGAAGCGGCTGGAGGACGACCTGGACACCGTGCGCGCGGTGCGGGACGCGGTCGGGCCGGGCGTCGAGATCCTGGTCGACTACAACCAGGGCCTGACCCGGCCGGAGGCGGAGCGGCGCGGCCTGGCGCTGCAGGATCTCGACGTCCGCTGGCTGGAGGAGCCGCTGCCGGTCGACGACGATGCCGGCCTGGCGGCGCTGCGCGGGCAGTTGCGTGTGCTCGTGCAGGGCGGCGAGAATTGGTGGGGGCCGAAGGGCATGGCCCGCGCCCTGGAGGCCGGGGCGGTCGACCTCTGCATGCCGGACGCGATGAAGATCGGCGGCGTCACCGGCTGGCAGCAGGCCGCGGCCCTGGCGGCGGCGAAGCGCATCCCGATGTCGTCGCACATCTTCATCGAGGCCAGCGCGCAATTGCTGCCGGCGACGCCGACCGCGCATCTGCTGGAACACATGGACGTCGCCGGGCCGCTGCTGCGGGCGCCGCTGGTGGTGCGGGACGGCATGGCGGAGGTGCCGGAACGGCCGGGGCTTGGGCTGGATTGGGACGGGGCGGCGCTGGCACGCTGGGCGGCGGATGTTTGACCGCCACCGCCTCGCCCTGCTGCTGGCGCTGCTGGCCCTGGCCGGCTGCACCGGCATCGGCAGCCTTCGCCTGCCCGGCGGCCCCGGCCGCGGCACGATGACCTATGACGACGCCATGGCCGCCCGCAGCGGGCTGACCACCGTGGATCGCGTGCCGCCGGCCGAACGCTGACCCAGGCTGGACCGGCCCGCGCCGCAGGCTACCATGCGCCGCCACCACGCCCGGGAACCGACGCCATGCGCGCCCTGTTTGTCGATGCCAATGATTCGCTGGCCGAGGTAACCGAACGCCTGCTGCGCCCCGGCGACCCCGCGGTCGCCATCCACCGCGACCCGGACATCACCCCGGCCGACCTGCCCCGTCTGCTGGCCGGCCATGCCATCGCGATCGACGACCACACGCAATTCCCGACCGACGTCGTGAAGCAGTGCCCGGACCTGAAGCACATCGTCTTCCTCGGCACCGGCGCCCGCAGCTACATGGACCCGGAGGCGCTGGAGGCGATCGGCGTCCAGGTCCATATCATCAAGGGCTATGGCGACACCGCCGTCGCCGAGATGGCGTTTTCCCTGTTATGGGACGCGGCCCGGCAGACCGCGATGATGGACGCGGCGATCCGCGCCAATGAATGGCCGCGCGTCGTCGGCATGCAGCTCACCGGCAAGACGATCGGGCTGGTCGGCACGGGCGGGATCGGCGCGGAGATGGCACGGCTCTGCGCCGGGATCGGCATGAAGGTGCTGGCCTGGAACCGCTCCCCCAAGGCCCTGCCCGGCGTGGAATTCGTCTCCCTCGAACGACTGCTGGCCGAGAGCGACGCGGTCTCGCTGCACCTGCTGCTGAACGACGAGACGCGCGGCTTCCTTTCGGCCGAACGGATCGCCCTGATGAAGCCCGGCGCCATCCTGGTGAACACCGCGCGCGGCGCCGTGGTGGATGAGGCGGCGATGATCGCGGCGCTGGACTCCGGCCGGCTCGGCCACGCCGCGCTGGATGTCTTCGTCGAGGAACCGCTGCCCGCCGGCCACCCGCTGCGGGGGCTGCGCAACACCACGCTGACTTCGCACGCCGCCTTCCGCACGCCGGAAGCGAGCGACAACCTGATTGGCGCGGCACTCGACCATTGCCGGCGGATCGTGCGGGAGGGCAAATAGCCGGCACGGGGGCGTGGCGAAACGGTAGACGCAGGAGACTTAAAATCTCTCGGGCGCAAGCCTGTGCGGGTTCGAGTCCCGCCGCCCCCACCATCCCACCGCGACGGCGGATGGCTCAGACGATATGCCCCGCCGGCGGGGCGCCGCCCTCGATCGCCGCGGCATAGAGCAGCCAGCCCCATTCGAAGGGCCGCATCTCGCGGTTCAGCCGCAGGCGCGGGAGCAGCGGATCGGCCGCCGGCAGCCCGGCCAGCAGGCGGGCATGGCGCAGCCGGCGGGTGGCGGCGCCCTCCTCCCGCTCCACGCTGCGCCAGATGATGCCGGAGGCTGGCTCGACCAGGTCGATGCCGAGTTCGTTGCTGTGCAGCCAGGCCCGGCTGCTGGCCGCCGCCGCGGCGTGGTTGCGGCCGCCAGCCAGGGCCAGCGCGCGCAGCGCCATCGGCGCCATGCTGTGCTGGTGCACCGCAAGGACCGGATAGGCCTCGGCGACCGCGCCGCTGGCGGCATCATGGTGCCACCACCATTGGCCGAGCGGCCCTTGCGCCGCGACCATCCTGGCGCCGCAGCGATCCGCCAGCAGGCGCCGGTCGGCGTCGCCCAGCACCAGCGCGGCGAAGGCCAGCGCCTGCAGCGGGTAGACCTGATCGGCGAAATTCGCCACCCATCGGCGCAGCCGGTGGCGCAGTGGCGCGCCGGCGGCGGCGTGGCGGAACAGCAGCGTCTCCCGGTCCAGCCGGCTCTCCAGCTCCCGCAACGCGGCGATGACGGCGGCGCGCAGCGCCGGCACGTCGGCATGCAGCAGGCCGCTGAGCAGCCAGGCCACCTCCATCGTGGTGAGTTCGGGCAGCAGGAGCTCGACCCCCGCCGGGCCGAAGCCGGCCTCCGCCAGCAGGGCGAGCGGCGCCGCGGCGCGCGCCGCGCTGTTGGCCCAGAGCACCAGGCCGAGCGCGCCGGGCTCGCCGGCCTCCCGCACCCCGGCGGCGAGGTCGCGGCAGAGTGCGGCCGCATCGGGCACGACGGCGCGCGGCGGGATGCCGGCGCGATCCAGGCCGATCAGGCAGATGGCTGAGCCGGTAAGGCTTTCGCTGCCGTGGGTCGGCGCCCAGGCGCCGCCGCGGATCTGCCGGCCGAAGCGGCCGCTGCGCGGGTCCAGGCAGTCCCGCAGCCGGGCGGCGCAGAGGTCGTGGAGATCCTCGATGCGCGGGGCGAGGGCCTGGCTCATCGGCCGCCCGCGGCGCAGCCCCGCCCCCGCGGCACCCAAATCGGGCCCGGCCACGTCCCGGCCAGGCAAGGCATCGCGCCACGCAGCATCATCGCCTCCTCGTCCGGCGAACCGGGCGCGCCGTGCATAACGAGACTGGTGGCGTCTTGCCGGGAAACCGTGTTTTCGCGTCAGCCCGAGTGTCGATCGTCCGGCACGCCGGACCGGCATCCCCCGGAACCCCGCTCCGTCCCGGGGATATCTACCGGGAAGCGTGCGGGGCCGACCGTAACGAGCCTGTGTCGGCCGCATGCGTCGCGTGCATGTGAGACGACGCGCCGCGCGGCACCTACTTCTGCAGCACGTAGGTGCCGGGCGCGTCGACCAGCGGCGGGTGCGCGTTGCTGCCCATGCCCGGCGGCTTGACCTTCTTGCCGGAGCGCTCCGCCAGCCAGGCGGCCCAGTCATGCCACCAGCTGCCGTCGTGCTTCACCGCCGCGCGCCGCCAGGCGCCGGCGGTTTCGGCGCCGGGTTCGGAGACCCAGTAGCTGCCCTTGCCGCCGGGCGGATTGATGACACCCGCAATGTGGCCGGAGGAGCCGAGGATGTAGCGCACCTTGCCGCCGGCGAGGCGGCTGATCTGCCAGGCCGCGTCCCAGGGCACGATGTGGTCCTTCTCCGCCCCCACGGCGTAGATGTCCTGGGTGATGGCGCCGAGGTCGAGCTTCTGCCCCTTCAGCACCACCTTGCCAGGCACCATCAGGTTGTTCTCGACATAGGTGTTGCGCAGGTACCAGGCATGCGCGGCACGGGCCATGCGGGTGCCGTCGCTGTTCCAATACAGCAGGTCGAAGGCCGGCGGCTTCTCGCCGAGCAGGTAGTTGTTCACCACGTTCGCCCAGATCAGGTCGTTCGAGCGCAGCAGGTTGAACATATTGGCCATCTCGCGGCTGTCGAGGTAGCCGCGCTGCAGCATCTGCGCCTCGATCGCGTCGATCGCCCCGTCGCCGAGGAAGATCGCGGTGTCGCCGACGCGGGAAAAATCCTGCAACGAGACCATGAAGGTCACCGCGTTGAAGCGCTGGTCGCCTTCCGCCGCCAGCCAGGCCAGCACCATCGCCAGCAGCGTGCCGCCGATGCAGTAGCCCATGACGTTCAGCGTCTCGCTGCCCGTGATGTCGCGCACCACGTCGCTCGGCTCCAGCACGCCGAGCTCCATGTAGTCCTCGATCGTGGTGTCCTCCATCGAGGCATCCGGGTTGCGCCAGGAGACGACGAAGACGGTGAAACCCTGCTTGACCATGAAGTCGACCAGGCTGTTCTTCGGCTGCATGTCCATGATGTAGAATTTGTTGATCCAGGGCGGCAGGATCAGCAGCGGCTTGGCGTGCACGTCGGGTGTCTGCGGGGTGTACTGGATCAGCTCGACCAGCTTGTTGCGGTGCACCACCTTGCCCGGCGTCATCGCCAGGTTGCGGCCGGGCGCGAAGGCGGTGGCGTCCACCATGCTCAGTCGCCCGGCCTGCACATCCTCCATCAGGTTGCGCGCGCCATTGGCCAGGCTGGCGCCGCCGGTCTCCATCGCCCGCTTCAGCGCCACCGGGTTGCTCGCCAGCAGCAACGTCGGGCTCATCGCATCGACGAATTGCCGCAGGTGGAAATCCAGCCGCTGGCGTTCCGCCGCATCCAGGCCGGGGCTGTCCTTGCCGCGCTGGACCAGCCATTCGGAGGCGAGGAGGTAGGATTCCTTCAGCGTGCGGAAGACCGGGTTGGCCTGCCATTCCGGCGCGGCGAAGCGCTTGTCGGGGCCGGGCTTCCCGTCCGGCGCCGCCTCGCCCAGCCAGCGCTGCCCGGCTTCCGTCCAGGCCTCCATCGCGGCGCGGAACACGCTGGTGCCGAGCGCGGTGGTGGAGGCCAGCATCGCCGCCGGGTCGGACAGGGATTGCAGCCAGACGACGCGCAGGCTGCGCGCGACCTCGGCCCAGTCGACCGGGATCACCTCCCGCAGCGGGTTGGCGTTCCACATGGAATCGACCGACTTCAGCAGCGGGTCGCGGTCGACCAGCGCCTTCGCCTGGCGCAGCGCCTCGGCCACCGCGGCGTCGTTGAACATGGCCGCGGCGGGGGCGGGCGGCATCGCCGCGCTCCAGGAGGCGAGCGAGGCGAGCATCGCCTCGGCACCGGGCATCGCGCCGAAACCCGTGCCGCTCTTGCCGGTATCGTCCTTGGCCATCCTGGTGCCTTTCGATTCGAAGATCCGGCGGGCCGGGCGTCGCGGCCGCCACGCGATGCTGCCGCGGAGCATGCCGCATCGGCCGCCCTGGGCGAAGCGTCCATGATCCTGCGCAACATGCGCGGATACGGCCTGCAGCGCACCATCACGTGTCGGGTTGTGCGGCTTGTCCTCCCGCAGTTCCCGCTTGCGTCGGCGGCGCTGCCTGCCGACGCGGTCCAATGCATTCTTTCCCAAGCCCTCAGTCCGCCTCGATCACCAGCCCCTCATGCGGCCGCAGCCGGCGCGGGTTGCCGTAGTCGCCATGCGTCGAGAGCAGCGGCCGGCCGCGCGTGTCCAGCGCCTGCTCGGCGCCGCCGAAATTCAGCGCCACCAGCAGGCGCCGCCCATCCACCGGGTCGGTGCGGTCGTAGCGCAGCACGTCGCCCGTAGCCGCGACCGCACGGATCGCGCCGAGCGAGAGCGCCGCCTCGCGCCGCCGCAGCCCGAGCAGCGCCCGATACAGCCCGAGCATCGAGCCCGGATCGCGCGCCTGCGCTGCGGCGTGGCGAGCACGGTGCTCCTCGCCCAGCGGCAGCCAGGGCGTACCTGCGGTGAAACCACTTTGCGGTCCCGCCTCCCACGGCATCGGCCTGCGCACCGTGTCGCGGCCGAAGCCGGGCCCGCGCTTCTCCCGGGGGTCCTGCACGCGGTCGGGCGGCATCGGCACGTCGGTCAGGCCCAGCTCCTCGCCCTGGCAGAGCGTCGGCGTGCCGCGCAAGGTCAGCAGCAGCATGGCCGCGACGCGCGCCTGCGCCGCGCCGATGCGGCTGAGGTGCTGGTTGCCCAGCACCCAATTCGACCAGGCGCCGGGCGGCAGCGCCGCCGCATGGCACCGCACCAGGTCGGCGACAGCGCCAGCGGTCCAGGGCGTGGTGTTCAGGTGGACATGGCAGGGCAGGTGGAAGCCCGACAGGGTGGTGCCGTCCTGGACCATGAGCCGGTCGATCAGCGGGCGCTGGCCGGCATAGGCATCGGTCACCCGGCGCGTGGCGGTGACGGCGGAAAGCACCTCCGGCTGGTCCATGGTGTGGTCGCGCAGCGCGGCATCCTCGACCAGCTGGTGGATCCCATCCATCCGGAAGCCGTCCACACCGCGGTCCAGCCAGAAGCGCAGCACGTCCAGCATGGCGTCCTGCACCGCCGGGTTACGCCAGTTCAGGGCGGGCTGCTGCGGCACGGAGGCGTGGTAGAAGTACTGGCCGGTGCCGGCATCCAGCGTCCAGGCGCTGCCGCCGAACGCGCTGAGCCCGTTGTTCGGCGGCCCGCCATCCGCCGCCGGGTCGCGCCAGATGTACCAGTCGCGCTGCGGCGCATCGCGCGCGGCGCGGCTGGCGGCGAACCAGGGATGCGTCTCCGCGGTGTGGTTCGGCCCGTAGTCCAGCAGCACGCGAAGCCCCCGCGCATGCGCCGCGGCGACCAGCGCGTCGAAGTCGTCCAGGCTGCCGAGGGCCGGATCCACCACCCGGTGATCGGCGACGTCGCAGCCGAAATCCGCCAGCGGCGAAGGATGGAAGGGCGAGATCCAGAGCGCGTCGACGCCAAGCGCCGTCAGGTGCCCGAGCCGTGCGGCGATGCCGCGCAGGTCGCCGATCCCGTCGCCGTCGCTGTCCTGGAAGGAGCGCGGCCAGATCCGGTAGATCGCCGCGCCTTGCCACCATGGCGTCATCCTGTCTGTCATCCCTTGCGCGTCTGGCCGCCGGCCGGCGTTCGGCGGCGGTCATGGCCAAACGCCGCGGCGATCCCGGCCGGGGCAGGATGGCGGCCCGCACCTACAACCCCGGCCGCGGCATCCGGTTGTGCGCCGCGCCGCAGGTGGCGGACCGGACCGCCGCGGATGCCACGGCCGGTGGCGATCCTGGCGCGGCGCTGGCGAACCTGTGCGCGGCACGGCCGTTGTGGCGGCAGCGACCCGGGCGAACCTGCCTGGACAAGTCTCGCGCACAAGGAATGGTCACATGGATCGACGTGGTATCCTGCTCGGCTCCGCCGGGCTCGCGGCGCTCTCCTTCGGGCTGTCGCCGCGCCTCGCCCGGGCGCAGGGCACGGCGCGCTGGCTCTCGGGCTCGGAACACCGGACGATGACGCTGATGGCTGGCACCCTCGCGAAGCAGGCCAGCCAGGTCGCGCTGGACCGCGCGCAGCACCCGCGGGTGAAGCAATTCGCCGGCTTCGAGATCGCCGAGCAGACGGCGATCGCCCAGGTGCTGACCGATACCGACGCCCCGCCGCCGGTGCCGTTGGATGCCGAGCACGCCGCGGTGCTGATGACGCTGCAGGCGCAATCCGGCCAGGCCTTCGACCGCGCCTACATCCTCGCCCAGCTCACCGGGCACCAGGAGCTGCTGGCGATCCAGCAGGGCTATCTGGACAACACCAACCGCAGCACGGACACGCAGCACATCGCGGTGTTGGCGCGGGTGTCGATCCAGCAGCACCTGACGATGCTGCAGGAAATCCAGCTTCTGTTGGGGTAGCGGCGGACACCCCGACCCCGGAACTCCCCCGCAAGGCGGGGGAGGGCGGAAGGGTCAGTCGCCGAGCAGGGTGGCGACGAAGGCTTCCAGCCGGGGCTGCCGGGTGCGGTGGGTGCGGGCAGCGTGCAGGATGGCGCGCACCGCGGCGACGGTCAGGTCGAAATCCTCGTTCACCAGCACGTGGTCGAATTCGTGCCAGTGCTGCATCTCGGTCCGCGCCGCGACCATGCGGCGGGCGATCTCCTCCTCCGGGTCCTGGTTGCGGCCGCGCAGGCGGCGCTCCAGCTCCGCCAGGCTCGGCGGCAGCAGGAAGATGCCGACCACGTCGGCCGGCATGGTCTGCTGCAATTGCCGGTGGCCCTGCCATTCGATGTCGAACAGCACGTCGTGCCCGGCGGCCAGCGCGGCCTCGACCGGGGCGCGCGGCGTCCCGTAGGACCGGCCGAGGAAGCTCGCGTGCTCCAGGAAGGCGCCGGCGGCGACGCCATCGGCAAATTGCGCCGGCGTCTGGAAGAAATAATGCACCCCCTCCCGCTCGCCCGGCCGCGGCGCCCGCGTGGTGGCGCTGACGGAGAGCGACAGGTCCGGCTCGCTCTCCAGCAGCGCCCGCGACACGCTGGTCTTGCCGCCACCGGGAGCGGAGGCGAGAACGAGGCAGATGCCTCGGCGCGACGATGATTCGCCCATCCGATTCACGCTCTGCGCCTCGCGCCCCTGGCGCTGCGGGGCGCCGCGATCGGATGGGATGGCACGCTACTCGACATTCGCCGCCTGTTCCTTCAGCCGCTCGATCGCCGCCTTGAGGTCGAGGCCGATGCGCGTCAGCGGCACGGAGGCGGATTTCGAACACAGGGTGTTCGCCTCCCGCACGAATTCCTGGGTGAGGAAATCCAGTTTGCGGCCGGCCCCGTCGCCGGCGGCCAGCAGGGCGCGGGCAGCGTCGATATGGGCGGAAAGCCGGTCCAGCTCCTCCCGCACGTCGGATTTCTGCGCCAGCAGCGCGACCTCCTGCGCCAGGCGTTCCTCCGGCACCCGGGCGGTGCCGGAATCGCCCAGCAGGGCGGCGAGCTGGTCCAGCAGCTTCTGCCGCTGCGCCGCGGGCTGGCCGACGGCTTCCGTCGCGGCGGCCGCGTGCAGCGCGGCGACCTCGTCGAGCAGGCCGGACAGGATGGCGTGCAGCTTGGCGCCCTCCGCCTGGCGGGCCGCGGCCAGGCCCGCCAACGCCGCCTCATAGGCCGCGGCCAGCGCCGTGCGCTTCGCCGCCTCCATCGCCTCGTCGGGCTCCACCGTCTCGGCCCGCATCACGCCGGGCAGCGCCAGCAGCGCCTCGGCCGCCGGCGCGATGCTGCCGCGGATCCGCCCGGCGAGCTCCAGCGCCAGGGCCAGCGCCTGTTCCAGCGCCGCCTTGTCCACCGTCAGCCGCGGCCGGTCCTCCCGCTTCAGGGTCAGGGTGGCGGAGACGTTGCCGCGCTTCAGGCGCTTGCCCGTCGCCTCGCGCAGCGCCGGCTCCAGCGCGTCCTGGCCGTTCGGCAGGCGCAGCCGCAGGTCCAGGCCGCGGCCGTTGACGCTGCGCAGCTCCCACACGAAGGCGGTACCGTCGGCCAGCGTGCCGCTCTCGCGTGCGAAGCCGGTCATGCTCATAAGGATGCCCATGCGGCGGGTTGTCCCGCCTTGGGGGACCGGATGCAAGCGACACCATCACCGCCCTGGCCCTGGCGGCATGTGCTGGTCACCGGCGCCTCCTCCGGCATCGGCCGGGCGCTGGCCCTGGCCTGCGCCGCGCCGGGGGTGACGCTGCACCTCGGCGGGCGGGATGCGGCGCGGCTGGCCGGCACGGCGGCGGCCTGCGCCGCCGCCGGCGCCACCGCGCAGCCCCAGGCGGTGGATGTGCGGGACCGCGACGCAATGGCCGGCTGGATCGGCGGCACCGGGCAAATCGACCTCGTCATCGCCAATGCAGGCATCTCCGCCGGCACCGGCGGCGCGACGGAACCGGCCGACCAGGCCAGGGCAATCTTCGAGACCAACGTCACCGGCGTGCTGAACACCGCCCTGCCGGCGATCGCCGCGATGGCGGCGCAGGATCCGGGGCCGGGCGGGGTGCGCGGCCGGGTCGCGGTCATCGCCTCCATCGCCGCCTTCATCGCGGTGCCGGGCGCGCCGGCCTATTGCGCCAGCAAGGCGGCGGTGCAGCGCTGGGCGGAGGCGCTGGACGCCACCGAACGGCGGCGGGGCATCCGTCTGCACAGCATCTGCCCGGGCTATATCCGCACGCCGATGACGGATGCCAACGCCTTCCCGATGCCGCTGCTGATGGAGCCGGAGGAGGCGGCGCGGCGGAGCCTCGCCGGAATCGCCGCCGGGCGGCTGCGGATCGCCTATCCCTGGCCGACCTACCTGGCGGCGCGGCTCGGCGGCGCGCTGCCGCCGGGGCTCCGGGCTGCGCTGTTCGCGGCGGCGCCGGCGAAGGGGGCGATGCTGCCGCGGGTGGGTTAGCCCAACTCTGCGTTCCGGCCCGCTTGGCCAGCAGGTTCAGCCCCTCCACCCCCGCCGCGAAGGCCATCGCAACACGGACGAAGCCCTTCGGCACGGGCAAGCCGAGGCCTTCCGCCACCAGCACCATCCCGATCAGGGCGAGGCGGGCGCCGGCGATGTCAGCGTCCATGGTCGATACGGTCCTGGTTTTGGCTGCGGTAACGCTTCTTCACCCCGGGCATTGGCGGTCGGCCTTGGTTCGGGGCCGCACAGCCCCACCTGCCCTTTCACCTGTAATGGAGCATCCTGCCTTGGGTTTTGCCGGCCAGCTTGTGCTCGGCCTCCGGCTGGCGCGGCGCGAGTTGCGCGGCGGCATCCGCTCCCTCCGCATCGTCCTCGCCTGTCTGGCGCTCGGCGTCGCCGCCATCGCCGCGGTCGGCACGCTGCGCGCGGCGATCGACGCCGGGCTGGCGGCCGATGGCGCCCGCATCCTGGGCGGCGATGTCGAGTTGCGCAGCGGCAACCGCCCGGCGACGGCGGCGGCGCGGGACTGGATCGCGGCGCGCGGCGGCCAGGCCTCGGCCGTGGTCACGTTGCGTTCGATGCTGGTCGCGCCCTCGGGCGAGCGGATGCTGGTGGAGCTGAAAGCGGTCGACGCCGCCTGGCCGCTTTATGGCGCGGTCGAGCTGGACCCGCCGGTGCCGCTGGCGACGCGACAGGAGCTCAACGCCGTCCCCATCCTGCAGCAGGCCCCGGCCGCGGAAGCCGCGGCCCATGCCCCGCGCGTCGCGCTCGACCCCCTGGTGGCGGAACGGCTCGGCCTCTCGGTCGGCGACACGGTGCGGATCGGCGAGGCCAGCTTCGCCTTCGTCGCCCTGGTGCGGTCGGAGCCCGACAAGGCCACCACCCCGGCGCTGTTCGGCCCGCGTGCGCTGATGACCGCAGCGATGCTGGACCGCACCCAGCTCCTCCAGCCCGGCAGCCTGGTGCAGCACGACCTCCGCATCCGGCTGCCGGAGGGCACCCCGCGGGCCCGCTTCGCCGCCGATCTCCGCACCGCCTTCGCCGCCGAGGGCTGGCGCATCCGCACCGCCGACCAGGCGGAGCCGGGGGTGAACCGCTTCCTCGACCGCGCGGCGTCCTTCCTGACCCTGGCTGGGCTGACCGCGCTGCTGGTCGGCGGGATCGGCGTCGCCACCGGGGTGCGCGGCTGGCTGGATGCGCGGGCGCGGTCGATCGCCACGCTGCGCTGCCTCGGCGCGCCGTCCTCCGTCATCTTCCTCACCTACCTGATCCAGGTGCTGGCGCTGGCCGGGCTCGGCATCGCCATCGGCCTGATCGGCGGCTACGGGCTGACCTGGCTGGCGGCGCAGGCACTGAGCGGTTCCTTGCCGGTGCCGCCGCGGCTGGCGATCTATCCGGCGCCGCTGGCGCTGGCGGGGCTGTATGGCCTGCTGACGGCGCTGGCCTTCGCGCTCTGGCCGCTCGGCCGGGCGGCGCGGATTTCCGGCGCGGCGCTGTTCCGCGATGCGGTGCAGCCGGCCGGCGCCTGGCCCGGGGCGGCGGTGCTGGGGCTGAACCTGGCGGCCGCGGCGGCGCTGGTCGGGCTGATCGTCGCGACCTCCGGCGACCGCCTCTTCGCGCTCGGCTTCTGCGGCGCCGCCATCGCTGCCCTCGCCCTGTTCCGCGCCGGCGCCTGGGCCCTGGCGGCGACGGCGCGGCGGCTCGGCCATCTGCGGCGGCCGGCGCTGCGGCTGGGCCTGGCGAACCTCCACCGGCCGGGCTCGCCGGCGGCGCTGCTGGTCGTCTCGCTCGGCATCGGCCTGACGACGCTGGCCGCCATCGCCCAGATCGAGGGCAACCTCCGCCGCCAATTGGCCGCCGAGATGCCGGCGCGGGCGCCGAATTTCTTCTTCATCGACATCCAGTCCGACCGGGCCGCGCGCTTCGATGCGACGGCGAAGGCGCTGCCGGGCGTCGCGGAGGTTAAGCGGGTGCCGAGCCTCCGCGCCCGGGTGGTCGCGGTGAAGGGCGTGCCGGCGGAGCAGTTGAAGGTGTCGGAGGAGACCGCCTGGGCGCTGCGCGGCGACCGCGGCCTGACCTATGCCGCGACGCCGCCGGAAGGGACGAAGCTGGTCCAGGGCGCCTGGTGGGCGGCCGATTACCGCGGCGCGCCGCTGCTTTCGATGGATGCCGGCATCGCCCGCGGCTGGGGCGTGGCGATCGGCGACACCATCACCGTCAACGTGCTGGGCCGCAGCATCGACCTGCAGGTCGCCAATTTGCGCTCGGTGGATTGGCGCGGCCTCGGGATGAACTTCACCCTGGTCGCCTCCCCCGGCCTGCTGGAGGCGGCGCCGCACACCCACATCGCCACCGTGCGCGGCGACCCGGCGCAGGATTCCGCCGTGCTGCGGGCGCTGACCGACGCCTTTCCCAACATCTCCGGCATCCGGGTGCGGGATGCGCTGGAAGCGGTGGCAGGCATCCTCGGCCGGGTCGGGACCGCGCTGTCGGCGACCGGCAGCCTGACCCTGCTGGCCGGCGCCCTGGTGCTGGCCGGGGCCGTCGCCGCCGGGCAGCGGCAGCGGGTGCGGGATGCGGTCATCCTGAAGACGCTCGGCGCCACGCGGGCGCAGATCCGCGCCGCCTGGCTGGTGGAATTCGCGCTGATCGGGCTGGTCGCCGGGCTGCTGGCGGCGCTCGCCGGCAGCGCGGCGTCCTGGGCGGTGATCACCCTGGTCATGCAGGCGCAATGGGTCCTGCTGCCGGGGACGCTGGCGGCAACGGTGCTGGGCTGCGCCCTGCTGACGCTGGCCTGCGGCCAGATCGGCACCGCGCTGGCGCTGCGCGCGCGGCCGGGGCCGCTGTTACGCAACGAATAGCGATTCGTCACGCTTCTCCACATGTAGCGGGGCCCGCTGGCACCTATATAGGGACAGCCGGCGGTCCCCGCGCACCGGCTGGAGCAGTGCGGCCATCGCGTCGAATCCCGTTGAAACGGGTTACAGCTTCTCCATATAAACGCCGTCGCGGGGATTGCCCCCCTTGGGAGGTTCGATACACCTATGGCCCTTCAACCCGACTATCGATACCAGACGGGTGCGCCTGGCTGGGGTCGCACTGCGACCGCCGACGCGGCCGCCGTCGATGCCGGGCTCCGGGGGTACATGCTCCGGGTCTACAACTGGATGGCTTCGGGGCTGCTGCTCACCGGAATCGTGGCGCTCGCCGTCGTGACCGTGCCGGCGATCCAGGAGCTGTTCTACACCGCCGCCCGCACCCAGTCAGGCCGCATCGTGATGCAGCCGACGATCCTGTTCTGGGTCGCCGCGCTCTCGCCGCTCGCCTTCATGCTGGTCCTCAGCTTCGGCTACAACAAGCTGAGCAAGACCACGTCGCAGGCGCTGTTCTGGGCCTTCTGCATCTGCATGGGCGCGAGCCTGAGCAACCTGGCCTGGCGCTATACCGGCGCCTCGATCGGCACCACCTTCTTCATCACGGCGGCGATGTACGCCTCGGTCAGCCTCTACGGCTACACCACCAAGACCGACCTGACGAAGATGGGCAGCTTCATGATGATGGGCCTGATCGGCATCGTCATCGCCGGTCTGGTCAACATGTTCATGCAGTCCTCGGCGCTGCAATTCGCCATCAGCCTGATCGGCGTCGTGGTCTTCGTCGGCCTCACCGCCTACGACACCCAGCGGATCAAGGCCGACTACATCGAGTATTCCTACGCCGAGGGGACGGAGGAAGCCGGCAAGCGGAGCGTGATGGACGCGCTCGGCCTCTACCTGAACTTCATCAACCTGTTCCAGATGCTGCTGCAGCTGGTGGGTGTCCGCCAGTCCAACGACTGAGGCCGGCCCGCACGGGTACGGCACGGCCCCGGGGGGAGACCCCCGGGGCTTTTTTTGTGCCTATGATCCGGCCGGAGGAGCCCTGCCATGACCGCGCGCCCACCCTTCCCGCCCTTCACCGCCGAGACCGCCACGCAGAAGGCCCGCGCCGCCGAGGATGGCTGGAACGGCCGCGACCCGGACCGCGTCGCGCTGGCCTATACCGCGGACAGCCGCTGGCGGAACCGCGCGGAGTTCTTCTCGGGGCGGGAGGCGATCGCCGAATTCCTCCGCCGCAAATGGGCGCGGGAGCTGGACTACCGGCTGATCAAGGAGGTCTGGGCCTTCGCCGGGAACCGCATCGCCGTCCGCTTCGTCTATGAATGGCGGGACGACAGCGGCGCCTGGTACCGCTCCCACGGCAACGAGAATTGGCAGTTCGACGCGCAGGGGCTGATGGCGGAGCGGCACGCCAGCATCAACGACGTGCCGATCCGGGAGGCCGACCGGCTGTTCCGCTGGCCGGCGCCGGGGCCGCGGCCGGCCGACCATCCCGGGCTGACGGAGCTGGGGCTGTAGCGCATGGGCCACGACCACCACGGGCACGATCACCACGGCCACGGGCATGGCCACGCCGGCCACCGGCACGGCCCGCGGCCGGAGGAGCGGGGCTTCGCCCTCGGCGTTTCGCTCAACCTCGGCTTCGTGGGGCTGGAGGTCGCGGCCGGCCTCGTCGCCGGCTCGATGGCGCTGCTCGCGGATGCCGGGCACAACCTGTCCGACGTGCTGGGGCTGGTCGCGGCCTGGATCGCGGTGCGGCTGGCCCGCCGGCTGCCCACTGACCGCCGGACCTACGGCTTCCACCGCGGCACCATCCTCGCGGCGCTCGCCAACGCCATGCTGCTGCTGGTCGCGGTCGGCGCCATCGCGCTGGAAAGCATCCAGCGGCTGATCACGCCGGAGCCGGTGGCCACTGGCTGGATGCTCTGGGTCGCCGCTGCCGGCATCGTGGTGAATGGCGGCACGGCGCTGCTGTTCGCCCGCGGGCGGCAGGCAGACATCAACCGCCGCGGCGCCTACCTGCACATGCTGGCGGATGCGGGCGTGTCGGCCGGCGTGGTGGCCGGGGCGGTGCTGATCCAGGCGACCGGCTGGACCTGGGTGGACCCGGTGCTGGGGCTGGTCATCGCCGGGGTGATCCTGGCCGGCACCTGGGGGCTGCTGCGGGAATCGGCGGATCTGGCGATGGATGCCGTCCCGGCCGGGATCGACGCCACCGCGGTGCAGGCCTTCCTCGCCGCCCAGCCCGGAGTGCGGGAGGTGCACGACCTGCACATCTGGGCGATCTCCACCACCCAGACGGCGCTGACCGCGCATCTGGTGCGGCCGGAGGCGACGGCGGATGACGGCTTCCTCGCCGCGGTCTGCGGCGCGCTGCGGACCCGCTTCGGCATCGGCCACGCGACGCTGCAGGTGGAACGCGGAGACCCGGCGCATCCCTGCGCGCTGGCACCGGCGGAGACGGTGTAGCCCGGGGGCTCAGCTCACGAAGCGGCGCCGCCAATGCGGCTTGGCCGCGTCCAGCAGCAGGATGGTCAGCAGCCCCACCGCCAGCACCACCGCCAGATCGTTCAGGTGCAGCGGCCCGAAGCGGAACAGCCGGCGCGCGAAGGGCCACAGCAGCGTCACCGACAGCAGCGCCGCGACGCCCAGCATCACCCAGCGGAAGGCCGCGTTGCGCCGCCGGAAGGCCGCGGCGATGGAGGCGCTGAAGGACCGGTTGACGAAGACCAGCCCGATGATGCCGAGCACCAGGCAGAAGAAGGTCAGCGCCCGCACCTCCGTCTCCGGCATGCCGCGCCACAGCGCGCCGAGGAACACTCCCGCGGTCAGCAGCAGCACGACGCCGCCCTGCAGCAGGCTCCAGCCGATGAGCGATGCCGAGAATAGCGGCGCCGCCGGGCTGCGCGGCGGCCGCTGCATGATGCCCTCCTCCGCCTCCTCCGCCTCGAAGACCAGGGTGCAGACCGGGTCGATGATCATCTCCAGGAAGGCGATGTGCACCGGGCCGAACAGGATCGGCAGGCCGAAGACCAGCGGCAGCAGCGCCAGCCCGGCGATCGGCACATGGATCGCCAGGATGAAGCCCATCGCCTTGCGCAGATTGTCGTAGACCCGCCGGCCGAGCCGCACCGCCTGGACGATGGAGCCGAAATCATCGTCCAGCAAAACCAGGGAAGACGCCTCCCGCGCCACGTCGGTGCCGCGGCCGCCCATGGCGATGCCGATATGCGCCGCCTTCAGCGACGGCGCGTCGTTCACCCCGTCGCCGGTCATCGCGACGACTTCGCCCGCCGCCTTCAGCGCGGCGACGATGCGCAGCTTCTGCTCCGGCAGGATGCGGGCGAAGACGGTCGCGCTGCGGATCCGCGCCGCCAGCGCCGCGTCGCCCATCGCCGCCAGGGCGTCGCCGGTCACCAGGTCCTCTGCCGCCAGCCCGGCCTCGCGGGCGATGGCGCGGGCGGTGGCCGGGTAGTCGCCGGTGATCATCACCACGCGGATCCCGGCCGCTCGGCATTCGCCCATCGCCTCCGGCACGCCGGGGCGCAGCGGATCGGCGAGGCCCACCAGGCCCAGCAGGGTGAAGTCGAATCCCGGCTGCGCCTCGGGCAGGGCGTCCGCCGCGGCGCTGGCCTGCGCGACGCCCAGCACCCGCATCCCCTGCGCCGCCATGGCATTGACCGCCGCCGTCAGCGCAGCGGTGGCCGCATCGTCCAGCCGGCAGAGCACGGCGATCGCCTCCGGCGCACCCTTGGCGGCGATCCGCAGCGGTGCATCCCTCGCGCCGGTGGCCCAGGCGTTGGTCATCGCCAGCAGATCCGGCCGCAGCCCGTAGGTCCGCACCAGCGACCAGCCCGGCGGCGCCGCGGCGCGATCGTGGAACGCCTTCTCCATCGGATCGAAGGGCTCCGGTGCGCTGGCCAGCATCCCCGCCTCGACCAGATGCCGAAACGGCTCCGGCAGTGGCGCCGCGCCGGGGCGCAATGCCGTGCCATCCGGCCGCCACAGCGCCGCCACCGACATGCGGTTCTGCGTCAGCGTGCCGGTCTTGTCGGTGCAGAGCACCGTCGCCGAGCCCAGCGTCTCGATCGCCGCGCCGCGCCGCGTCAGCACCCGCGCGCGGGAAATCCGCCAGGCGCCCATCGCCATGAAGACGGTCAGGACCACCGGCAATTCCTCCGGCAGCATCGACATCCCGAGCGCGATGCCCGACAGCAGCGCATCCAGCCAGCCACCGCGCAGCGTGCCGTACAGCACCACCGCCAGCACGCTGACGCTGCCGCCGGCAATGGCGCAGAGCGTGACCAGCCGGCGCATCTGCGCCTGTAGCCGCGGCGGCTCCGGCGCCATGCTGTCCAGCGACTGGCCGATGCGGCCGATCTCGCTGCGCGCGCCGGTCGCGGTCACCTCGGCCTCGCCGCTGCCGCGCACCACCAGCGTGCCGGAGAACAGCTGGGGCAGATCGTCGCCGCCCGGCCGCGCCGCCGTCTTCGGGCCAGGCCGCTTGCGTACGGGGACGGATTCGCCGGTCAGCAGGGATTCGTCGGTCTGGATATCGTCGCCGCGCAGCAGCCGGCCATCGGCGGGAACGCGGTCGCCCTCGGCCAGCAGCATGGTATCGCCGCGCACCACCTCCCGCCCCGCGATGCGCACCCGCGCGCCGTCGCGCAGCACCAGCGCGCGGGGGCTGGTCAGGTCGCGCAGCGCCTCCATCACCCGCTCCGTCCGGCTTTCCTGCACCACGGTGATGCCGATCGACAGCAGCGCGAAGACCAGCAGGATCGCCGCTTCCTCCTTGCTGCCCAGCAGCAGGTACAGCACGCCGCCGGCCAGCAGCAGCGCCAGCATCGGCTCCCGCAGCACCTCCAGCGCGATGCGCCACGGCGTGCGCCGGCCGCCGCGCGGCAATTCATTGGGGCCTTCGGATGCGAGGCGTGCGGCGGCCTCCGCCGCGCTCAACCCCTGGGCCGGCGCAGCGGCAGCGGTGTCGGGCGACATGCGGTGATCCTTCGGCGGAGCCGCAGATGGGACCTGCGTCGGCCAGGGCGCAACCACGATCGGATGACGGGCCCCGCTCGCACGCTTCGGTGATGCATCCCCTCCCCGCGCCGCAGCTTGAGGTGGCGCAAGCTTTGCGCCGACACCGCATGGGACCATGCGGATGGTGAAAGTTGCCGCACGGCGCGCGCCGTCCGGCGCGGAGGAGCACATCGCCATGCAGGCGCAGGATCTCATGTCCACGGCGCTCGTCGTGGTGCCACCCGAAACGCCGGTCACCGCGGTAGCCGAATTGCTCGCGGCGCGCGGCATCTCCGCGGTTCCGGTGGTCGATGCCGCGGGCAATGCGCTCGGCATCGTCACCGAAGGCGACCTGATCCGACGGCTGGCGGACCAGCCGCCCGGACCGCTGAGCTGGTTCCTGCAGTTGTTCCGTGATCCGGTGCCGCTGGTCGAGCGGTTCAGCCGCGCGCATGGCCTGATGGCGCGCGACGTGATGTCGACCGAGCTGGTCGGCGTCGACCGGACGGCCTCGGCCGAATCGATCGCCCGGTTGATGGAAACGCACGCGATCCGCCGCGTGCTGGTGCTGGAGGACGGCAAGCTGGCCGGGATCGTCAGCCGCGCCGACCTGCTGCGCGCGGTCCTGCGCCCGCCCGGGGCGCCAGCGGCTGCCGATGACAGGGCCGTGCTGCGGGCCGTGGTGGTGGCGATGCGGGAACAGCCC
>JBMOJU010000363.1:0-5123 GCA_049315625.1 Paracraurococcus sp.
GGCCCAGGCGGCGGTGGCGACGCTCGACCGCACGCTCGCCGCCGCGCCGGTCGTGGTCTACCGGGCGCGGATCGAGGCCGATGGCGGCTACACCCGCACCTATCTGAGCCGCGGCATCGAGAGCCTGACCGGCTGGCCCTATGCGCATTTCCAGGACAACCCCGGCGCGGTGCGGGGCATCATGGAATACGACAGCCCGGCGCAGCAGGAGGCGATGCGCGCCGCCCTGCGGCAGGGCCAGGCCATGCTCGAGATCCGGTTGCGCTGCGCCGATGGCCGGCGGCTCTGGGTGCGCCACACGCTGCTGGCTGTGCCGGGCGCCGATGGCGCCAGGGAGATGGTCGGCTTCCTGGTCGACATCACGGAGGAACGGGCGGCGCGCGAGCAGGCGGCGGCAGCGGTGCAGGAGGGCAGGGCGCAGGTCGAACGGCTGCTGACCAGTGTGCCGAGCGTGCTGTTCCACCGCGACTCCGACGCCGCGGGCAACACCCGCCTGCTGTACCGCGGCGGCGACCAGGAGCGGGTCACCGGCTGGCCCGCTGCGGTGCTGGCGGGACTGGACGACCTGTCCGGCCTGCGTGTCGACAGCGAACCGGCACCCGAGACGATCTACCGCCGCGGGCTGCAGGAGCAGGCGACGGTGGTGGATTGGCAGATGCGGCAGCCGGCGGGGCCGCCGCGCTGGATGCGGAAGCATACCCGCGTGCTGTCGCGGCGGCCGGATGGCGGCGGCGAGCTGGTCGGCTACATCATCGACGTCTCGGCCGAATATGCCGCGGCCGAGGCGGCGCGCGCCGCCGACCGGCGCGAGGCGGCGGCGCTGGAGGCGGGGCGGCTGCAGGTGGAGCGGCTGCATGCGGCGCTGCCGGCGATCCTGTTCCACCGCGAGGTGACCGCCGAGGGCACGTCCCGGCTGATCTATCGCGGCGGCGACCCGGAGACGGTGAGCGGCTGGACCGCGGCGGAGCTGGCCGCGGATGGCAGGCTGTTCGCGCTGGCCGAGGGCGGCGCGGCCTTCTTCGCGGCCTTCGAGCAGCGTGTGCTGCGGGAGGGCATCGCCCTGGTCGATTGGCGCATCCGCGCGCCGGACGGCAGCCTGCGCTGGATGCGCAGCCGCGCCCGCCGGGTGGAGCAGCGGCCGGATGGCGGCGGCGAGGTGATCGGCTACGTGATCGACGTCTCCGCCGAATACGCCGCCGCCCAGGCGGCGGAGGCGGCGCGCGAGCGCGAGGCGGCGGCGCTGGCGGAGGGGCGGGCGCAGATGGCGCGGCTGAATGCCGGACTGCCGGCCATCATCCTGCACCGCGACGCCGACCCGGACGGTACGTCCCGCCTGCTCTACCGGGGCGGCGACATCGAGGCGGTGACCGGCTGGCCGGCCGAGGACCTCGCCGGGTACGACAGCCTCGACCACCTGGACGGGCCGGGCGCCCGGCTGATCGACGACGTGGTCCGCGAGGTGCTGCGTGCGGGCAGCGCGCGGCACGACTGGCAGTTCCGCCGCCCGGATGGCGGCCTGCACTGGATGCGCATGCAGCTGCGGCTGACCGCGCCGCGCGCCGATGGCGGCGGCGAGGTGGTCGGCTACGTCGTCGACGTGGAGGCCGAATACCGTGCCGCGGCGGAGGCCCGGGACGCGCAGCAGCGCGAGGCGGCGGCCCTGGCGGAGGGCCGGGCGCAGATGGAGCGGATGCAGACCAATCTGCCGGCCATCCTGTGGCACCGCGACGCGCACGCCGACGGCACCTCCCGCCTGCTCTACCGGGGCGGCGACATCGAGGCGGTGACCGGCTGGCCGGCGGCGGTGATCGAGGGGTTGGACGACCTCGCGGCGCTGCGCGACGATCCGCCCGGCAGCTTCGAGAGCCTTTCCGCGCGGGCGTTGCGGGACGGGACCTGTTTCTCCGACTGGCGCATCCGCCAGCCGGATGGCCCGCCGCGCTGGATGCGCAGCCATGCGCGGGCGCTGTCGCGGCGTGCCGATGGCGGCGGCGAGGTGATCGGCTACGTGGTCGACGTCTCGGCCGAATATGCCGCCGCCGCGGACGCCCAGGCGGCGCGGCAGCGCGAGGCGGCGGCCGAGGTGGCGGGCCGGGCGCAGATGGGGCGCCTGCTGACCAATGTGCCGGTGGTGCTGTTCCACCGCGACTGCCAGGGCGACAACTCCTCGCGCCTGCTCTATCGCGGCGGCGACCTGGAACAGGTGACCGGCTGGCCGGCCGCGGCCTTCGAAGGCAAGGACACGATCGAGGAATTCATCGAATATCCCCTGGTCGAGAGCTTCGAGTCGCTCGTCGACCAGACGCTGCGCGAGGGCAGCACGGTGTGCGACTGGCAGATGCGCCAGCCGGAGGGGCCACCGCGCCCGATGCGGACCTTCAGCCGCGTGCTCTCGCGCCGGCCGGATGGCGGCGGCGAGGTGGTCGGCTACATCGTCGACGTCTCCGCCGAATACGCCGCCGCGGCGGCGGCGGAGGCGGCGCGGCAGCGCGAGGCGGCGGCCGAGGCGGCGGGCCGGGCGCAGGTGGAACGCCTGCTGACCGGGCTGCCGGCGGTGCTCTTCCTGCGCGACGTGGCGGCGGACGGCACCTCCCGCCTGCTCTACCGCAACGGCGACCTGGCCGCGGTGACCGGCTGGCCGGCGGAGGACCTCGCGCCGCACGAGAAGTGGCGGCACCTGGCCGCGCCGGACGGCCCGAACCTGGAGGCGCTGTACCGCGGCGTGCTGCGCGACGGCGAGACGACGGTGGAATGGCGGATGCGCCGGCCGGACGGGAATTTCAGCTGGATGCGGTCCTATGCCCGCCGGCTGTCGCTGCGGCCGGATGGCAGCGGCGAGATCGTCGGCGCCATGCTGAACATCGACCGGGAGCGGGAGGCGGCGGCGCAGGCCCGTGCCGCGACGGAGGAGCTGGACCGCACGCTCGCCGCCGCGCCGCTGGTGGTCTACCGCGGCCGGCTGGCGCCGGATGGCGACTTCACCCGCACCTACCTCAGCCGCGGGATCGAGCGGCTGACCGGCTGGCCCTGGGCGGCGATCGAGCCGCCGGGGGAGCTTGCCGCCCTGATGCACGCGGAGGACCGCCGCGAGCAGCGGGCGAACATGCTGGCGCTGCTGCGGGACGGGCTGCATATCCGCGACCTGCGGATGCGCCGCGCCGATGGCAGCGAGATCTGGACCCGGCACACGCTGGTGGTGGTGGCGCCCGAGGCCGATGGCGGCGCCGGCATGATCGGCTTCATCGTCGACGTCACCGCCGAGCGGGAGGCGCAGGCGGGCGAGCTGGCGGCGCGGGCCGAACTGGACCGCACCCTGGCCGCCGCGCCGGTCGCCGTGCTGCGGGCGCGGATCAACGCCGAGGGCCGGTTCCGACGCACCTTCCTCAGCCGCGGCATCGAGACGCTGACCGGCTGGCCCTGGGAGGCGGTGAACCCGCCCGGTGGCCTGTCCCGCATCGTCGAGCCGGCCAGCCGCGGCGACCTGGCGGAGCGGATCGGCCTGCTGCTGCGCGACGGCACGATCCGCTACGACTACCGGATGCGCCGGGCCGATGGCCGCGTGGCGGATGTCCGCTGCACGCTGTCGGTGCTCGACCGCCTGCCGGAGGGCAGCGTCGAGGTGGTGGGCTTCCTGGCCGACGTCACCGCCGAGCGGGCGGCGCAGGCGCAGGCGGCGGCGACCGGCCGCATGGTGGCGCTGGGCGAGATGGGCACCGGCCTGGCGCATGAGCTCAAGCAGCCGCTGGCGACCATCAGCCTGGCCGCCGAGAACGCCATGCGGTCGCTGCGCCGCGGCGATGCGGCGGCGACGACCCAACGCCTGGAGCGCATCACCGGCCAGGCGCAGCGGGCGGCCGGGATCATCGAGAACCTGCGCCGCTTCGCCCGCGGCAGCGATGCCGGCGCGCCGCCGGAGCCGGTGCCGCTGGACCACGCGGTGGACAGCGCGTTGGCGCTGGTCGGCGGGCCGCTGCGCGACGCGGGCGTCGAGGTCGTGCTGGCGCTGGGCGACCCGGCGCCGGTCGCGCTGGGGCAGCTCGTCTCGATCGAGCAGGTGCTGGTGAACCTGCTGGTGAATGCCCGCGACGCGCTGCGCGCGCTGCCGCCGGAGGCGCCGCGGCGCATCCGGCTGACGGCGGAGGTGGCGGGCGACCAGGTGCGGCTGGCCATCGCCGATACCGGCGGCGGGATCGACGCGGCGGTGATGCCGCGGCTGTTCGAACCCTTTGTCACAACCAAGGATGCTGACCAGGGGACCGGGCTCGGGCTGTCCATCTGCCACGGCCTGGTGAAGGCGATGGGTGGCAGCATCGCGGCGCGGAACGAGGCCGGGGGGGCGGTGTTCACGGTGGTGCTGCCGCGTGCCATGGCGGCGGTCGGCCCGGCGGCCTGAACCGGCCGCGCCGACGCCGCAGGAGGGGTTTCGATGCCGCTGTCGCCGCGCCTGGAGTTGCTGACGCCGGCGGAGATGGGCCGGGCCGATGCGGCGGCGATCGCCGGCGGCATCCCCGGGCCGCGATTGATGGCGGCGGCCGGGCGGGCGGTGGCCCGGGCGGCGATGCGGGCCTTCCGCCCGGTGCCGACCCTGGTGCTGGCCGGGCCGGGCAACAATGGCGACGACGGCTACGTCGCGGCGCGGCTGCTGGAGCAGGCGGGCTGGCCGGTCGCCGTCGCGGCGCTGGCGCCGCCGCGCCCGGGCAGCGACGCGGCCGGCGCGGCCGCCGGGTGGCGCGGGCCGCTGGTCCCGTTCGGGCCGGAGGCGGTGGCGCGGGCCGGGCTGGTGATCGACGCGGTGTTCGGCGCCGGCCTGGCGCGCGACGTGGATGGCGTGGTCGCCGCGACGCTGGCGGCGGTGCGGGCGCCGATCCTGGCGGTCGACGTGCCCTCGGGCCTCGATGGCGGGACCGGGCAGGTGCGCGGCGCGGCGCCGCGGGCGGCGCTGACGGTGACCTTCTTCCGGCTGAAGCCCGGGCATTTGCTGCTGCCGGGGCGCGAGCTGTGCGGCGAATTGGTGCTGGCCGATATCGGCCTGCCGGAGGCGGTGCTGGACGCGATCGGGCCGCGCGCCTGGTGCAACGCGCCGGGGCTGTGGCGGCCGCCGGCATTCGGCGCCGGGTCCCACA
>JBMOJU010000047.1:0-22267 GCA_049315625.1 Paracraurococcus sp.
CGCCGCCCACCGCCGCGCCACACAGGAGGAAGATGCGCAGGATCGCCCCCCTGCCCGCGCCCATGGTGCGCAGGATGGCGATGTCCCGCCCCTTGTCCTTCACCAGCATGGTCAGCGAGGAGACGATGTTGAAGGCGGCGACCAGGATGATCAGCGTCAGGATCAGGAACATCACGTTGCGCTGCACCTGCACCAGCTGGAAGAAGCCGCTATTGGCATCCTGCCAGTCGGCGATCCGCAGCGGCCGCCCCGGCAGCGCCTGGCGGATGGCGTAGGCGGCGGCGTCCGATTCGTCGGGGTTGCGCAGATGCACCTCGATCTGGCTGACCGCATTCGGCAGCTGGAAGAACAGCTGCGCGGCGGGCAGCGGCAGGAAGACGAAGCCGCTGTCGTATTCCTGCATGCCGACCTCGAAGATGGCGGCCACCTTATAGGCGCGCAGCCGCGGCACCGTGCCGAAGACCGTCACACGGCCCTGCGGCGAGACGACGGTGACCCGGTCGCCGATCCCGATATCGAGCTTCCGCGCCAGACCGGCGCCGATGACGATGGCATCCTCGCCCTGGAAGGCGGCGAGGTCGCCCGCCCGGATGTTGCCGGCGATGATCGGCCGGGCGCGCAGATCCTCCGGCGCGATGCCGCGCACCACGCCGCCGGCCGAGCCGCCGGCATCGGTGGTGAGCAGCACCTGCCCATCCACCACCGGCGCCGCGCGTTCCACCTGCGGCAGGGCGCGGATGCGGGCGGTGGCGGCGGCATAGTCGCCGAGCGGCCCCTGCATCGCCGAGACACCGAGATGCCCGTTCAGCCCGAGGATGCGGCCAAGCAATTCCTGCCGGAAGCCGCCCATCACCGACAGCACCACGATCAAGGTGGCGACGCCGAGCGCGATGCCGGCCAGCGAGAAGCCGGCGATGACGGAGACGACGCGATCCCCCTTCCGCGCCCAGAGGTAGCGGCCGGCGACCGCGCGCTCGAACGGCCCGAACATCCCCGCGTCAGCCATGCCGCAGCGCCTGGGCCGGGTCGATCCGCGCCGCGCGCCAGCTGGGAAAAAGCGTCGCCAGCAGCGACAGGCCGAGGCTGATCGCCAGAACCGTCACCACCTCGCGCGGCTCGACCACCGCTGGCAGCTGCGTCAGGAACAGCAATTCCGGGCGGAACAGCGGCGTGCCTTCCAGCGACAGCAGCAGGGCGCGCAGCCCGTCGAAATTCAGCGCGATGCCGAGGCCGAGGATCGCGCCGATCAGCGTCCCCGAGACGCCGATGAAACCGCCGCAGAGCAGGAACACGCGCAGGATGGCGCCGCTGCCGGCGCCCATGGTGCGCAGGATGGCGATGTCCCGCCCCTTGTCCTTCACCAGCATGGTCAGGGAGGAGATGATGTTGAACGCGGCGACCACCACGACGAGGGTCAGGATCAGGAACATCACGTTCCGCTCCACCACCACGGCGGCGTAGATGCTGCTGTTGCTGCCCTGCCAGTCGGTGATCCGCAGCGCCTGCCCGGCCAGCGCCGCCCGCACCGCTGCCGTCACCGGCGCCACCTGGGTCGGGTCGTCGACCAGCAGCTCCATTTGGCTGACGGCATCGGCCAGGCCGAAGAATTCCTGCGCCGCGGCGAGCGGGATGAAGACCTGGCGGCCGTCATATTCGGGCATGCCGAGGTCGAACATCGCCACCACGCGGAAGCCGCGCTGCTTCGGCGCCACGCTGAAATCGCCGCCGCGCGCCTGCGGCAGCACCAAAGTCAGCCGGTCCCCCAGCCGCAGCCCCATTCGGTTGGCGAGGCGGAGGCCGACCACCACCGTGTCGTCGCCCTCGAACGCCGCCAGTGTGCCGCGGCGGATCGCCCGCGCGACGCTTCGTCGGGCGCGCAGATCCTCGGCCGCGATGCCGCGGACCAGGCCGCCGCCGGCGCCGCCGGCCTCGCCGGTCAGCAGCACCTGGCCCTCGATGGTCGGGGCGGCCTGCTCCACCCCGGGCAGGCCACGCAGCCGCGCCGCCAGCGCCGCATAGCCCGGCAGGGCGCGGCCCTTCTCCGGCTGCACGATCAGGTGGCCGTTCAGCCCGATGATCCGGCCGACCAGGTCCTGCCGGAAGCCGTTCATCACCGCCATGACGATGATCAGCGCGGCGACGCCGAGGGCGATGCCGATGAGCGAGAAGGCAGCGGTGACGGAGACGAAGCGCTCCCCCTTGCGGGCGCGCAGGTAGCGCCACGCCACCATGCGTTCGAAGGGCCCGAACATCAGGGCGTCCCCTCCCCCGCTGTGCGGGGGAGGGAGCGGCGGGCGGTCACGCGCCGGCCTTGATCCGGGCGATGGCGTCCTCGACGGAGAGCTCGACGCGCTCCCCGGTCGCCCGGCGCTTCAGTTCCACCATGCCGGCGGCCGCGCCGCGCGGGCCGATGATTGCCTGCCAGGGATAGCCGAGCAGGTCGGCATCGGCGAATTTCGCGCCCGCCCGCTCGCCGCGGTCGTCATAGACCGCATCGGGGGCGAAGGCGGCATAGATCCGCTCCGACAGCGCATCGGTCGCCGCGTCGCCGACCTTCAGGTTGATCACCGCCAGCTTGAACGGCGCGACCGCGTCCGGCCAGCGGATCCCGGCCTCGTCGTGGTTGGCCTCGATGATGGCGGCGACCAGGCGGGAGACGCCGATGCCGTAGCTGCCCATCTCCGGCACCACCGGCTTGCCGTCCGGCCCCTGCACCGAAAGCCCCATCGGCGCGCTGTACTTGGTGCCGAAATAGAAGATGTGGCCGATCTCGATGCCGCGCGCCGAGACCTGGTGCTCGGCGGGGATGGCGTTCCAGGCGGCCTCGTCGTGCTTCTCGTCGGTGGCGGCGTAGCGGCTGGTCCAGAAATCGACGATCGGGGAGAGGTCGCCGTCCTGGTCGACCGGCTGCGACAGCACGTCGAATTCCAGCAGGTCCTTGTGCAGGAAGACCTGGCTCTCCCCGGTCTCCGCCAGGATGAGGAATTCGTGGGAGAGGTCGCCGCCGATCGGCCCGGTATCGGCCTGCATCGGGATCGCCTTCAGCCCCATGCGCGCGAAGGTGCGCAGGTAGGCGACGAACATCTGCCGGTAGCTGCGCACCGCGCCGGCATGGTCCAGGTCGAAGGAATAGGCGTCCTTCATCAGGAACTCGCGGCCGCGCATGACGCCGAAGCGGGGGCGGACCTCGTCGCGGAACTTCCACTGGATGTGGTAGAGGTTGCGCGGCAGGTCGCGGTAGGACTTGGCATAGGTGCGGAAGATGTCGGTGACCATCTCCTCGTTGGTCGGGCCGAACAGCATCTCGCGGTCGTGCCGGTCCTTCAGCCGCAGCATCTCCGGGCCGTAGGCGTCGTAGCGGCCGGATTGCCGCCAGAGGTCGGCGGTCTGGATCGTCGGCATGAGGATTTCCTGGGCGCCGGCGGCGTCCTGCTCCTCGCGGACGATCTGCTCGACCTTCTGCAGCACCCGCCAGCCCAGCGGCAGCCAGGCATAGATGCCGGCGCTGGTCTGCCGGATCATGCCGGCCCGCAGCATCAGCCGGTGCGAGGCGATCTGCGCCTCGGCCGGGGTTTCCTTCAAGGTCGGCAGGAAGGCGCGGGACAGGCGCAAGGCGGACTCCTGGGCGGGCGGTCTGGGCCGCATCCTTAGCGCGGATTGGCGGCGGCGGGGATGGGGTGTCGATCAGGCGATGCGGGGTCCGCCTGGATGGAATTTTGTTTCTCTGTTGCGGCGCATCACGAACGAAGGGGAAAGAATTTTCGCGGTTCACGGTTCTTTCGTCTTGGCCCGGCCGCGCCAGTGCGATAGACAAAAAAAGGGCCGCACCCGTTGGGTACGGCCCGAGTTTAGGGAGGAAACGCCAGTCACACGGCAGAGATAGGACCAACCCTCTCTCTGCAAGCATGGTGACGCGGAGACCCAACGCCGGACAACGGCAAAGGCTGCTTAAAAAGCCAGAAAAATCGGCTTCCAGCCGCAGACTGCTCAGTACGAAGGCGGCACCGGCCCAAAGGCCGGAAAGCCGCTCATTTTTCCGGCAATGCCAACCAACCAGACCGGAAGCTGAGCCACTCACTCTCGACCAGCAGATAGACCGCCAGCCACAACACGACCGTCACCAGGGTGGTGATGCCCACCTTGCGCAGCAATCGCGGCTGCTCCGGCACCCCGCGCCAGCCGGTGGCCGAATCGCCCTCCGGATTCGGCCGCGTGCCGATCGGCAGCACCGCGAAGAGCGTGAGCCACCAGATCAGGAAGAAAACGACAATTCCGCTGGCCCAGCCCATGGGACACTCCGGATGGCGCGGGAGGGAAAGCACGGCCGGGGGCGCTGCCCCGGCCGGTTCGGGCCTTCAGACCCGGAGCAGATGAACCTCGACATTCGGCCGCTTGCGCAGCCGCCGGCCGACCGCCTTGCGCAGCACGCTTCGCGCTGCCTCGCGCAGCGCGTCGTCCTCGCGCCGCAGCGCGCTCGGCAGCTCGCCTACCGCGCGGGCCAGGTCGGCGGCCAGCTGCAGGCCGATGGCCTCGTCGCCATCCAGCAGCCCGGGCGCCGAGACCTGCGGCGTGCCCAGCACCCGGCCGCTCTCGTCGACCGCGAAGGAGGCCATGACCACGCCGTTGAACAGCATGCGCTTGCGGGCCGCGAGCACGCCGCCGGTGATCGGCAGCAGCCGGCCATTGTCGACCGCCAGACGCCCGGTCGGCACGCCCTCCACCACATCGGGCCGGCCCGGGGCGAGCTGGAGGACGTCGCCATCCTCCACCAGGACGGGGATGGCCCCCAGATCCTTGGCCAGGGCGGCGTGTTCCGACAGGTGGCGCCATTCGCCATGCACCGGCACGGCGTATTTCGGCTTCACCAGCTGGTACAGCCGCCGCAGCTCGTCGCGCGCCGGATGGCCCGAGACATGGACCATGTGGTCATCCGCCGTCATCACCTTGCAGCCGCGGCGGGCGAGCTGGTCCTGCAGCAGCAGGATCCCCCGCTCATTCCCCGGGATCATGCGGGAGGAGAAGATGACCGTGTCGCCCTCCCCCAATGCAATCGCCGGGTGGGTGTCGGCGCCGATCTTCGACAGCGCCGAGCGCGGCTCGCCCTGGCTGCCGGTGCAGATCAGCAGCAGGTTGTCGTCCGGGATGTACCCGGCCTCCTCCTCCGGCACATAGGGCGGGATGTCGGTCAGGTAGCCGCATTCCCGCGCCGCCGCCTCGGCATTGCGCAAGGACCGGCCGAACAGCGCCACCTGGCGCCCGGCCGCCATGGCGGCGCGGGTGATGCTCTCGACCCGGGCGACGTTGGTGGCGAAGCAGCTCACCGCCACGCGGCCGCGCAGGCCGCGGATGATGGCGGTCATGTTCCGCCGCACCTCGGCCTCGGACCCCGAATGCCCCTCGACCAGCGCATTGGTCGAATCGCAGACCATGGCGAGGACGCCCTCCTCGCCCAGGCGGGCGAAAGCGGCCTCGTCGGTCGGGCCGCCGATCAACGGGTCGGGGTCCAGCTTCCAGTCGCCGGTGTGCAGCACGATGCCATGCCTGGTACGGATGGCGACCGCCTGGGCCTCCGGCACCGAATGGGCGACGCGGAGGAATTCCAGCTCGAAATTCTTCAGCGAAAGCTTGCCGCCCAGCGGCACGGTGGTGATCTTCGCCTCGCCCAGCAGCCCGGCCTCACCCAGCTTCCGCCGCAGCACGGCGGAGACGAAGGGCCCGGCATAGATCGGGCAGCGCAGCATGGGCCACAGATGGGCCACGGCGCCGACATGGTCCTCATGCGCATGGGTGATCACCAGGCCGACCAGCCGGTCCCGCCGTTCGGCGAGCCAGACCGGATCGGGCACCATCACCTCGATCTCCGGGTTTTCCGGCCCGCCGAAGCCGATGCCGCAATCGATGGCGAGGAGTTTTCCATCGCAGCGATACACGTTGAGGTTCATCCCGATCTCGCCGGTACCGCCGAGGGGAATGAATGCAAGGTCACCGGCCGGATCGGGTCCGGCCGTCGTCATGTAATCGTCCATACCTGTCCCCAGGACTCCGCCAGCCCCGAAGGAGGCAGCCTCGCCTGGCCTTATCGTTGCAAGCGCGATGCAGTTTCCGGCCGCACCGCCGGGCGGAGGCGGGCCGGAAGCTGACTCGCGCTCAGAGGGAGTCGCGCAGAACCGTCCTTTGCAATTTGGGGACCGGATTGCGCTCCGCCAACAGGCGAAGCCCCTCTAGCGTGATATCGGGGTCGATTGTCTCGATCACGGTCGTGCCTTCGGCGAACAACGGCGCCAGGCCGCCGGTGGCGACCACCTTCAGATGCGCCTCGTACTCCGCCTGGATTCGCCTGACGATGCCCTCGATCAACCCGACATAGCCCCAATAGATGCCGGACTGCATGGCGGCGACCGTATCACGTCCGATCACCGCCTGGGGACGCCCAATGCCGATTCGCGGCAAACGGGCCGCCGCCTGGTGCAGCGCCTGGAGCGAAAGGTTCACCCCGGGGGCAATGACCCCGCCCAGATAGGCACCGTCCTTGTCGACCACGTCGAATGTGGTGGCCGTGCCGAAATCGATGACGACCAGCGGCCCCGTGTAGTGGTGGTGGGAGGCGAGCGAGTTCAGCAGACGGTCGGCGCCCACCTCCTGCGGCCGGTCGACCTTGATCTCGAAACCCCAGTCGACCGCGGCGCGGGCGATCAGCGGCTCCACGTTGAACCATTCGCGCGACAACCGGCGCAGGTTGTACAGGGCCGCCGGGACCACCGTGCCGATGGCGCAGCGGTCGATCTCGGCGACCTTCAGCCCGGCATGCTGGAACAGCGCCAGCAGCCAGACGGCATATTCGTCCGACGTGCGGTCGGGACGGGTGGCGATCCGCCAGCGGCCGCGCCATTCGGTCCCGTCATGGACGGCGAAGACGACATTGGTGTTCCCCGCATCGATGGCGAGCAGCATGACCTCTGCGTTCCCCCTGGGACAGGATCTCGCCGGCGGAAATGCTGCGCCGGGTCCCGTCGATATCCAGCAGCAGGCTGCCATCCCCGGCAAGACCCGCGAAGTGCCCGGGGCCGGCCAGGCCGCGGACGATGATCGCCTCCCCCTCGGCCGGGCCGAAGCGCCGCCAGGCGGCCCGGACGGGAGCGAAGCCCTCCGCCGCCGGCACCGAAGACCAGGCCGCCAGCCGGGCCAGCAGCGCGGCAGCGAAATCCTCCGGCATCATCGGCCGGCCGAGCGTGGTGGTCGGGCGGTCCGGCAGCGCCGGCGCCTGCGCCAGGTTCACCCCGAAGCCGAGCGTCAGCCAGGCGATGCCGCCGCACGGCGACAGCGCCGTCTCGGCCAGGATGCCGGCCGCCTTGGCGCCGCCGAGCAGCAGGTCGTTAGGCCATTTCAGCCGCAGCGCCGCCGGGTCGGGCACCAGTTCGGCCGCCGTCTCGGCCAGGGCGACGCCGGCCAGCAGGCTCCATTGCGGCGCCTCCCGCGCCGGGCCGGATGGCCGCAGCAGGACCGAGAGAAAGAGGTTGCCCGGCGGCGAGGCCCAGGCGCGGCCGGCCCGGCCACGCCCCGCGGTCTGCTCGCGCGCGAGGATGGCGAGGCCCGGCGCCTCGCCCGCTTCCGCCCGCACCCGCAGCAGGTCCGAGGTGCTCGGCAGCGCCGCATGCACCTCGAGACGCCAGCCAGGCGGCAGGGCCGCGATGGCGGCCCCACCCTGGCCGGAACCCCTCACCCCAGCAGGGCCGCGGCGGCGGCCTGCGCCGCGGCCAGCATCGGCGCCGGCCACAGCGCGAACAGCGCGGTGAACAGGCCGGTGCCGGCCATCACCATGCTCAGGCTGGCCGGTGCGCGGTCGAGGCTGCCGACCGGCGCATCGAAGTACATCACCTTGACGATGCGCAGGTAGTAGTAGGCCGAGACCACGCTGGTCAGCACCCCGACCACGGCCAGGGTCCAGAAGCCGCCCTGCACCGCGGCGAGGAAGACGTAGAGCTTGCCGAAGAAGCCGGCGAGCGGCGGGATGCCCGCCATCGAGAACATGAACACGGCCATCCACATCGCCGTCACCGGATCGGTGCGGCCGAGCCCGGCGAGGTCGTCGATCCCCTCCACCGACTTGCCCGCGCGACGCAGGGACACCAGCACCGCGAAGGTGCCGAGGTTCATGAAGACGTAGATCGCCATGTAGACCAGCAGGCCGCGCAATCCGATATCGCTGCCGACGGCGAGGCCCATCAGCGCATAGCCGACATGGCCGATCGAGGAATAGGCCATCAGGCGCTTCAGGTTCTTCTGCCCGATCGCGGCGAAGCCGCCGAGGATCATCGAGCCCAACGAGACCAGCACGATCACCTGCTGCCACTGCGCGACGAGGTCGCCGAAGGGGCCGAGCAGCACGCGGGCCAGCAGCGCGATGGCGGCGACCTTGGGGGCGGAGGCGAAGAAGGCGGTGACCGGGGTCGGCGCGCCCTCGTAGACGTCCGGCGTCCACATGTGGAAGGGCACCGCCGAGACCTTGAAGGCCAGGCCGGTGATGACGAAGACCACGCCGACGATGACGCCGGCGGAGACACCGTGCGGTTCGGAGAAGGCCTCGCCCAGCCGGTCGAAATTCGTGGTGCCGGCGAAGCCGTAGACCAGCGAGCTGCCGTAGAGCAGCAGGCCGGAGGCGAGCGCCCCGAGCACGAAGTACTTGAGGCCCGCCTCGGCCGAGCGGCCGTTGTCGCGGTTGAAGGCGGCGAGGACATAGAGCGGCAGCGACAGCAGCTCGAGCCCCAGATAGAGCGAGAGCAGGTCATTGGCCGAGATCATGACCATCGCGCCGAGCGTGGCAAACAGCATGAGCACGGGGAATTCGAACCGCGCCATGCCCTCGCGCTCGTTGAAGTCGAGCGAGAGCAGGATGCCGACGGCCGCCGCCGAGAGCGCCAGGAACTTCATGAAGCCGCTGAAGGCGTCCGCCACGTAGTGGCCGCCGAGGGCCGTGCCCTCCCCCTGGCCGAGCACCAGCACGGCCGCCAGCAGCAGCGCGCCGACGCAGGCCATGGAGACCGGGAAGAAGGTCTCCTGCTTCGGGATCACGCCGGCGGCGAGGATGACGAGGCCGGAGACGGCGAGCACCAGCTCCGGCAGGGCAAGGGTCCAGGTCATCGGCTTACATCCCCGCCAGGCGCGCGGCGCCGAGCGCTGCCTCATGCCGCTGCACCAGCGCCGCGACCGAGGCTTCGAAGAAGGAGAGGAAGGACTGCGGATAGATGCCCATCCACAGGGTCAGGATGATCAGCGGCGCGAAGACGACGTATTCCCGCGGGCTGAGGTCGAGCAGCGTCCGCAGGTCGTCGCGGGTGATCTTGCCGAAGCTGACCCGGCGATAGAGATACAGCATGTAGCCGGCGCCCAGCACCATGCCGGTGGCGGCCCCGAAGGCGACCCAGGGGTTCACCTTCCAGGCGCCGACGATGACCAGGAACTCGCCGACGAAATTGGCCAGGCCCGGCAGCCCCACCGACGCCATGGTGAACAGCATGAACACCATGGCGTAGGCCGGCATGATCCCGGCGACGCCGCCATAGCGCAGGATGTCGCGGCTATGGACGCGGTCATACAGCACGCCGACGCAGAGGAAGAGCGCGCCGGAGACGACGCCATGCGCCAGCATGGTGAAGAGCGCGCCGGACAGCCCCTGCTGGTTGAAGGTGAAGATGCCGATCGTGACGATGCCCATATGGGCGACCGAGGAATAGGCGATCAGCTTCTTCATGTCCTCCTGCGCCAGGGCGACAAGGGAGGTGTAGACCACGGCGACGACCGAGAGGACGAAGATCAGCGGCGCGAAGGTCGCGGAGGCTTCCGGCAGCAGCGGCAGGGTGAAGCGCAGGAAGCCGTAGGTGCCCATCTTCAGCAGCACGCCGGCCAGGATGACCGAGCCCGCGGTCGGCGCTTCCACGTGGGCATCCGGCAGCCAGGTATGCACCGGCCACATCGGCACCTTCACCGCGAAGGAGGCGAGGAAGGCGAAGAAGATCCAGGTCTGCGCCGCGCGCGGCACCGCCTGCTCGAACAGCTCCGGAATGTCCGTGGTGCCGGCATTGTACCAAAGGTACAGGATCGCCAGCAGCATCAGCACGCTGCCGAGCAGCGTGTAGAGAAAGAACTTGAAGGCGGCGTAGACCCGCCGCTGCCCGCCCCAGACGCCGATGATCAGGAACATCGGGATGAGTACGGCTTCGAAGAAGACGTAGAAGACGATGAAATCGAGCGCGGCGAACATGCCGACCATCATCGTCTCAAGGATGAGGAAGGCGATCATGTACTCGCGGACGCGGATCCGCACCGATTCCCAGGACGCGAGGATGCAGAGCGGCGTCAGCGCGGTGGAAAGCAGGACAAACAGCACCGAGATGCCGTCCACGCCCATGTGGTAGCCGACGCCGAATTCCGGCAGCCAGGCCAGCTTCTCCTCGAACTGGAACGCGGCCGAGGATTGGTCGAACCGCGCCCAGAGGATCAGACTGAGGAAGAAGACGATCAGGCTGGTCCAGAGCGCGGTCCAGCGGGCATTGCGGGCGACGACCTCCTCATCGCCGCGCACCGACATGATGATCAGCGCCCCTGCCAGCGGCAGGAAGGTGACGAGCGAGAGCAGCGGGAAGCCTGCGGCGTTCATTCTCAGCGCCCGATCAGGAAGAGGGAGACGAAGACGACGAGGCCGATGATCATGGCGAAGGCATAATTCGCCACCCTCCCCGTCTGGATGCGGACCGCACCGCGCGAGACCTGCACGGCAAGGTCGGCCGCGCCGTTCGGCATGCCGTCGATAATGCGCGCATCGCCGGTCTTCCAGAAGAACGCGGCGAGACGGCGGGCCGGCTGGAGGAAGATCGCGTCGTAGAGCTCGTCGAAGTACCACTTGTTCAGCAGGAACAGGTAGACCCCGCGGAAGCGCGCCGCGAGCTGCGCCGGGATGCCAGGCGCGACCATATACAGGGCATAGGCCAGGGCGATGCCGCCCACGCCCATCACGGTCGGCGCCAGCGGCACCCAGTCCGGCACCTCATGCATTGCGTGCAGGATGTGGTTGTTCGGCCCGTTGAAGATCGCGCCGTGCCAGAAATCATGCGCGTGCTCCCCGATGAACAGGGGCGCGAAGATATACCCGGTCACCACCGCGCCCACCGCCAGCAGCAGCAGCGGCACCAGCATGACCAGCGGGCTTTCATGGACATGGTCCATGGTGTGCTGGTCCGCCCGCGGCGCGCCGTGGAAGGTCATGATCAGCAGGCGCCAGGAATAGAAGGCGGTCAGGAAGGCGGCGACCAGCCCCATGACGAAGGCGTAGAAGCCGACGCCGCTATGGCTGGCGAAGGCAGCTTCCAGGATCGCATCCTTGGAATAATAGCCGGCGAAGAAAGGGATACCGGCCAGCGCCAGGTTGCCGATCCACATCACCGCATAGGTGACGGGGATCTTGGTCCAGATGCCGCCCATCCGGCGCATGTCCTGCTCATCCGACATGGCGTGGATCACGCTGCCGGCCGAGAGGAACAGAAGCGCCTTGAAGAAGGCGTGGGTAAACAGGTGGAACATCGCCACCTCGTAGGCGCCCACCCCGGCGGCGAAGAACATGTAGCCAAGCTGCGAGCAGGTCGAATAGGCGATGACCCGCTTGATGTCGTTCTGCACGCAGCCGATGGTCGCGGCGAAGAAGGCGGTGCTGGCGCCGACCAGGGTGACGATGGACAGCGCGGTCGGCGCATATTCGAAGACCGGCGACATCCGACACACCAGGAAGACGCCGGCGGTCACCATGGTGGCCGCATGGATCAGCGCGGAGACCGGCGTCGGCCCCTCCATCGCGTCCGGCAGCCAGGTGTGCAGGCCGAGCTGGGCCGACTTGCCGCAGGCGCCGAGGAAGAGCAGCACCGCGATCAGCTCGATGGCATTGACGCCGAGGAAGCGGTCGCCCGTGTGTTCCGCGACCGACGCGAAGATGGTGGCGAATTCGATGCTGCCGAAGACATGGAAGGTCAGCGCCAGGCCGAGCATGAAGCACACGTCGCCCACGCGGTTGACGATGAAGGCCTTCATCGCCGCGCGGTTGGCGCTCTCGCGGTCGTACCAGTAGCCGATCAGCAGGTAGCTCGCCAGGCCGACACCCTCCCAGCCGAAGAACAGCTGGGCAAGGTTGTCGGCGGTCACCAGCATCAGCATCATGAAGGTGAAGAGCGACAGGTAGGCGAAGAAGCGCGGCGGCGTCGCGTCATGCGACATGTAGCCGAGCGAGTAGATGTGGATCAGCGTCGAGATGAAGGTGACCATGGCCACCATGACGACGCTCAGCGTGTCGTAGCGGAGTGCCCAGGAGACCTCGAGCCCGCCGACATCCATCCAGGTCCAGATCGGCTGGACCGTGGGATGGCCGCCCAGCGCCACCTGGCCGAAGGCCAGCACGCCGCAGATGGCGGCGAGCACCATGCAGAGCACGGAGGCCCATTGCGCGAGCTTGTCGCCGAGCCAGCGGCCGAACAGGCCGCTGATGGTCGCCCCCAGCAGGGGGAAGAAGATGGCGCCGACGAACATGGCCCTCAGCCCTTCAGGGTCGAGATATCCTCGACCTCGATGCTGCCGCGGTTGCGGAAGTAGATGACGACGATGGCCAGGCCGATCGCCGCCTCGGCGGCCGCCACGGTCAGGACGAACATGGCGAAGATCTGCCCGGTCAGGTCATCCAGCCAGGCCGAGAAGGCGACAAAATTCAGATTCACCGAGAGCAGGATGAGCTCGACACTCATCAGGATGACGATGACGTTCTTCCGGTTGAGGAAGATGCCGAAGATGCCGAGCACGAGCAGGATCGCGCCGACGGTCAGGTAATGCGCCAGGCCGATGGTCAGCATCAGTGGTGCCCCCCGTGGCCATGGCCGGCGTCGTGCGTGACCTTGGGCGCCTCGGCTTCCGGCTCCGGCGGGCGGCGGATGCCGAGCGCCTTGATGCCGGCGCCGGTCGGCACCTTCTCCAGGCTGATCGAGCCGCTGCGGGCGACCTGCGCGGCCACGTTCTGCCGGCGCGTGCCGGGCCGCTCGCGGTGGGTCAGCACGATGGCGCCGATCATGGCGACCAGCAGGATCAGGCCGGAGGCCTGAAAGGCGTAGACGTAGTCGGTATAGAGGATGCGGCCGATCGCCTCGGCGTTCGTGACCGTGGCGCCGGGATTGGGCGAGAGCCGCAGATCATCCGCCTGGTCGGCGAAGGTCCAGCCGCCCAGCACCAGGACCAGTTCCAGGAACAGGATGCCGCCGACCACCGCGCCGACCGGGGCGTAGCGCTGGAAGCCTTCGCGCAGCCGGGCGAAGTCGATGTCCAGCATCATGACGACGAACAGGAACAGCACCGCGACGGCGCCGACATAGACGATGACCAGGATCATCGCCAGGAACTCGGCGCCGGCGATCAGGAACAGCGCCGAGGCGTTGAAGAAGGCGAGGATCAGGAACAGCACGCTGTGGACCGGATTGCGCGCCGTGACCACCATGACCGCCGAGGCGATCAGGATGGCCGCGAAGAGATAGAAGGCGAGCGCGGCGATCATCGCGTGCCTCCAGGCCGTTGCTGCATCATGGCATCGTCCGCTGTGGCGCTTGCGGGGCGCGGTAGACAGGAACCGGGCCGCTTGCGGCGGCCCGGGGAACGCTCAGCGATAGGGGGCATCGAGTTCGAGCCGTTTGGCGAGTTCCGGTTCCCACCGGTCGCCATTCGCCAGGAGCCTGGTCTTGTCATAGAGCAGCTCCTCCCGCGTCTCGGTGCTGAACTCGAAATTCGGCCCCTCGACGATGGCATCGACCGGGCAGGCTTCCTCGCACATGCCGCAATAGATGCACTTCACCATGTCGATGTCGTAGCGCGTGGTGCGGCGGCTGCCATCCTCGCGCGGCTCGGCCTCGATGGTGATCGCCTGGGCCGGGCACACCGCCTCGCACAGCTTGCAGGCGATGCAGCGCTCCTCCCCATTCGGGTAGCGGCGCAGCGCGTGCTCCCCCTTGAAGCGGGGCGAGATCGGGCCCTTTTCGTAGGGGTAGTTGATGGTGACCTTGGGGCTGAAGAAGTACTTCAGGGTCAGCGCCATGCCCGAGACCAGCTCGGACAGCAGCATGGCACGGGCGGCGCGATCGAGATTGGCCATCATCCGTTCCTTACGCCGGCAGCCAGCCGGTCAGCTTGAGCACCGCGGCCGTCAGCACCAGCCAGAACAGGCTGAACGGCAGGAAGACCTTCCAGCCCAGCCGCATCAACTGGTCGTAGCGGTAGCGCGGGAAGGTCGCGCGGACCCAGATGAAGGTGAAGAGGCAGAGGCAGATCTTCAGCGCGAACCAGACCGGCCCGGGGATCCAGGTGAAGGGCTCGATCGCCACCGGCGGCAGCCAGCCCCCCAGGAAGAGGATGGTGGTCAGCGCCGACATCAGGATCATGTTGGCGTATTCGCCGAGGAAGAACAGCGCGAAGGACATCGAGCTGTATTCGACGAAGAAGCCCGCCACCAACTCGGACTCGCCTTCCGGCAGGTCGAAGGGCGCCCGGTTCGTCTCCGCCAGCGTGCTGATGAAGAAGATGACGAACATCGGGAAGAGCGGGATGAAGAACCAGACCTTGCTCTGCGCCCGCACCACATCCGACAGGTTGAGGCTGCCGACGCACATCAGCACGGTCACGATGACGAAGCCCATCGAGACCTCGTAGCTGACCATCTGCGCGGCCGAGCGCAGCGCGCCGAGGAAGGCGTATTTCGAATTCGACGCCCAGCCGGCGATGATCACGCCATAGACGCCGAGCGAGGAGATGGCGAAGAGATACAGCACGCCGACATTGATGTCGGCGATCGCCCAGCCATCGTTCACCGGGATCACCGCCCAGGCCAGCATCGCCAGCATGAACAGCAGCATCGGTGCCAGGATGAAGAGGAAACGGCTCGACCCCGAGGGGATGATCGTCTCCTTCATCAGCATCTTGATGGCGTCGGCGAAGGGCTGCAGCAGGCCGAAGGGGCCAACCACGTTGGGGCCCTTGCGCAGTTGCATCGCGCCCAGGACCTTGCGTTCGGCATAGGTCAGGTAGGCGACCGAGAGCAGCACCGGCACCAGCAGCGCCAGCGTCTGCGCCACCGTGATGGCCAGGATGCCGATGGGGGAGGAGAGGAAGTCGTCCATCGATCCTACTCCGCCGCCAGCGCCGGGGCCGGCGCGGCATAGACCTTGGCGCATTCCGCCATGGTGGCGGAGGCGCGGCTGATGACATCCGCCTGCCAGTAGTTCGACAGTGCCGGCGCGAAGGCGGCATCGGTGACCGCCGCCGGATCGCCGGCCGGGCCGGCCAGGTCGGTGCAGCCATGCGGCGCAAAGCCGGGGCCGGCGAACACCGGGTTCACCGCGGCCAGCCGCGCCCGCACCGCATCCAGCGAATCATAGGGCAGCCGGTTGCCGAGCACCTCCGACGCGGCGCGGATGATCTTCCAATCCTCCCGCGCCTCACCGGGCGGGTAGACCGCCAGGCGCCCGCGCTGCACGCGGCCCTCGGTGTTCACCCAGGTCGCGTCCTTCTCGGTATAGGCGGCACCGGGCAGGATCACGTCGGCCCGCGCCGCCGCGGCCTCACCATGATGGCCCTGGTAGATGACGAAGGTGCCGTCCGGGACGCGCCCCGCATCGAAGCCATCGGCGCCGAGCAGCCACAGCGCCTCGATCCCCGGGCTGATCGCCGCGCCATCGGCCGGCGGGACGAAGCCGAGATCGAGCGCCGCAACCTGGCCGCCATGCAGGTGCAGCAGGTTGAAGCCGTGCCACTCGGCCTGCAGCATGTTGTTCTGCGCGGCGATCTGCCAGGCCGCCGCCAGCACCGCGGCGCCGTCCGTGCGCGTCAGCGCGCCGCGGCCGAGGATGAGCATCGGCCGCTTGGCCGCGCGCAGCACATCGTTGAAGCGGTGCGTGCCGGCGGCCAGCGCGCGCAGCGTGTCGCCCCCCTCCCCCAGCCAGTCATGGCCATAGGTCAGGTCGATGCCACGCGGGCCGATGACGCCAACCGGGAAGCCGCCCGCCACCACGCGCTTGCGGATGCGGGCGTTGATCACCGGCGATTCGGTGCGCGGATTGCTGCCGATGATCAGCAGCGCATCCGCCTCCTCGATCCCGGCGATGCCGGTGTTGAAGGTGTAGAAGTCGCGGCGGGAGGCATCGATCGCCGCACCATCGGCCCGGCATTCGAGGTTGTGGCTGCCCAGCGCCGCCAGCAGATCCTTCAGCGCCACCAGCGCCTCGGCATCCACCAGGTCGCCGGCGACGGCGCCGATGCGCGCGCCCGGCATCCCCTTCAGCTTCGTCGCGATGGCGCCGAAGGCCTCCGCCCAGGTGGCCGGCTTCAGCTTGCCGTCCTGGCGGATCCAGGGGCGGTCCAGGCGGCGGCGCTTCAACCCGTCGAAGGCGAAGCGGCCGCGATCGGCCATCCATTCCTCGTTCACGTCGTCATTGGTGCGCGGCAGGATGCGCAGCACCTCGCCCGAGCGGACATCGACGCGGATGTTGGTGCCGGTCGCATCCAGCACGTCGATGCTGTCGGTCTTCCGCAGCTCCCACGGCCGCGACACGAAGGCATAGGGGCGGCTGGTCAGCGCGCCGACCGGGCAGATGTCGATCAGGTTGCCAGACAGCTCGGTGGTCAGCGCCTTCTCGACATAGGTGCCGATTTCCATGTTCTCGCCGCGGTTGGTCGCGCCGAGCTCGGGCACGCCGGCGACCTCGGTGGCGAAGCGCACGCAGCGGGTGCACTGGATGCAGCGGGTCATGATGGTCTTGACCAGCGGCCCCATGTATTTGTCCTTGACCGCGCGCTTCTCCTCAAGATAGCGGCTCTTATCAAGGCCATAGGCCATCGCCTGGTCCTGCAGGTCGCACTCGCCGCCCTGGTCGCAGATCGGGCAATCCAGCGGGTGGTTGATCAGCAGGAATTCCATCACCCCGCGCCGCGCCTTGCGGACCATGGCGCTGTCGGTGAAGACCTTCATGCCCTCGGCGACCGGATAGGCGCAGGAGGCGATGGGCTTCGGCGCCTTCTCCACCTCGACCAGGCACATCCGGCAGTTGCCGGCGACCGAAAGGCGCTCGTGGTAGCAGAAGCGCGGGATCTCCTTGCCGGCGGCCTCGCAGGCCTGCAGCACGGAAACGCCGTTGGGGACATCGACCTCGATGCCGTCGACCGTGACCTTCGCCATCGCCCGCTACTCCGCGGCCAGCGCCAGGGGCGCGGCCTTGGCCGCCTTATAGGCGGCGATGCGTTCTTCCATCATCGGCCGGAAATGCCGGATCAGCCCCTGCACCGGCCAGACGCCACCATCGGCCAGCGCACAGATGGTGTGGCCCTCGATCTGCCGCGTCACTTGTTCCAGCACGTCGATCTCGTCCACCTCGGCGCGGCCTTCGACCATGCGGTCCATCATCCGCTTCACCCAGCCCATGCCCTCGCGGCACGGCGTGCACTGGCCGCAGCTCTCATGCTTGTAGAAGGTCGACAGCCGGGCGATCGCCTTGATCAGGTCGGTCGACTTGTCCATGACGATGACACCCGCGGTGCCGAGCCCGGTGCGGTGCTCGCGCAAAGCGTCGAAATCCATCAGCACGTCGTCGCAGACCAGCTTCGGGATCATCGGCGTCGACGACCCGCCCGGGATCACCGCGAGCAGATTGTCCCAGCCGCCGCGCACGCCGCCGGCGTGGCGCTCGATCAGCTCGCGCAGCGGGATCGACATCTCCTCCTCGACATTGCAGGGCTTGTTCACATGGCCCTGGATGCAGAAGATCTTGGTGCCGCTGTTCTTCGACCGGCCGAAGCCGGCGAACCAGGATGCGCCGCGGCGCAGGATGGTCGGCACCACCGCGATGGTCTCGACATTGTTGACCGTCGAGGGGCAACCATACAGCCCGACGGCCGCAGGAAACGGCGGCTTCAGCCGCGGCATCCCCTTCTTGCCCTCCAGGCTCTCGATCAGCGCGGTTTCCTCACCGCATATGTAGGCGCCGGCGCCGCGGTGGACGTACAGGTCGAAATCCCAGCCGCTGCCGCAGGCATCCTTGCCGAGCAGCCCGGCAGCATAGGCTTCGTCGATCGCCGCCTGCAGCACCAGATGCTCGTTGTAGTATTCGCCGCGGACGTAGATGTAGCCGGCATGCGCGCCCATCGCGACGCCGGCGATGAGACACCCCTCCACCAGCGTGTGCGGGTCGTGCCGCAGGATGTCGCGGTCCTTGCAGGTGCCGGGTTCGGACTCGTCCGAGTTCACCACCAGGTAGTGCGGCCGGTCGCTTGCCTGCTTCGGCATGAAGGACCATTTCAGCCCGGTCGGGAAGCCCGCGCCGCCGCGGCCGCGGAGGCCGGAATTCTTGACCTCCTCGATGATCCAGTCGCGGCCCTTCTCGATGATCCCTTTGGTGCCTTCCCAGTGGCCGCGGCGCTGGGCCGCCGGCAACTGCCATTCATGCTGGCCATAGAGGTTGGTGAAGATCCGGTCCTTGTCGCTCAGCGCCATGACCTTATTCCCCCGGCACGTTGATCAAGGTCAGCGGCCCGCCCACCGGGGCACTGGTCTGCCGGCCGATGACGGAGCCCGGTGCCGGGCGCTCGCCGCGCTTCAGCGCCTCGATCAGCTTGACCGTGCTGTCGTAATCCATGTCTTCGTAGTAGTCGTCGTCGACGCAGAGGATGGGCGCGTTCACGCAGCCGCCGAGACACTCGACCTCGGTCATGGTGAACAGCCCGTCCGCGCTGGTCGCACCGAAGGCCGGGACATGCGCCGCATCCTTGCAGGCGCGCGTCACGTCGTCCGACCCACGCAGCCAGCAGGGCGTGGTGCCGCAGACCTGCAGATGGAAGCGGCCGATCGGCTTCATGTTGAACATGAAGTAGAAGGTGGCGACCTCGTAGACGCGGATCGGTGGCATCGACAGCCGCTCCGCCACCGCGTCCATGCCCTTGTTCGGCACCCAGGCGCTGCCGGTCTGCCGCTTCATCTGCCGCTGCACCACGTAGAGCAGCGGGATGACGGCGCTTGCCTGCTTGCCGGCCGGATAGCGCGGCACGATGGTCTCGATCGCCTGCTCGCTCTCGGCATCGAAGGCGAAGCTTTCTGGCTGCACCGGATCACTCACCGGTCGATCTCCCCGAAGACGATGTCGAGTGAGCCGATGATGGCCACCGCATCGGCCAGCATGTGCCCCTTGGACAGCACCTCCATCGCCTGCAGATGCGCGAAACCCGGCGCGCGAATCTTGCAGCGATAGGGGCGGTTGGTGCCATCGGCCACCATGTAGACGCCGAACTCGCCCTTCGGCGCCTCGGTCACCGTGTAGGTGGCGCCTTCCGGCACGTGGTAACCCTCGGTGTAGAGCTTGAAGTGGTGGATCAGCGCTTCCATCGAGCGCTTCATCTCGCCGCGCTTCGGCGGCGTGATCTTGTTGTCCGGGACCTTGATCGGCCCCGGCTGCAAGCGCGCCAGGCATTGCTCCACCAGCCGGAGCGACTGCTTCATCTCCTGGATGCGGACCAGGTAGCGGTCGTAGCAATCGCCGTGGCGTCCGACGGGAATGTCGAAATCGAGCTCGGCGTAGATCTCGTAGGGCTGCGACTTGCGCAGATCCCACGGCACGCCGGAGGCGCGGAGGCAGGGGCCGGAGAAGCCCCACTCCATCGCCTGCTCGGCGGTCATCACGCCGATATCGACCGTGCGCTGCTTGAAGATCCGATTCTCGGTCAGCAGGCCTTCGAGGTCCTGGAGGAATTTCGGGAATTGCCGGCACCAGCCGGCGATCCGGTCCGGCAGGTTGGCCGGGACGTCCTTCGCCACGCCGCCCGGGCGGAAGTAGTTCACGTGGTAATGGCTGCCGCCCGCGGCCTCGTAGAATTCCAGCAGGTGCTCGCGCTGCTCGAAGCCCCAGAGCGCCGGCGTGATGGCGCCGCAGTCGAGCGCGTAGGTCGTCACATTCAGCAGGTGGTTCAGGATGCGCGTCAGCTCGGCGAACATCGTGCGGATCACCCGCGCGCGCTCCGGCACCTGATCCTCGATCCGCAGCAGCCGTTCGACCGCCAGCGCGAAGCTGTGCTCCATACACATAGGCGAGACGTAATCCAGCCGGTCCATGTAGGGCAGCGCCTGGAGATAGGTCTTGTATTCGATCAGCTTCTCGGTGCCGCGGTGCAGCAGGCCGATATGCGGATCGGCGCGCTCCACCATCTCGCCCTTCATCTCGAGGATGAGGCGCAGCACGCCATGCGCCGCCGGGTGCTGCGGGCCGAAATTGATGGTGTGGCTGTCGACCTCGATGGTGCGCGACACCGGCTCGACAGGCGTCTCGGTGAGGCTCATGCCGGTGGCCCCTCGATGCGGTTGAGATGGACCTTCTCATCGCCCGGGAGCGTGGTCGTGCCCTCCCACGGGCTGAGGAAGTCGAAGCTGCGGAAATCCTGGGTCAGCTTCACCGGCTCGTAGACCACCGCCTTGCGCGCCTCGTCGTAGCGGACCTCGACATAGCCGGTCAGCGGGAAGTCCTTGCGCAGCGGGTGGCCCTCGAAGCCGTAATCGGTCAGCAGCCGGCGCAGGTCGGTCAGCCCGGCGAAGACGATGCCGTACATGTCCCAGGCCTCACGCTCGTACCAGGTGGCCACCGGCCAGATGCCGGCGATGCTCGGCACCGGCGTCGCCGCATCGGTCGCCACCACCACGCGGACCCGCTGGTTCAGCGACAGGCTGAGCAGGTTGTAGACCACGTCGAAGCGGTGCGGCCGCTCCGGCCAGTCGGTGCCGCAGAGGTCCATCAGCTGCTCGAAGGCGAAGCCAGGGCCGTCGCGCAGCAGCAGCATCGCCTCCGGCAGGGCGTCGCGGCGGATGCGCAGCACCAGTTCGGCGCCGCGCTCGACCTGCACCTGCTCGACCGCCAGCGGCAGCGCCGCGCGGATGGCTTCGCCCAGCGCCGCCAGGGCGGCGCCCGTGTCGATCGTGTCAGCCACGCAGGATGGTCCCCGTCCGCCGGATCTTCTTCTGCAGCTGCAGGATGCCGTAGACGAGGCCTTCCGCCGTCGGCGGGCAGCCAGGCACGTAGACATCCACCGGCACGATGCGGTCGCAGCCGCGCACCACGCTGTAGGAGTAGTGGTAGTAGCCGCCGCCATTGGCGCAGCTGCCCATGCTGATCACCCAGCGCGGCTCCGACATCTGGTCGTAGACCTTGCGCAGCGCCGGGGCCATCTTGTTGGTCAGCGTGCCGGCCACGATCATCACGTCCGATTGCCGCGGCGAGCCGCGCGGGATGATGCCGAAGCGGTCAAGGTCGTAGCGCGCCATATAGGCGTGGATCATCGGCACGGCGCAGCAGGCCAAGCCGAAGGTCATCGGCCAGAGGCTGCCGGTGCGCGCCCAGTTCACCACCTTGTCGAGGTTGGCGACGACGAAGCCCTTTTCCTCGATCTCGCCGGTGATGCCCTTCACCACCGCATCCTGCGCCGCGCCCGGCGCCAGGTGCTCGCGGTTCCAGGCTACCGTCTCAGTGTTTCCGCTCATATTCGTCTCCGGTCGGGGCGGCGGCGGACCGTCACTCCCAGTCCAGGGCGCCCTTGCGCCACTCGTAGATGAAGCCGACCGTCAGAACGCCAAGGAAGGCGATCATCGAGAGGAAGCCGAACCAGCCGATATCGCCGAGCGCGACGGCCCAGGGGAACAGGAAGGCGACCTCCAGGTCGAAGATGATGAACAGGATGGCGACGAGGTAGAAGCGCACGTCGAACCGCCGACGGGTGTCGTCGAAGGGCTCGAACCCGCACTCATACGCGGACAGCTTCTCCGGGTTCGGCTTCTGCCGTGCCAGCAGCAGGCTGCCGCCCACCATGGCCGCCGCAATGCCCCCGGCGATCACCAGGAAGACGAGGATCGGGAAATACTCGGCCAGCAGCGGCTGGGTCATCGTTGCTCCGCCCTTCGTGGCGCCACGGCCCCCCATGGCGGGACCGCAGCGGACCGTACCACGGCCGATGCCGCAGCGCAGCGCGGGCGGACATTAGCCACGCTCCGCGCATTCCGCATAGAGGGATGGCGGCCTTTCGCAAGCCCGGAAGGGTGATTTTTCCCGAACCGAAAATGGGCCGGAATACGACAACGGCGCCGCCCCTTGCAGGGCGGCGCCGTGGCGTACAGCGTCGCGTGGCGCGAGTGACGGGGCTCGAACCCGCGACCTCCGGCGTGACAGGCCGGCGC
>JBMOJU010000364.1:0-5090 GCA_049315625.1 Paracraurococcus sp.
GGCGGCAGCACCGCGTAGCCGAGCCGCAGGCCGGGAAACAGCACCTTGCTGAAGGTGCCGACATAGATCACCCGCCCCGCCTCATCGATCCCCTGCAGGGAGGCCAAGGGCCGCCCGGCGTAGCGGAACTCGCTGTCGTAGTCGTCCTCCAGCACCCAGGCGCCTGCGCGCCGCGCCCAGGCCAGCAGCTCCAGCCGCCGCGCCATCGAAAGCACCACGCCCATCGGGTACTGCGAGGACGGGGTGACATAGGCCAGCCGCGCCGCCGGCGCCGCGGCGATGCCGGCGGCCACCTGCATCCCCTGCGCGTCGACCGGGACTGGGATGATGCGGGCGCGGGCCGCGTCCAGCGCGCCGCGCAGCGCCGGGTAGCAGGGATCCTCCACCCAGGCGGCGTCGCCGGCCGCCAGCACCACCCGCAGCACCAGGTCGATCGCCTGCTGGGCGCCCGCCGTCACCACCACCTGGTCGGGGTCGCAGCGCACCGCGCGGGCGCTGCGGAGGTAGGTGGCGATCGCCTCCCGCAGGCCGCGCGCGCCGCGCGGGTCGCCATAGCCGAACATCGCCGGGTCGGGCCGGGCGAGGCGCCGCAGGGTCAGCGCGCGCCAGACCTGCTGCGATCGGTCGTCCCAGCTGGTGCGCCCGGTGTTGAAGGGCAGGGTGGACACCTCGCCGATCGCCGGCCCGCCGGAAGGCGTCGCGGACGCGGGCAGCGCGGGCGCCGGCGGCGGCGCCTCCAACCCCTCTGGCAGGTCGCGGGAGACGAAGCTGCCGGCGCCGACCCGCCCCTCGACGAAGCCCTCCGCCAGCAGCTGGTCATAGGCCGCGACCACGGTGTTGCGCGCCAGGCCGAGCTGCGCCGCCAGCGCCCGCGTCGCCGGCAGCCGCGCGCCGGGCGGCAGCGCGCCGGCCAGGATGGCGCCGCGCAGCGCCAGGTATACCTGCCGCATTACCGGCACCGGGCTGGCGCGGTCGGGCGCCGGCAGCAGCAGATCGGCAGCGTCGGTCATGGGTGGAATGGACCAGTACGATCGGCCCTGATTGGCCCTCGCGCCCGTCCAATCATGCGGCTGTAATGCGAGCCTGTCCAACCCGCCGCGAGTACCGAGCATGTCCGAGGCCGCTGCCTACCCCGTCACCGAGCGCAACAAGGTCCGCCGCCTGCACGAACGCGGCCGCTACGACCACGCCTCGGTCCACGCCATCCTCGATGCCGCCATGATGTGCCACATCGCCTATGTCATCGCCGGCCTGCCCTACTGCACGCCGACTGCCTTCTGGCGCGAGGGCACGCACCTGTACTGGCACGGGTCCTCCGCCAGCCGGATGCTGCGGACGCAGAAGCCGGGCCTGCCGGTCTGCCTGACGGTGACGCATCTCGACAGCCTCGTGCTCGCCCGCTGCGGCTTCAACCACTCGGTCGACTACCGTTCGGCGATGTGCTTCGGCACCGCCCACATCGTGGAGGACCTGGAGGAGAAGTCGCGCTCGCTCGACGCCATGATCGACCGCTTCTACCCCGGCCGGAACGCCGAGCTCCGCCCCAGCACCACGCAGGAGCTGAAGGCCACCATGGTGATCGGGATGGAGATCGAGAGCGCCTCGGGCAAGATCCGCAGCAAGGGCATCGGCGATGAGGAAGAAGACTACGCCCTGCCGATCTACGCCGTGCGCTTCCCCGTGACGCAGGTGATCGGCGCCGCCGAGCCCTGCCCGCGCATGCCGCAGGGCGTCGCCTATCCGCCCGGCCTCGCCGGCTTCCGCGATGGCCGGCGGCTGGACGAGATCATGCTGGAAGGCCACCATAAGCTCTATGGCGACCCGACCGACTGACGACCTGGCGACCGCTTCGGCGGTGGAGATGGCGGCGATGGTGCGCGACAAGCGCGCCTCGCCGGTCGAGATCACGGAGGCGGTGCTGGCGCGCATCGCCGCCCGCGAGCCGAAACTGAACGCCTTCGTCGCGCTGGATGCCGGGCGCGCCCGCGACGCCGCGCGGGCGGCGGAAGCCGCGGTGATGCGCGGCGACCCGCTCGGCCCGCTGCATGGCGTGCCCGCCACCATCAAGGACATGCAGGCGGTGGCCGGCCTGCCGACGCGGCGCGGGTCGCGCCTGTCGGACCCCACGCCCGCCGCGGCCGATGCGCCGCTGGTCGCCCGGCTGCGCGCGGCCGGCGCCATCATCCTCGGCAAGACCACGACGACCGAGCAGGGCTGGACCGCGGTCAGCCACAACCCGCTGACCGGGGCGACGCACAACCCCTGGGCACACGGCATGACCTCGGGCGGTTCCTCCTCGGGCGCCGCCGCGCTGTGCGGCGCGGGCTGCGGGCCGCTGCATCTCGGCACCGATGGCGCGGGCTCCATCCGCCTGCCGGCGCATTTCTGCGGCGCGGTCGGCTTCAAGCCGACCTATGGCCGGGTGCCCTATGCGCCGCACCCGAACAACGGCGCGCTGTCGCATGCCGGGCCCATTACCCGCAGCGTCGCCGATGCGGCGCTGATGTTCGGCGTGATGGCCGGGCCGCACCCGCTGGACCACACCACGCTGGGCGAGACCTTCGGCACCGACGTCCCGCCGGGCGGCGTGCAGGGCCTGCGCATCGCCTACAGCCCCGATCTCGGCCATGCCCGCGTGGACCCGGAGGTCGCCGCGCTGGTCGCCGCCGCGATCCGCACGCTGGAAGCCGCCGGCGCCACCGTCGAGCAGGTGACGCCCCCCTGGGGGCCGGACGGCCCGGCGCTGGAGCGTGAGATCTGGGGCGCCGCCTACCGCCCCTACGTCCCGAAGGATGCGGCCGAGGCCGCGGCGCTCGACCCCGGCATGCTGGCCTGCGCCGAGGAATTCCGCGACTTCGACTTCATGCGCGGCCATGCCGCGCAGGGCCGCCGCTTCGCCTATGCCGCGGCGGTCAACGCCTGGTTCGCCGCGGCCGGGTTCGACCTGCTGGCGACGCCCAGTGCCTCCGTCGCCGCCTTCCCCGTCGGGTTGCAACGCCCGCCGCACTGGCCGCCGCATGCCTGGGACTGGCTGGTCTGGGCGGAATTCTCCTACCCCTTCAACCTGTCGCACGGCCCGGCCGCCTCGGTCCCGTGCGGGTTGACGGCGGCGGGGCTGCCGGTCGGCCTGCAACTGGCGGGGCCGCGGCTGGCGGATCGCCTGGTGTTGCGCGCGGCGGCCGGGTTCCTCGAAGCGCAACCCTTTGCCCCGGCTTTCGCCACCCCCTAGGCGCCGGCATACTCGGTCCGAAGGAGGACCGAGCCCATGCCCTCACGCCGCCGCCTGCTGCAAGGCGCCACCGCCGCCGCCGCCTTCGCCTGCACCGGCTTTCCCGCCGGCGCCACCACCCCGCGCATCACGGTGCCGGAGGTCGACAGCCTCTCCATCCAGGTCGTCACCGACGGCAACCACGATATCTTCATCAGCGGCGCCCAGGTCCCTGGTGTGCGGGTGGAGCGCGTGCGCGGCCAGGCCGGCGCGAAGGAACGCCGCGTGCTGCGCAGCGAATGGGGCCTCTCGCTCTGGATGGTCTCGACCCGGGGCGCCGAGACGAAGCGCATCCTGCTCGATTTCGGCTGGACCGGGGAGACGCTGAACAACAACCTCGACCTGCTCGGCCTCGACCCCGCCGCGCTCGACGTTCTGGTCGCCAGCCATGGCCATCTCGATCATTTCGGCGGCCTGGAAGAATTCCTCCAGAAGCACCGCGGGCGGATGAAGGCCGATCTGCGCCTGCATCTCGGCGGCGAGGACGCCTTCTGCCAGCGCGTCTCGCCGGCCGGCAACGGCGCCTTCGCCAGCTTCGGCCGGCTGGATCGTGCCATGCTCGCCGCCGCGCGCGTCACCCCGGTGCTGAGCGAGGACCCGCTGGTGATCGAGGGCCACGCCTTCACCACCGGCATCATCCCGCGGGTCAGCCAGGAACGCGTGCTGCCCAACACCTCGGTCGTCTTCGGCCAGCAGGACGGCGCCGGTTGCGATGTCAGCAAATACGCCGCGCACCACTTCACCCCGGCGGAACTGGCCGGCAACCCGGTGCCCGACCAGCACCTGCACGAACACGCCACCTGCTACAACCTGAAGGGCCGCGGCCTGGTGGTCGTCACCTCCTGCGGCCATGCCGGCATCCTCAACACCATCCGCCGGGCGCGGGAGGTGACGGGGGTGGAGAAGATCCACGCCCTGGTCGGCGGCTTCCACCTGGCGCCGGCGCCGCAGGACTACCTGGACCGCATCATGGCCGAGCTGAAGACGCTGGATATCGACCACGTCTTCCCGATGCATTGCAGCGGGCCGAACTTCCTGGAAGCCGCGAAGCGGGAGATGCCGCAGGCGCTGGTGCTCTGCACCACCGGCAGCCGGTTCAGCTTCGCCGCCTGAGGTTCCCCACATGGGATGATTGTCATGCACGCCGGGCCCTTTTTGGGTCCATGGTGGCGCAGAGCATCGGTCGGGCCCGTGTGGCCCGGCCATGCGTACTGCCCCTGCTCCACCCGAGGAGGAGGCGAACGATGCTCAATGCCATGACCGGCCATGTCACCCGCAATCTTTGGCTCTGGACCGCGATCGGCTTCGCCGTCACCGCGATCGCCGCCTATGGCCGCAGCACCACCAAGGGCTACTACCTGGCGGAGATCCTCACCCTTGCCGCCATGTTCGCCGGCACGACGATGATCCTGATCAGCCAGCAGGGCCTGCCGCAGCCGGTCGACATGGATGACGACGAGGCCTGATTTTCCCACCCCAATGGATCGAAACCGTCCCTGACGCGTTTCCCAGCCTGAGCGGCGGTGCCGCGGCCTGATCAGGGGGGAGTTTGGGATGGCGGTTGTCCTCGGGACGCCGGTGCGTGATGGGCTGTCGGCCGGTGCCGGCGGTGACCTCGTCATCGCCGGGCGCGGCGATGATTTCGTGGTGGCAGGCGGCGGCGCCGATACCTTCGTCTTCTCCCCCGGCGACGGGCAGGACTGGATCGACGGCTTCACCCCCGGCGTCGACAAGCTGCAATTCGCCGGCGGGCTCACCCCGGGCGGCATCAGCGTGCAGGCGACGACTCTGCTCGGCGTGCCGGGCCTCGCGGTCTTCTACA
>JBMOJU010000365.1:0-5077 GCA_049315625.1 Paracraurococcus sp.
CATCATCGCCGGCGCCAGCGTCCGCAGCCTGCCCTGCACGCCGGATGACGAGATGCTGGCGGCGATCGACCGGGCGGTGCGGCATTCGGTGCCGAAGCCGACTGCGGTGATCGTCAACTTCCCCTCGAACCCGACCGCCCATCTCGCCTCGATCGAGTTCTACCGCGACCTGGTCGCGCTCTGCCGCCGGCACGAGCTGTGGATCCTCTCCGACCTCGCCTATGCCGAGCTGTATTTCGGCGACGTGCCGCCGCCTTCCGTGCTGCAGGTCGAGGGCGCCAAGGACGTCACCGTCGAGTTCACCTCGCTGTCGAAGACCTACAACATGCCGGGCTGGCGGATGGGCTTCGCCGCCGGCAATGAACGCCTGATCGGCGCGCTGACGCGGGTGAAATCCTATCTCGACTACGGCGCCTTCGCGCCGATCCAGATCGCCGCCGCGGCGGCGCTGAACGGGCCGCAGGACAGCGTCGCCGAGATGCGGGTGCTGTACCGCGAACGCCGTGACCTGCTGGTGAAGGGGTTGCACGCCGCTGGCTGGGACGTGCCGGCGCCGGACGGCTCGATGTTCATCTGGGCGCCGATCCCGGAGAAGTTCCGCCACCTCGGCAGCGTCGAGTTCAGCAAGCTGCTGCTGGCCCGCGCCAAGGTCGCGGTCGCCCCGGGCCTCGGCTTCGGCGAGCATGGCGACGGCCATGTCCGCATCGCCCTGGTCGAGAACAACCACCGGATCCGCCAGGCGCTGCGCGGCATCCGCGGCTTCCTCGCCGGCGACAATCTCGGCCCGGTGGAGCCGGAGAAGGAGGTCGTGCCGGCATGAGCAAGCCACTCTGCATCGCCGTCGCGGGCCTCGGCACCGTCGGCGCCGGCGTCCTCAAGCTGCTGACGGACAACGCCGACATCATCGCCGCCCGGGCCGGGCGGCCGATCACCGTCGGTGCCGTTTCCGCCCGCGACCGCAACCGCGACCGCGGCGTGCCGCTTTCGACGCTGCGCTGGTACGACGACCCGGTGGCGCTGGCGACCGATCCCGGCACCGACGTGGTGGTCGAACTCATCGGCGGCAGCGAGGGCCCGGCCCGCGACCTGGTCGAGGCGGCGATCCGCGCCGGCAAGCCGGTGGTCACCGCCAACAAGGCGCTGCTGGCGGTGCATGGCGCGGCGATCGCGGAACTGGCCGAGGCGCGCGGCGTACCGCTGGCCTTCGAGGCCGCGGTGGCCGGCGGCATCCCGGCGATCAAGGCGCTGCGGGAAGGCCTGGCGGCCAACCGCATCACCCGCGTCGCCGGCATCCTGAACGGCACCTGCAATTACATCCTGACCGTGATGCGGGAGGAGAAGCGCGAATTCGCCGAGGTGCTGGCCGCCGCCCAGGCGCTCGGGTACGCGGAGGCCGACCCGGCCTTCGACATCGACGGCATCGATGCGGCGCACAAGTTGGCGATCCTGGCTGCGCTCGCCTTCGGCCGGCCGGTCGATTTCGCCGCCGTGCATGTGGAGGGCATCCGTGAGGTCAGCGCGCTCGACATCGCGCTGGCCGGCGAGCTCGGCTACCGGATCAAGCTGCTGGGCCTGGCGGAGCGCACCGCGGCGGGCATCTCCGCCCGGGTGCATCCCTGCATGGTGCCGATGGCGGCGCCGATCGCGCGGGTGGATGGCGTGTTCAACGCCGTGGTGGCGGAGGGCGACTTCGTCGGCCGGGTGATGCTGGAAGGCCGCGGCGCGGGCGCCGGGCCGACCGCCAGCGCGGTGGCCGCCGACCTGATCGACCTGGCGCGCGGCCGGGTGACGCCGGTCTGGGGCGCCGCCGCCGGGGCGCTGGATGCGGCGCCGGCGTTGCCGATGGAACGCCATGTCGGCGCCTACTACCTGCGGCTGATGGTGCTGGACCGGCCGGGGGTGATCGCCGACGTCACCGGCATCCTGCGCGACCACGCCATCAGCATGGAGGCGATGCTGCAGCGCGGCCGTGCCCCGGGCGAGGTGGTGCCGGTGGTGCTGACCACGCATGACTGCGAGGAAGCGGCGATGCGCGCCGCCCTGGCGCGGATCGCGGCGCTGGACTCGGTGCTGGAGAAGCCGGCGCTGATCCGGATCGAGCCGCTCTGAACGCCGGGCCGCTTCCGGCGCGCGTCGCGTACGTATAGGCTGCCGCACAAGAACACGGAGGCTCACATGGCGGAGTATGATGCGTCGACGCTGCTGGTCGACCGCAACCTGGCGCTCGAACTGGTCCGGGTGACCGAGGCCGCGGCCCTGGCCTCCGCCAAGTGGATCGGCCGCGGCGACAAGAACAGCGCCGACGGCGCCGCCGTGGACGCCATGCGCAAGGCCTTCGACACGGTGGCCATCAGCGGCACCGTGGTGATCGGCGAGGGCGAGATGGACGAGGCGCCGATGCTCTATATCGGCGAGCAGATCGGCCTGGGCGGGCCGGAAGTGGACATCGCCGTCGATCCGCTGGAGGGCACCTCGATCACCGCCAAGGGCGGCCCGAACGCCATCGCCACCGTGGCCCTGGCCGAGCGCGGCGGCTTCCTGCATGCCCCCGACATCTACATGGACAAGATCGCCGTCGGCCCGGGCCTGCCCGAGGGCATCATCCATCTGGACGCCAAGCCGGAGGAGAACCTGCGCGAATTGGCCAAGGCCAAGAAATGCGATATCGGCGACCTGATGGTCTGCACGCTGGACCGCGACCGCCACAACGAGATCATCCGCGCCTGCCGCGCCGTCGGCGCGCGCATCACGCTGCTGGGCGACGGCGACGTCTCCGGCGTGATCGCGGTGTCGCAGCCTGAGGCCGGGATCGACATCTACATGGGCTCGGGCGGCGCGCCGGAAGGCGTGCTGGCGGCGGCGGCGCTGCGCTGCATCGGCGGGCAGATGTTCGGCCGGCTGATGTTCGAGGACGAGGACCAGGTGAGGCGCGCCCGCGAGATGGGCGTCAGCGAGCCGAACAAGATCTACCGGGTCGACGAGATGGCCCGTGGCAACGTCATGTTCGCCGCGACCGGCGTGACCACCGGCGCCATGCTGCGCGGCGTGCGCCGCACCCCGGGCGGCGCGGTGACGCATTCCATCGTCATGCGCAGCAAGTCGGGCACCGTCCGCTACGTCGAAGGGCTGCACAACTTCGCCCGCAAACCGGCGGCCATGATCGGCTGATCGGGCCGTTGGCGGAACGCGGCTGATGGAGGCCGGCCCGCCGCCGGAGGCCGTGCTGGGTATCGGCCGCAGCATCACCGGCCGGCGCTGGGTGCGGCGGGAGGCCGATGCGCGGATCGCCATGGCGATCGCGCAGCGCGCCGAGCTGCCGGAACTGGTCGCGCGGCTGCTGGCGGCGCGGGGCATCGGGCTCGACGCCGTCACCGATTTCCTCGAACCCACGCTGCGCGTGCTGCTGCCGGACCCTTCGGTGCTGCGCGACATGGATGTCGCCGCGGCGCGGCTGGCCAGCGCGGTGCGGGAAGGCGAGACCGTCGCCGTCTTCGGCGACTACGACGTCGACGGCGCCTGTTCGGCGGCGCTGATGGTGCGGGCGTTGCGCCAGCTCGGCTGCACCGTCAGCCACTACGTGCCGCACCGGCTGCTGGAAGGCTACGGCCCGAATGCCGCGGCGATCCGCACCTTGTGCGAGCGGGGCGCCACGCTGATCGTCTGCGTCGATTGCGGCATCGCCGCGCATGAGGCGCTGGAGGCGGCGCGCGGCCAGGCCGACGTCATCGTCCTCGACCACCACAAGGCGGAAGGCGGCGTGCCGCTGGTGGCCGCCGCGGTGAACCCCAACCGCATCGACTGCAACTCCGGCCTGCGGCATTTATGCGCCGCCGCCGTCACCTTCATGGCCTGCGTCGCGCTGCACCGCGTGCTGCGGCGCGAAGGGGTGTTCCAGCGCCGGCCGGAGCCACCGCTGATGGAGCTGCTGGATCTCGTCGCCCTGGCCACCGTCTGCGACGTCATGCCGCTGACCGGCGTGAACCGCGCGCTGGTGGCCCAGGGGCTGAAGGTGATGGCGCGGCGTGGCCATGCCGGGGTTGCCGCGCTGCTCGATGTCGGGCTGGTGCGTGATGTGCCGACCGCGCATTCGCTGGGCTTCGTGCTGGGGCCGCGGATCAACGCCGCGGGTCGGATCGACGAGCCCGATCTTGGCCTGCGGCTGCTGCTCTGCGACGACCCGGTCGAGGCCCGCGCCATGGCCGAGCGGCTGGATGCGGTGAACCGCCGCCGGCAGGAGGTGGAGGCCGAGGTGCTGGGCGCCGCCTTCGCCGAGGCCGAGGCGCAATACCAGGCCTGGCACCCGGTGCTGCTGGTGAGCGGGGAGGGGTGGCATCCCGGCGTGGTCGGCATCGTCGCCGGCAGGGTGAAGGAGAAATTCAACCGCCCCGCCTGCGTGGCCGGGGTGGCGGATGGGCTGGCCAAGGGCTCCGGCCGCTCCGTGCCGGGCCTCGATCTCGGCGCCGCGGTGATCGCGGCGCGGCAGGCGGGGCTGCTGGAGACCGGCGGCGGGCACGCGATGGCCGCCGGCTTCAGCTTCCGCCTCGGCCGCCAGGCCGAGCTGCATGCCTTCCTCGACGAACGCCTCGCGCGCGCCGCTGAGCTGCCCGGCGCCGCCGATCTGGTGGTGGAGGGGACCGTGATGGTCCCCGCCGCGACCAGCGCCCTGGCGCAGCAGGTGGAGCGCCTGGCGCCCTTCGGCGCGGGCAACGAGGAACCGATCTTCGCGCTGCCGCGCGCCCGCGTGGTGCGGGCCGATCGCGTCGGCAAGGAAGGCAACACCATCCGCGCCTTCATCGAGGGCGAATCGGGTGGCCGGCTCAAGGCGATCTGCTTCCGCGCCAAGGAAGGCCCGCTGGCCGAGGCGCTGCTGGCGCGCAGCGGCGTGCCGATGCATCTGTGTGGCCAGTTGCGGGCGGAGCGCTGGAACGACGAGGTGAGCGCCTGCCTGCATGTCGTCGATGCGGCGATCGTGGCGCCGGGCTATTGACCACGGCGGCTTCGGCCCCTAATCCGCACCGCGTGGTCCCCATCGTCTAGAGGCCTAGGACACCGCCCTTTCACGGCGGCGACGCGGGTT
>JBMOJU010000366.1:0-5045 GCA_049315625.1 Paracraurococcus sp.
ACGGCACGTTCGGGCCGGCCGCCACCCCGCCCCGGCGGACTGTGGCGCCGCTGCAACAGTGCCGCGGCATGCGCCGGGACCCAGTGAACCAGCGGCCCCGGATTTCTTTAGGCGAATGAGCGCGTGACGCCGGCGAACCGACCCCCCGGTTCCCGCGACCCGCGCCGCGATGACGGAGACGCGACGATGAGTTTCAAAAGGGCGCTGCTGGCAGCGACCATCCTGGCAGCCCCGGTGGCGGCCAGCGCCCAGCCGGTGACGGGCCTCTATATCGGCCTTGGCGCCGGTGCCAACTGGATCAACAACCCCTCCAAATTCGACCTCAGCGGCAGCAGCACGCCGGGGAATTTCGGCCTTGGCAGCAACACCACCATCGACAACGTCGCCAAGGCGAATTTCAAGCCCGGCTATGCCGGCGTCGGCAGCATCGGCTGGGGCTTCGGCAACGGCTTCCGCGCCGAGGTCGAGGGTAACTTCCGCGAGAACGAGATCGACAGCATCCGCGGCTTCAACCTCGCCCCGATCGGCCGCACCGGCGGCTTCCAGCGCACCTACGGCGTGATGGCGAACGTCCTGTATGACTTCGACTTCGCCAATTTCGGCCTGGGCCAGAGCATCTTCCAGCCCTATGTCGGCGTCGGCGCAGGCTATGCCTGGACCGAGTGGCGCAACATCCGCGGCCAGAGCAATGCCGCCGGCCGCGGCAACCCGGTGATCTTCGCCAACGACACCGACGCCCAGTTCGCCTACCAGGGCATCGTCGGCGTCGGCACGCCACTGACCTGGCTGGGCGTGACCGGCCTGACGCTGACCGCCGAATACCGCTTCATGGGCACGCTGCAGCCGGAGCTGTTCACCACCTTCCGCAACCCGAACACCAACGCGATCGGGGCGGCGGGCAAGGTGCAGTCCGACAACTACAACCACTCGGTCATGCTCGGCCTGCGCTACGCGCTGTTCCAGCCGCCGCCGCCGCCGCCGGCCGTCGCCGCCCCGGCCGCCGTGGCCCCTGCGCCGGCGCGCACCTACCTGGTGTTCTTCGACTGGGATCGCGCCGACCTGACCGCGCGGGCGCGGGAGATCATCGCCGAGGCGGCGTCGAACGCCGGCCGGGTGCAGGCGACCCGCATCGAGGTGGCAGGCCACGCCGATCGCTCCGGCACACCGGCCTACAACCAGCGCCTGTCGCAGCGCCGCGCCGATGCGGTGGCGGCCGAGCTGGTCGCCCGCGGCATCGCCCGGAACGAGATCGCCATCAGCGCCTTTGGCGAGAGCCGGCCGCTGGTGCCGACCGCCGACGGCGTCCGTGAGCCGCAGAACCGCCGCGTCGAGATCGTCCTGCGCTGAGGCGCGGGATAGCCCCTGGCGGATCGGGAAAGGGGCGCCGCGAGGCGCCCCTTTTTCATGTCCGGCCGCGGGGTGCGCGAGGCACCCCGCGCCGCCGGCTCAAATGACCTTGAACAGGTACAGCAGGATCAGGATCGGGATGGGAATGCCAAGGAGCCAGAGGAGGATGCCGCGCATGGTCGCCTTCCGTTGCGTTTCGGTCGGGGCGCAACGCGGGCCCGCCCCGCGCGCTCCCGCGTCGCCGTCCTCCGGCTTGCTGACTCCGTGCTTCGTGAATATGCCTTGGCGGGAGGAACGGAGGCGCGGATGCGGACGAGACGTGGGGCCCTGATGCTCCTCGGCGGCCTGGGGCTGGCCGGCTGCGAGACGGATCCGAACGCGCCCTACCTCTGGGGCATCGGCGACCCGGTGCGCGGCGCCGCGTTGCGCGCCCCGCGCAATTTTGGCGACCCCGCCCGCTGGGCGGGCAATCCGGCGAACGCCACGGTCGCGGTGGAGCAGCAGGAGTTCCTTGCCAGCGAATTGGCAACCGATCCACGCTATGCGCCGGTGGTCAACCCGGCGGTGCTGCAGACGCTGCAGCGCGGGCGGGCGGAGATGCGGGAGTTTCTTGGCATCCCGGCCACGGCGGACCCGCAGGCGGTGATCGAGGCGATGCGCCGCGCCGGCGCCGCGCTGCGCGCCGGCAATCCGGCCGGGGCGGAGGCGGCGCTGACCGGCCCGGCTTTCCCGGCGGGGCCGCGGGAGGTGCTGGCCAGGCTCGGCGCCATGCCGCGGCTGCCGCGCACGGTGGCGGCGGCGGGGATGGTGGCGGCGGAGTTCGACCGGCTGGGGCAGCGGGGGTAAGGGCGGCGGTGGCTTGGCCACTGGCCACCGCGGGTCCACCCCCACCCTGACCCTCCCCCGCCAGCGGGGCAGGATTGCTGCTCCCTCCCCCGTTGTGCTGGGGAGGGCCGGGGTCGGGGTACCGGACTCAGAACGCGATCAGCTGCCGCACCACATGCCCGCCCTTCAGCCGGGCGAAGCCGTCGTTGATCTCCTCCAGCTTCAGCGTGCTGCTGATCAGGTGGTCCAGCTTCAGCCGCCCCTGCTGCCACATGGTCAGCAGCCGCGGCATGTCGGTCCGGAAGTGGTTCGACCCCATGGAGGATCCCTGGATCTTCCGCTCGCGCAGGAAGTCGAAGCCGTGCAGCTCGATCTTCTGGCCGAAGGGCACCATGCCGACGATGGTCGCCGTGCCGCCCGGCCGCAGCATGGCGAAGGCCTGCTCGGCGGTCTTCTTCAGGCCCAGCGCCTCGAAGCTGTATTCGACGCCGCCGTTCGTCAGCTCCTTCACCGCCTGCACCGGATCGTCATTGCCGACGAGGACGGTGTCGGTGGCGCCCATGATCTTCGCCAGCTCCAGCTTCTCCGGCAGGGTGTCCAGCGCGATGATGCGCGACGCGCCGGCCAGCGCCGCGCCGTTCACCGCGGACAGCCCGACACCGCCGCAGCCGATGACCGCGACGGTCGATCCCGCCGGCACGCGGGCGGTGTTGATCACGGCACCGACCCCGGTGATGACGCCGCAGCCGACCAGCGTCGCCCGGTCCAGCGGGATGTCGCGATCGATCTTCACCAGCGCGTTCTCATGCACCACCATCTGCTCGGCGAAGGCGGACAGGTTGAGGAATTGGTGCATCACCTCCCCGCCCTTCCAGGACAGGCGGCGGGACTGGCCCGGCACCATCTTCACCTCGGTGTTCTCGCACAGCACGGTGCGGCCGCCGGTGCATTGCTGGCAGGCGCCGCAGAAGACCGACAGGCAGCCGATCACATGGTCGCCCGGCGAGAGGTAGGTGACGTCGGCGCCGACGGCCTCGACCACGCCGGCGACCTCATGCCCCGGCACGGTCGGCATCGGGTGGGGGTAGAGCCCTTCGATGAAATGCAGGTCGCTGTGGCAGAGGCCGGCAAAGGCGGTGCGCACCAGCACCTCCCGCGCCTTCGGCTTCTGCAGGGTGACCTCCTCGATGGTCAGGGGCTCGTTCGCCGCGTGCAGGACCGCTGCCTTCATGGGTCGCTCTCTCCTCCTCCCGGTCGCGTCATTGCCCTTGCGCGACGGGTAGCGTCCCATTCTGCGCCGGCGGTATAGGCTGCGCCAGACCACGCAATCAGGAGGAAACCCAATGGCCGATCTTCTCGTCACCGAGGCGGATGGCGTCGCCACCCTCACCATGAACCGCCCCGACAGCCTGAACGCGCTCGGCGGCACGCTGGTGGATGAGCTGCTGGCGGCGCTGACGCGGATCTCCAGCGACATGGCGGTCGGCTGCGTCGTGCTGACCGGCGCCGGGCGCGGCTTCTCGGCGGGCGGCGACATGAAGGCCCGCGCGACCGGCGAGAAGCCCATCCTGGCCGGCACGCGCGAGGAGGCGCAGATGTCGCTGCGCTCCCGCATGGAGGCATCGCGCCTGCTGCACGAGATGCCGAAGCCGACCATCGCCATGGTCAACGGCGTCGCCGCCGGCGCGGGGATGTCGATGATGTTGGCCTGCGACATGCGCATCGGCGGCGCCAGCGCGCGGATGGGCACCGCCTTCGCCCGCATGGGCTTCTCGGGGGATTTCGGCGGCCATTGGTTCCTCAACCGCCTGGTCGGCCCGGCCAAGGCGCGCGAGCTGTACTTCACCGCCGAGGTGATCGACGCCGCCGAGATGCACCGGCTCGGCCTGCTGAACCGGCTGGTCGCCGATGCGGAGCTGGAGACCACGACGATGGCGCTGGCGAAGCAGCTCGCCGCCGGGCCGCGCGTGGCGTGGCACCACATGAAGCGCAACATGCAGGTGGCCGAACAAGGCACGCTGGCCGAGGCGCTGGATGTCGAGGCGTTCGGGATGACCCGCTGCCGCGACACCGACGACCACAAGGAGGCGCTGCGCGCCTTCGTCGAGAAGCGCCCGCCGGTCTTCACCGGTCGCTGAGGGGCGACCGGCCAGCGCTGCTGCGGCGAGGCGGCAGCGTCACTTGGCGCCGGCAAAGAATGTGTATACGATCTTACAATCGGGGGTGTCGGCCGGTCGACAACGGCCTTCCAGGATTGGTTTCGCGGGGATGGGCGCACTTGTTCCGTGAATCGGTTGAGAGCGCGCTTCGTCATCTGCTTTCCGCTGGCCCCATGCTGGTGGCCTTCACCTGGGCGCTCGCCATGGCCGGCGCCGCCATCGCCTACCTGTCCCAGGCCGGCGGCGCACCGCGCAGCCTGCGGGGATTTTTCCGCTTCTGCGTGCCGGAGGCGATCCTCCGGCACCCGTCCTGCCGGCTCGACCTGACCTACGCGATCAGTGCCAAGCTGCTGTACCCCGTCGCGATCGCCCCGTTGCTGCTGGGCAATGTCGTGGTTGCGACCGGGGTACATGCGCTGCTGTCCGGCGGCTTCGGCGCGCCCGAGGCCCGTGTGGCACCCGCCTGGAGCTGGGGCGTGATCCTGCTGGTGCTGGTGGTGGCGCAGGATCTGGTCGGCTTCCTGATTCACGTGGCCATGCACCGCAGCGCCGCGCTGTGGGAAGTGCACAAGACGCACCATTCCGCCGGCTTCCTGATCCCGCTGACCAACCGGCGTTTCCATCCGGTCCAGGTGGTGATCGAAGGGCTGTCGAACGCGGCCGTGATCGGGGTGGTAATCGGTGCCGCGGCCTATGGTCTGGGGCTGCCGCTGG
>JBMOJU010000367.1:0-5038 GCA_049315625.1 Paracraurococcus sp.
CAGCGCCGGCGGGCGCGCCACCCCCGGGCAGCCGGCCCGGCGGCCCGCCTGTTGGTCCACCTGGGGCCGCACCCGCCGGCCGGCCGGGCTGAGCAGCCATGCTGTCCGGCGTCTTCGTCGACCGTCCCCGTCTGGCGATCGTCATCGCCATCGTCACCACCCTGGCCGGGGCGCTGGCGCTGCTGCGGATTCCCGTGGCGCAATTCCCCGACATCGTGCCGCCGCAGGTTTCGGTACAGGCGACCTATCCCGGCGCCTCCGCCGCGGTGGTCGAGGCGACCGTTGCGCAGATCATCGAGAGCGCCGTCAACGGCGTTGAAAACATGATCTACATGCGCTCGAACAGCGCCAACGACGGCACCTACCAGCTTTCCGTCAGCTTCGCGCTCGGCTCCAGCCCGGACATCAACACGGTCAACGTCAACAACCGCATCCAGGCGAACATCGCCCGCCTGCCGCAGGAAGTGCAGCGCGCCGGCCTGGTCGTCCGCAAGCAATCCTCGGCGGTGCTGCAATTCATCGCGCTCACCTCCTCGGCCGCGGAACACAACCCGCTGTTCCTGTCGAATTACGCGACCATCAACATGATCGACCGCATGGCGCGCGTTCCCGGGGTCGGCCAGGTCAACCTGTTCGGCGCGCAGAACTACTCCATGCGCGTCTGGTTCGAGATCGACCGGCTGACCGCGCTGAACCTGACGCCGCAGGATCTGGTGACGGCGATCCAGAGCCAGAACGTGCAGGCCGCGGTCGGCCGCCTCGGCGCCCAGCCGATCCCCGATACCCAGCAATTCCAGATCAACATCCAGACCCTGGGCCGGCTGGTCTCGCCGGAGCAATTCGGCAATATCGTCATCCGCGCCAACACCGATGGCTCCCTGCTGCGGATCCGTGACGTGGCGCGGGTCGAGCTCGGCGCGCAGAGCCAGGACACCGTCTCCCGCCTCAACGGCCAGCCGGCGGTGACCATGGGCGTCTACCTTTCGCCCGGCGCCAACGCGGTCTCCGTCGCCGCGGCGATGCGGAAGACGCTGGATGAGCTGGCCACCCGCTATCCCGAAGGGCTGCGCGCGCAGGTGCTCTACGACAGCACCACCTTCGTCGTCGACACGATTCGCGAGGTGATCACGACCCTGCTCGAGGCCTTCGTCCTCGTCGTCCTCGTCGTCTACCTGTTCCTCGGCTCGCTCCGCGCCACGCTGATCCCGACCATCGCGGTGCCGGTCAGCCTCATCGGCTCCTTCGCCATCCTTCTGGCCATCGGCTACAGCGCCAACACCATCTCGTTGCTCGGCATGGTGCTGGCCATCGGCATCGTGGTCGACGATGCCATCGTGGTGGTCGAGAACGTCGAGCGGGTGATGGAGGAGCACCCGGACTGGACGCCGAAACGTGCGGTGAAACAGGCGATGAGCGAGATCACCGCGCCGATCATCGCCATCACCCTGGTGCTGCTCTCGGTCTTCGTCCCCATCGCCTTCATCCCCGGCCTGTCGGGCGTGCTGTTCCGGCAGTTCGCGGTGACCATCAGCGCCGCCATGGTGATCTCGGCGATCAACGCGCTGACCCTTTCGCCGGCGCTCTGCGTCCTGTTCCTGCGCCATACCGGGCCGAAGCGTGGGCCAATCAAGTACGTGCTGCGCGGCATCGACAAGGTGCGGGACGGCTACGCCGCCATCGTCCGCCGGCTGGTCCGCGTTGCCGTGCTGTCGCTGGCGGTCACCGCCGGCCTCGCCTTCGCAATCTTCACCATCGGCAGCAAGACCCCGCAGGGCTTCCTGCCGCAGGAGGACCAGGGGACCTTCTTCGTCCAGGTCCAGCTGCCGCAGGCGGCGTCGCTGTCGCGCACGCGCGCCGCGGTGGAGCAGGTGGAGGGCATCCTCAAGGGCATCCCGGCGGTCGAGAACGTGCTGTCGATCGTCGGCTTCTCGCTGATCGACCAGGGCGCGCAGTCGAACTCCGCCTTCATGGTGGCGCGGCTGAAGAATTTCGATCAGCGCAAGGACCCGAACGACTCGGTCTTCAACTCCATCCGCCGCGTCTTCGGCGCCGGGGCCGGGGTGCGAACCGCGACCGTCGTCGCCTTCAACCTGCCGCCGATCATCGGCCTCGGCACCGGCGGCGGCTTCGAATACCAGTTGCAGGATCTGGCAGGGCGTGACCCGGCGGAGCTCGGCAGCGCGATGCTGGGGCTGGTCGTCGCCGCCAACCAGGACCCGCGGCTGCAGCAGGTCTTCTCCACCTTCTCGGCGGCGACGCCGTCGCTCTACCTGGATGTAGATCGCGACAAGGCGCAGGCGCTCGGCGTGCCGATCAGCTCGATCTTCTCGGCGCTGCAGGCCTCGCTCGGCGGCTTCTACGTCAACGACCTGAACCTGTTCGGCCGTACCTGGCAGGTCAACATCCAGGCCGAGGCGCAGGATCGCGACGACCTGTCGGACATCTGGCGCATTCGCGTCCGCAACCAGCGCGGCGACATGGTGCCGTTGCGGGCGCTGGCGGATATACGCACCGTGGTTGGCCCCCAGACCATCAGCCGCTACAACAATTACCGCGCGGTGCTGGTCAACGGCTCGCCCAAGCCCGGCGTTTCCTCGGGCGATGCGCTGGCGTCGATGGAGGACCTCTCCCGCCGCGTGCTGCCGCCCGGCTACAGCTTCGAATGGACCGGCACGGCCTACCAGGAAAAGCTGGCGGCCGGGCAGACCATCTACGTGGTCGCGCTGGCGGTGCTCTTCGCCTACCTGTTCCTGGTCGCGCTGTATGAAAGCTGGACCATCCCGGTCCCGGTGCTGATGTCGGTGGTGGTGGGCGGCCTCGGCTCCTTCGTCGCCATCCAGATCGCCGGGCTCAGCCTGGATGTCTACGCGCAGATCGGCCTGGTGGTGCTGATCGCGCTGGCGGCCAAGAACGGCATCCTGATCATCGAATTCGCCAAGGAGGCGCGGGAGCGCGGAATGTCGATCCGCGACGCGGCGATCGAGGGCTCGCGGCTGCGGTTCCGCGCGGTGATGATGACGTCGATCGCCTTCTGCCTCGGCCTGCTGCCGCTGGTCACGGCGACGGGGGCGGCGATGCTGTCCCGCCGCGCGGTCGGCACGCCGGTCTTCGGCGGCATGCTCGCGGCGTCGCTCTTCGGCATCTTCATGATCCCGATGCTCTACGTCACCTTCCAATGGATGCGGGAGAAGGTGAAGGGATGGCTCGGCGCGGGCACGCCGACGCCGCACCGCGTGCCGGAAAAGGTGGCCGAATGAGGCCCGCCGCTCCGGCCGGTTCGGGCCGCACGGCCCCCCTTCCCCTTGGCGGCTTCCCTATCAGATGATGTCCTGAACACCGGAACCGGGAGAGACACCATGGCCAAATTCGGGCTGAGCCAGCCGCTGCGGCGGATCGAGGACCCCCGCCTGCTAAAGGGCGGCGGGCGCTACACCGACGACATCTCGGTGGCATCGGGTGCGGCGCACGGCGTGGTGCTGCGCAGTCCGCATGCCGCGGCCAGGATCCTGTCGATCGACACCGCCGCGGCGCTCGCGGTGCCGGGCGTGCTGGCGGTGATCACCGCGAAGGAGTGGAGGGAGGAGGGTCTCGGCGAGATCCCCTGCGTCATCCCGCTGAAGAACTCCGACGGCTCCGACCGCGCCCAGACCCCGCGCGGCGCGCTGGCCGAGGATCGGGTCCGCTATGTCGGCGACGCGGTCGCCTTCGTCGTCGCCGAGACGCCGCAGGCCGCGCGCGACGGCGCCGAGGCGGTGCTGGTGGACTACGACGTCCTGCCCTCCGCCACCGACCTGGCCACGGCGCATGAACCCGGCGCGGCGCTGGTCTGGGACGGCATCGGTAGCAACGTCGCCTTCGATTGGGAGACCGGCGACAAGGCGAAGGCCGAGGCGCTGGTGCAGCAGGCCGCCCACGTCACCCGCCTGACAGTGGTGAACAACCGTGTCGTCGTCGCTTCCATGGAAGGCCGCGCCGCGGTCGCCGAATACGATGCGGCGGCGCAGAAATTCACCCTCACCTGCGGTACCCAGGGCTCCTGGCTGGTCAAGAACCTGTTGGCCGGCAGCGTCTTCAAGGTGGCGCCGGAGAAGATCCGCGTCATCACCCCGGATGTCGGTGGCGGCTTCGGCATGAAGCTGTACCTCTATGCCGAATACGCCTTGGTCTGCATGGCCGCTCGCCGGCTCGGCCGCGCGGTGAAGTGGACCAGCGAGCGGACCGAGGCCTTCCAGTCCGACACCCACGGCCGCGACAACATCACGCTCGGCGAGCTGGCGGTGGACAAGGACGGCAAGTTCCTGGCGCTGCGCACCCGCAACTACGCCAATATGGGCGCCTACCTGAACACCTTCGCGCCGATGATCCCGACCATGGCTGGCACTAAGGTGCTGGCCAGCGTCTACAATTTCCAGGTCATCCACGCCCGCGTCATCGGCGTGCTGACCAATACCGTGCCGGTGGACGCCTACCGCGGCGCCGGCCGGCCCGAGAGCAACTACGTGGTGGAACGCCTGATCGACGCCGCGGCGCGCGAGCTGGGCATCGACCGGGTCGAGATCCGCAAGCGCAACATGGTCGCCTCCTCCGCCATGCCCTACACCTCGGCGATGGGCCAGCGCTACGACAGTGGCGAGTTCGCCCGCGTGCTGGATGCGGCACTGGAGAAGGCCGACTGGGCCGGCTTCGCGGCACGGCGTAGCGCGTCGGAGGCCAAGGGCAGGCGCCGCGGCATCGGCCTGGCCTATTACCTGGAAGCCACCGGCGGGGGCCCGACGGAACGCGCCGAGGTGCGCTTCGCCGCCGACGGCTTTGCCGAGGTCCTGGTCGGCACGCAGAGCACCGGCCAGGGGCACGAGACCGCCTATGCCATGCTGACCAGCAACGAGCTCGGCATCCCGATGGAGAAGATCCGCATCATCCAGGGTGATTCGGACGAGATCCCGACCGGCGGCGGCACCGGCGGTGCTCGCAGCCTCTATTCTGAAGGCCAGGCGATCCTGCTGACCACCGCGACGGTGATCGAGAAGGGCAAGCAGGC
>JBMOJU010000368.1:0-5037 GCA_049315625.1 Paracraurococcus sp.
GGGCCGGTGGAATACTGGCTCGACCGGCTGGCGGTGGTGCTGCCGGACCTCGCCGCGCTGCCCGGGCACCTGGCATGACGCCCGCCGCCCGCCTGGCCGCGGCGATCGAGCTGCTGGAGGCGCTGGAGGCCCAGCCGCGCCGCCCGGCCGATGCCATCGCCAACGACTTCTTCCGCGCCCGGCGCTTCATCGGCGGCGGCGACCGCCGGGCGGTCTCGGACCGCGCCTGGGGGGTGGTGCGGCAGCGGCTGCGGCTCGACTGGTGGCTGGCCTGGGCCAAGTGCCGGCCGACGGGCCGGATGCTGGTGGCGGCCGAGCTGCTACTGGTCGATGGCCTCGACGTCGAGGGCGTGCTGCGCGCCTTCCCCGGCGGGCAATACGCCGCCGCGCCGCTGAACGTGCTGGAGGAGCGGCTGCTGCGGACGCTGGCGCACCACCGCGGCGCGGCCGCCGGCGTGGTCGGCCTGGTCCATCCCGACATGCCGGAGGGGGTGCGGCTGAACCTGCCGGACTGGGTGATCCCCGGCTTCCGCGCCCGCTTCGGCGAGGGCCTGGCGGAGGAGGCGGCGGCGATGGAGCAGGCGGCGCCGCTCGACCTGCGGGCCAACCTGCTGAAGGGGAGCCGGGAGGCGGCGGCGGCGGCGCTGGCGGCGGAGGGGTTCGAGACGGAGCCGACCCGCTGGTCGCCCTGGGGCCTGCGGCTGCCGAGCCGGCGGCCGGTGACCGCGACCCAGGCCTTCACCGCGGGGCTGATCGAGGTGCAGGACGAGGGCAGCCAGCTGATCGCCCTGCTGACCGACGCGCGCCCGGGGCTGCGGGTGACACCGATGGGGGCGCTCGCGCTGATCTCCGTGCTCACGCTGGGCTTCGCGTCGGGGCTGCGGGTGGCGGACCTCTGCGCCGGGGCGGGGGGGAAGACGCTGGCGCTGGCGGCGACCATGCAGAACAAGGGCCGCATCACCGCCTGCGACGTCAACGCCCCGCGGCTGGAGGGGGCGGTGCGCCGCCTCCGCCGCGCCGGGGTGGACAATGCGGAGCGGCATCTGTTCGCGCCGGGCGACCGCTGGGCCAAGCGGCGGGCCGGGCAGTTCGACCGGGTGCTGGTCGATGCGCCCTGCACGGGGACGGGCACCTGGCGGCGCAACCCGGACGCCCGGCTGCGCACCGGCCCGCAGGACCTGGCCGAGCTGCGGGTGAAGCAGGCGGAAATTCTGGATATGGCAGCGGAACTGGTGCGACCCGCCGGGCGTCTGGTCTACGCTACCTGTTCACTGCTGCCTGAGGAGGATGAGGACCAGGTCGCCGCCTTCCTCGGCCGCCATCCGGACTTCTCGCCGCTGCCGCTGGCCGAGGCCTGGGCGGCGGGGGGGCTGGCCGGGGAGCCGCCGGGCGTGGGACTGTACCTCGTCACCAGCCCGGCGCAGCATGGCACGGACGGGTTTTTTGCCGCGGTACTGCAACGAAAGGCCTGAGGGATGGGCCGAGCCTGGAGAGGGAAGCGCGCCGCATGATCTGCATCCGCCGCGCCCGCGCCACCGACGCCGAGGCCATCGGCGCGGTCCATGTCGCGACCTGGCGCACGGCCTATGCCGGGGTGCTGCCCGACGACTACCTGGCCGATCTCTCCCCGCTGCGGCACGCCGCCGGCTATGAGCAGGCAATCACCGATCGCCGGCACGGGCACGCCGTGTTCGTCGCCGTCGCCTCCGGCCCCGACGCGCCAGCGGATACGGCCGGGGAGGGCAACACCATCGTCGGCTTCGTGTCCGGCGGCCGGGCGCGACGCGACTGGCTGGCGCAGGGCGAGGTCGAGACGCTCTATCTGCTGGACGATTACCGCGACCGCGGGGTCGGCCGGCGCCTCATGCGGGCCATGGCGGCGCACCTGGCCGTGGTGGGCTGCCGCTCCGTCATGCTTTGGGTGCTGCGGGACAACCCGACGCGCTGGTTCTACCAGCGCCTGCACGGCCGCCCCGCGGCGCAGGAGACGATCCGCTTCGCCGGGCGGATGATGGACCAGGTGGCCTTCGTCTGGGACCCGATCGACACGCTGCTGGCGGCGACCGCGACGGCGCCGGAGGGGTAGGCAGTGCTTGCCCGGGGCGTCCCGCTATGCTGCAAGGCGCCATGAACGCCCCCGCTCCCGCCGCCGCGCAGCACGACCGCATCCTCATCCTCGACTTCGGCAGCCAGGTGACGCAGCTCATCGCCCGGCGGCTGCGGGAGACCGGGGTCTATTGCGAGGTCTGGCCCTTCACCGCCGCCGGCGACCGCATCCGCGCCTTCGCGCCGAAGGGCATCATCCTCTCCGGCGGCCCGGCCAGCGTGACCGAGGGCGCCTCGCCCCGCGCGCCGGCCTATGTCTTCGAGAGCGGCCTGCCCGTGCTCGGCATCTGCTACGGCCAGCAGACTTTGGCGACGCAGCTGGGCGGCACGGTGGAGGGTGGCCACCCGGCCGAGTTCGGCCGCGCGCATATCGACGTCACCGGCGAATGCGCCATCACCCAGGGGCTCTGGGCGCCCGGCGCGCGCGAGCAGGTCTGGATGAGCCATGGCGACCGCATCACGCAGCTGCCGCCCGGCTTCCGCGTCGTCGCCAGCTCGGAAGGCGCGCCCTTCGCGCTGATCGCCGACGATGCCCGGCACTACTACGGCACCATGTTCCACCCCGAGGTCGTGCACACCCCGCATGGCGGCACGCTGCTGCGGAACTTCACCCAGCTCGTCTGCGGCTGCCGCGGCGACTGGACCATGGGCGCCTTCCGCACCGAGGCGATCGCCCGGATCCGTGCCCAGGTCGGCACGGGCCGCGTCATCTGCGGCCTCTCGGGTGGTGTCGATTCCAGCGTCGCCGCGGTGCTGCTGCATGAGGCGATCGGCGACCAGCTCACCTGCATCTATGTCGACCACGGGCTGATGCGGGCGGGCGAGTCGGAGCAGGTGGTGAAGACCTTTCGCGACCGCTTCAACATCCGGCTCGTGCACCGCGACGCCTCCGACCTCTTCCTCGGCCAGCTCTCCGGCGTGACCGATCCGGAGTTGAAGCGGAAGACCATCGGGCGCCTATTCATCGAGGTGTTCGAGGAGGAGCAGGCGAAGCTTGGTGGCGCCGATTTCCTGGCGCAGGGCACGCTCTATCCGGACGTGATCGAGAGCGTGTCGGCCACCGGCGGCCCTTCGGTGACGATCAAGTCGCACCACAATGTCGGCGGCCTGCCGGCCCACATGCGCATGCAGCTGGTCGAGCCGCTGCGCGAGCTGTTCAAGGACGAGGTCCGCGTGCTGGGCCGCGAGCTGGGCATGCCGGAGGAGATCGTCGGCCGGCATCCCTTCCCGGGGCCGGGGCTGGCCATCCGCATCCCCGGGGAGGTGACGCGCGAGCGCGCCGACATCCTGCGCAAGGCCGATACCATCTACCTGGAGGAGATCCGCGCCGCCGGGCTGTACGACGCGATCTGGCAGGCCTTCGCGGTGCTGCTGCCGGTTCGCAGCGTCGGCGTCATGGGCGACGGCCGGACCTACGACAATGTCTGCGCGCTGCGGGCGGTGACCAGCACGGATGGCATGACGGCGGATGTCTACCCGTTCAGCATGGAATTCCTCACCCGCGTCGCCGGGCGGATCGTCAACGAGGTGCGCGGTATCAACCGGGTGACCTACGACATCACCTCGAAGCCGCCGGGGACGATCGAGTGGGAGTGAGGGCGATGCCCGTCGTCGTCCACGGCATCAAGGCCTGCGACACCATGAAGAAGGCGCGCGCCTGGCTGGAGGCTGCCGGCGTCGCCTACGATTTCCACGACTACAAGCTGCGGGGCATCGACGAGGCCACGCTGCGCGGCTGGGTCGGGCAGGTGGGGTGGGAGGCGCTGCTGAACCGCGCCGGCACCACCTTCCGCAAGCTGCCCGAGGCGGCGCGGGAGGGGCTGGACGAGGCGAAGGCGATCGGCCTGATGCTGGCGCAGCCCTCGATGATCAAGCGGCCGGTGCTGGCGGTGGATGGCGCGCTGCTGGTCGGCTTCAAGCCGGAGCTCTACGCCGCGCGCTTCAGGTAGTGGGGTCGGCCATCTCCACCCAGCAGGTGCCAAGCCCAGAGAAATAGAGGAGGGTCCAGGGAGTATACCTCCTCCCTTGCCTTGCCTTGCTACCGTCCGGCCGACGCACCATCGATCGCCGCCCAGCCGAATCTCAGCAGCGGCAGCGCCGCCGTGGCGAATTCCGCGATGCGCTCCGGCAGCTCGGCGTCAGTCGTCGCCAGCGGTTGCCGCACCGTCAGCGAGCGGCAGCGCAGCGCCTCGCGCAGCAGCGGATCCTTCACCGCCTCGTAGCCGCGTGGTGGCCGCTTCAGCGCGTCCTCGTCGGGTGAGAGCGTCAGGCCATGCACCGTCAGCGCCCGCTTGAACACCGCCGGCTTGCCGGCGATCGCCGTGCGGATCGCCGCGAGCGCTGGCGGTTCCGGCTGCCAGAAGCCGGCGGCGGCGAAGCAGCCTTCCGGGTCGATATGGATGTAGAGCAGCCCGGGGCTGAGCCGGCCGCCGTCGCGCGTCAGCGTCGCGCCGGCATGCGTCTTGTAGGGGCGCTTGTCCTTCGAGAAGCGCACGTCGCGCTGGATCCTGAACATCGCGCGCTGCGGGTCGCCGCGCAGCGGGATGCGCCGGCGGGCGAGCGCGTCCGACAGCGCTGCGACCAGCGCGGCCATGGGCGCGCGGATCTCGGCCTCGTAGCTGTCCTTGTGCGCCAGGAACCAGGCGCGGTCCTGCTCGGCGGCGAGGCCGCGCAGGAAGTCGAAGGCGCCGGGGCCGAAGCCGGTGAAGGGCGGCGGTGGGAGAGGGTCTTCCGCAGCGCCACGCATGTCCGTCCGCCCCGCCTGATCGTCGGAGAGCTAACCCTGTGCGCGCGGCGGCGGCAAGCCGGGGTGCGCCCGTCAGCACCGCGCCGTGGGCGCGAGTGTCCGTACCGCGCCATGGGCGCGATTATACGCGCCGCGCCATGGGCGCGATTATACGCGCCGCGCCATGGGCGCGATTATACGCGCCG
>JBMOJU010000048.1:0-21949 GCA_049315625.1 Paracraurococcus sp.
GCGCGGTGCCGACGCCGACGCTGGCGAAGTTGGATTTGTCCGGCCGGGCGCGGACCCAGGCGATGAATTCCGGCAGGGTCCGCGCCGGCAATTCGTTCGCCACCACCAGCACGAGGGGCGAGGCGGCGAACATCACCACCGGGATCAGGTCGCGCCCGGCATCGTAGGGGATGTCGCGGAACAGATGCGGGAAGATGGTCAGCGGGCCGAGGTTGCCCATGCCGATGGTGGTGCCATCCGGCACCGCGCGGGCGACCTCCGCCACGCCGATCCTGCCGCCCGCGCCGGCCTTGAAGTCGTTGACGATGGGCTGGCCGAGCGCGCGGGCGACCGGCTCGTTGAAGGCGCGCGCCACCAGGTCGTTCAACCCGCCCGGCGGCCAGGGGACGATGAAGCGGATGGGGCGGTCGGGCCAGGCTGGCTGCGCCATGGCGGGCAGCGGCAGGGCGAGCGAGACGGCGAGGAGGCTGCGGCGGTGCATGCCGGCAGCCTGCGCTTGCGCCACGTCGCCGCCAAGCGTCCGCGCAACGAGACAACGGCGCGCGGTTGGGGGTAACGTCGCCGCCTGATGACCCCGACCCTCTCCCCCATCGGCGGCCGCGCCGCCTGGACCGGCGCCGATCTGGCGCGCGATCCCTCCTGGATCATGGCGCTGCCGGCGGAGGCGACCGCCGAGATCGACACCGCGCTCGCCGGCCTCGGTGACCGCGCGCCGCCGCGCTTCGATGCGCGGGATTTCCCGCTGCCGGCGTCCGCGGGCTTCCTCGCCGCGGTGGCGCGGGAGCTTGAGGACGGCCGCGGCGTGGTGCGGCTCACCGGGCTCGATCCGGCGCGCTATGCCGCCGCCGACCTCAAGCGGGTGTTTTGGGGCCTGATGTGCCACCTCGGCACCCCGCTGCCGCAGAACACCACGGGCGAGATCCTGGCCGAGGTGAAGGACGAGACAGGCACCGGCGCGTCCGTCTCCGCCGGCACCGCGCGGGCGCGCAGCCGCTCCACCGGCCCGCTGCGCTGGCATACCGACAAATGCGATTTGCTGAGCCTGCTCTGCGCCTCGAACGGGATCGAGGGCGGCATCTCCCGTATCGTCTCCACGGTGGCGATCCAGGATGCGATGGCGGCGCGCTGCCCCGAATTGTTGGCGGTGCTGTACGAGGATTTCTGGCGCGCCCGCCCGGCCGACGAGGAGGGCGAGGGCATGGCCGCCCGCCCCTTCCCCATGCCGGTCTTCGCCCGCGGCCCGGCCGGCGGTTTCACCAGCCAGTACAGCCGCACCTATGTCGAGCTGGCCCAGGGCCAGCCCGGCGTGCCGGCGCTGACCGCGCAGCAGGTGGCGGCGCTGGACAGGCTGGCGGCGGTCGCCGAGGAGCTCTGCATCGAGATGCCCTTCGAGCCGGGGCAGATCCAGCTGATGAACCAGCACGTCACCTACCACGGCCGCACCGCCTATGCGGATGGCGCCGGCGGGCGGCGCAACCTGCTGCGCATCTGGCTGGCCAGCCCACTCAGCCGGGCGCTGCCGGCCGGCCATGCCGGGCAATGGGGCGATGTGCGGGCCGGCGCACTGCGCGGCGGCGCGATGCCGGGGCGCAGCGCGCTGGCAGCCTAGCCGGCGCGAAGGCGCCCGAGCCGCAGGAAGCCGATGTCGTTCCGCGTGCTGCCATCGCCGGTGGCGAGGTCGGCCAGCACCTCTCCCACCACGCTGCAGAATTTATAGCCATGGCCCGAGCAGGGCGAGGCGAGCACGACCTGGGGGTGCGCCGGGTGGTGGTCGAGGATGAAGTGCTCATCCGGGGTATTGGTGAAGAGGCAGGCGCGCAGCGCCATGGTCGGGCCGGTGCCGTCGGGGAAGTAGCGCTCGGCGAATTCGCGCAGCAGCGCCTCATCCGCCGCATCCACCTCGCGCCGCGTCGCCTCGGCCGGCCCGCGTTCCTCGCGGTGGTGGTAGCGGCCGAATTTGAAGCCGGGGACCTCGACGACGGGGAAGCCGTAGTAGCGGCCCTCCGCCACCTCCAGGTTGAAGACCGGGAAGCGTTCCGGGGTGAACAGCGCCGGCGCCTGTGGCTGCAGCCAGGCGAGCACCTGGCGTTCCGGCACCGCGACACCGGCCAGCAGCGGGGCGAGGTCGGCCATCCAGGCGCCGGCGGTGAGGATGAGGCGGCCGGCCGCGTAGGTCCCGCGATCGGTGGTGACAGTGACGCCCTCGCCGCCCGGCCGTGCCTCCCACCCCAGCACCTGCTCACGCGCGTGGATCTCGGCGCCTTCCGCCTGCGCGGCGCGGACATGCGCGACGATGGCGCGCTCGCTCAGCAGGTAGCCGCCCTCCGGCTGGAAGATGGCGCGATGGCTGGCGGGCAGGCGGTAGCCCGGGAAGCGCTCATTGACCTGCGCGCCGGTCAGCACCTCGTGCGGCAGGTCGTGCAGCCGCGCCGAGTTCAGCGCGCCGGGGAAGATCTCGCCATCCTCCGGCCCCGCATCGATCGAGCCGTGGGTGACCAGCACGCGGTCGCCGGTCGCTGCCTCGAGCTCCCGCCACAGCGCATAGGCGCGCTGCAGCAGGGGCACGTAGGCGGGATCCTCGTAGTAGGGCAGCCGGATGATGCGGGTGACGCCGTGGGAGGAGCCCATGGCGTGCGGGATGTCGAAGCGTTCCAGCCCCAGCACGCGCTGGCCGCGGCGGGCGAGCTGCCAGGCGGTGGCGCTGCCCATCCCGCCGATGCCGACCACGATCACGTCGAACGCCATGGACCACCCCGCTGCACGCCGCGGCATTGTGCCACGGATGCCGGGATGGCGACACGCTCAGCGCAGCGCGTCGAGCGCCAGGTTGAGCCGCAGCACGTTCACCCGTGCCTCACCGAACAGGCCGAGCTCGCGGCCTTCGGTCTGCTGCGCGACCAGCGCGGCGATGCGCTGTTCCGTCATCCCGCGCGCCTTGGCGACGCGCGCCATCTGCGAAGCGGCATTGGCCGGGCTGACATGCGGGTCGAGGCCGGAGCCGGAGGCGGTCGCCGCATCGGCCGGCACCGTGCCGCCGCCGAGCGCGGCGACCCGTTCCTGCACCGATTGCAGCAGCGCGGCGGAGGTCGGGCCGAGCTGCGAGGCGGCGGAAGCGGCGCCGTTGTAGGGCGCGGCGCGGGTGCTGCCGGCATTGTCCGGGTCGGCTTCCGTGGTCGCCGAGGGGCGCGGGTGGAACCAGCGGTCTCCGGAGAAGGCCTGGCCGAGCAGCGCGGAGCCGATGACCTTGCCGTCGCGCTCGACCAGGCTGCCGCGCGCCTGCACCGGGAAGGCGGCCTCGGCGAGGCCGGTCATCGCCAGCGGCGCGGCGAGGCCGAGCAGCAGGGTAAAGAGCCCGACGACGGCAAGCGCCGGGCGGAGGATGGCGTTCATGGTCAGGCGACCCCGATGAGGACAAGGAACAGGTCGATCAGCTTGATTCCGACGAAGGGTGCGACGATGCCGCCCAGGCCGTAGATCAGCAGGTTGCGGCGCAGCAGCGCCGCGGCGCCCATGGGCACGTAGGCCACGCCGCGCAGCGCCAGCGGGACGAGGGCGGCGATGATCAGCGCGTTGAAGATCACTGCCGAGAGGATGGCGCTTTCGGGGCTGGCCAGCCGCATGACGTTCAGCGCCTGCAGCTGCGGATAGGACGCCACGAAGATCGCCGGCAGGATGGCGAAGTACTTCGCCACGTCGTTGGCGATGGAGAAGGTGGTGAGCGCGCCGCGGGTGATCAGCAGCTGCTTGCCGATCTCCACCACCTCGATCAGCTTCGTCGGGTCGCTGTCGAGGTCGACCATGTTGCCGGCCTCGCGCGCCGCCTGCGTGCCGGTCTGCATCGCCAGCCCGACATCGGCCTGGGCGAGGGCCGGCGCGTCGTTGGTGCCGTCGCCGGCCAGCGCCACCAGGCGGCCCTCGGCCTGGGCGCGGCGGATATAGGCCAGCTTGTCCTCCGGCGTGGCCTCGGCGATGAAGTCGTCGACGCCGGCCTCGGCGGCGATGGCGGCGGCGGTCAGGCGGTTGTCGCCGGTGACCATTACCGTACGGATGCCCATGTTGCGCAACGCGTCGAAGCGGGCGCGCATGCCGGTCTTGACGATGTCCTTCAGCTCGATCGCGCCGAGCAGGCGGCCATCCTGGGCGACTGCCAGCGGCGTGCCGCCGGAGCGGGCGATGCGGTCCACCGCCTCACGGAAGGCGGCCGGCGGCTCGGTGCCGCATTCCCGCAGCAGCGCATCCACCGCGCCCTTGCGATAGCGGCCCTGTGGCGTGTCGAGGCCGGAGATGCGCGTCTGCGCGGTGAAGGGCACCACCCTGGCGCCTGCCGGCAGCGCCGGAGGGACGATACCGAACCGGCCCTGCGCGAAGGCCAGCACGGAACGCCCTTCCGGCGTCTCGTCGGCCAGCGAGGCGAGCACCGCGGCCTGCGCCAGCTCACGTTCCTCGACGCCGGGCGCCGGGATGAAGGCGGCGGCCTGGCGGTTGCCGAGCGTGATGGTTCCGGTCTTGTCGAGCAGCAGCACGTCGACGTCGCCGGCGGCTTCCACCGCGCGGCCGCTGGTCGCCAGGACGTTGAAGCGCACCAGCCGGTCCATGCCGGCGATGCCGATGGCCGACAGCAAGCCGCCGATCGTGGTGGGGATGAGCGTCACCAGCAGCGCCGCCAGCACCGGCACGCTGGGCGGCTGGCCGTTCCAGGACGCCAGGCCAACCAGCGTCGCCACCGCGATCAGGAAGATGATCGTCAGGCCGGCCAGCAGGATATCCAGCGCGATCTCGTTCGGCGTCTTCTGCCGCGACGCGCCCTCGACCAGCGCGATCATGCGGTCGAGGAAGGTCGACCCGGGGGCGGCGGTGATGCGCACCACCAGCCAGTCGGAGACCACCAAGGTGCCGCCGGTGACGGCGCTGCGGTCGCCGCCGCTTTCGCGGATGACGGGCGCGCTCTCGCCGGTGACGGCGGCCTCGTTCACCGAGGCGATGCCCTCCACCGCCTCCCCATCGGAGGGGATGAGGTCGCCGGCCTCGACCAGCACCAGGTCGCCGACGCGCAGTTCGGTGGCGGCGCGCGGCTGCCAGAGCGTGCGGTCGTCGCCGCGCAGCAGCAGCTTGGCGCGGGATTCGGTGCGCGACCGCCGCAGGCTGTCCGCCTGGGCGCGGCCGCGGCCTTCCGCCACGGCCTCGGCGAAGGTGGCGAACAGCACCGTCAGCCACAGCCAGGCGGCGATGCTGGCCTGGAAGCCGAAGGGCTCGACTGCCGCGATGGCGCGGATGGCCAGCACGGTCACCAGGATTGCCACGATCTCCGTGACGAAGATGACCGGGTTGCGGATCAGCTTGCGCGGATCGAGCTTGCGGAAGGCATCCAGCGTGGCTCGGCGCAGGATGGCCGGGTCGGCCAGCGTCGCGGCGCGCCGGCGGCCGTCGCCTGAGGCGAATACCGGGAGTGAGTCCATCATCGGATTGGCCTCAGAAGGTCTTGCCGGCCGCGAGCACGAAATGCTCCGCGAGCGGGCCGAGGGCGAGGGACGGCATGTATTGCAGGCCGCCGAGGATGAGGATGACGCCGGCCAGCAGCCCGACGAACAGCGGCCCATGCGTCGGGAAGGTCCCGGCCGAGGCGGGCAGCTTCGGCTTGGCTGCCAACGAACCGGCAAGCGCCATCACCGGCACCACATAGGCGAAGCGGCCGAGCAGCATGGCGATGCCGAGCGTGCCATCCAGCCAGGGCGTGTCGGCGGTCAGCCCGCCGAAGGCGGAGCCGTTGTTGCCGGCGGCCGAGCTGTAGGCATAGAGCATTTCCGAAAGCCCGTGCGGCCCGCCGTCCTGGATCGAGGCGATCGCCGCCGGCAGCACCAGCGAGATGGCGGCGAAGCCGAGGATGGTCGCAGGCAGGACGAGGACGGCCAGCATCGCCAGCTTGACCTCCTTCGCCTGCACCTTCTTGCCGAGGTATTCCGGCGTGCGGCCGACCATCAGCCCGGCGACGAAGACCGCGAGCAGCGCGAAGACCAGGATGCCATAGAGGCCCGAGCCGACGCCGCCCGGCAGCACCTCGCCGAGTTGAATCAGGAAGAGCGGCACGAGGCCACCGAGCGGGGTGAAGCTGTCGAACATGGCGTTGACCGCACCGCAGGAGGCGCCGGTGGTGGTCGCGGTGAAAAGCGCGACCAGCGCCTGGCCGAAGCGGATGTCCTTGCCTTCCATGTTGCCCTGCACGGCGTCCAGCCCGGCGGCCAGGTGCAGCGGGTTGCCCGCCGTCTCCGCCGCATAGACCAGCCCGGTGGCGACCAGGATGTAGCCCAGCATCACCAGCAGCAGCGCGCGGCCCTGCTTCACGTCGCCAACGATGTGGCCGAAGGTGAGCGCGAGCGCGAAGGGGATGACCTGCTGCGCCCAGATCTGGAGGCCAGTCGCGATCGCCGAGGGGCCTTCGAACGGATGCAGCGAGTTGACGCCGAAGAAGCCGCCGCCATTGGTGCCGAGATGCTTGATGGCGATCTGGAAGGCCGCGGGACCAAGCGGGATGATTTGCGTCCCACCTTCCAGCGTCGTCGCCTCGACATAGGCCGAGAGCGTCTGCGGCATGCCCATGGCGACGAAGACCAGCCCGACCACGATCGACAGCGGCAGCAGCACATAGAGCGTCATGCGCACCATGTCGGCCCAGAAATTGCCGAGATCCTTGAGCCCGCCGGCGGCAAACGCGCGCGACACGGCAAGCGCCAGCGCGATCCCGGTGGCGGCGGAGAGATAGTTCTGCACCGACAGCCCGGCCATCTGCGACAGGTAGCTCATCGCCGCCTCGCCGCTATAGGCCTGCCAGTTGGTGTTGGTGACGAAGCTCGCCGCGGTGTTGAAGGCGAGCCAGGGGGCGATGCCGTCGAAGCCCTGCGGGTTGAAGGGCAGCACGCCCTGGAATCGCAGCAATGCATACAGCAGGACGAACCCCGCCGCATTGGCCGCCAGCATCGCCAGCGTGTAGCCGCGCCAGCCCATTCCCTGCGCCGGATCGATGCCGCCGGCGGCGTAGAAGATGCGCTCCACAGGGGCGAGGAAGCGCACCCGCCCGGCAGCGACGGCGGCGATGTAGCGGGCCAGCGGGATGGCGGCGCCGACCGCGCAGGCGAGTACCAGCGCGATCTGCACCCAACCGAGAATGGTCATGGCGTCAGATGTCCTCGGGACGCAGCAGCGCCCACAGCAGGTAGAAGAACAGGCCGGCCGCGACCGTGCCGGCGAGGATCAGCTCGAACATCGCGGTCACACCCGCTCGCAGCCGAGCGCATAGGCCGCAAGCAGCGCGAAGATGCCGAGCCCGAGCGCGGGCAGCAGGAGATCAAGCACGGGAATCCCTCCTCCGGACGATCCGGCAGGGGTGTGGCGTAGCGGGGCGCCGCGCAAAGCCGCCATGCAGCATCCGGCCCCGCCGCATAAAGACCGCGTAAAGGCCGCAGCGCCGGGCGTCGCGCTTTGCTATCGCAGCCGCATGGCCGCACCCGCCCGCCCCGATCCGGATGCCCTGCTCGCGCTTGCGCGACGGGAAGGCCGCGGCCGGCTGAAGGTCTTCCTCGGCGCCGCGCCCGGCGTCGGCAAGGCGGTGGAGATGCTGGCCGAGGCGCAGCGCCGGGCCGCCGGCGGGACCGAGGTACTGATCGGCATCGTCGAGACGCATGGCCGCGCCGAGACCGAGGCCGCGATCGGCCCGCTGCCGGTGCTGCCGCGCGCAGCGCTGGACTATCGCGGCCAGGTGCTGCTCGGCTTCGACCTCGACACCGCGCTGGCGCGCCGCCCGGCGATCCTGCTGCTGGACGAACTCGCCCACAGCAACCCGCCCGGCAGCCGTCACCCGAAGCGCTGGCAGGATGTCGAGGAGCTGCGCGACGCCGGCATCGAGGTCTGGACGACGATGAACGTCCAGCACCTGGAAAGCCTTTCCGAAGCCGTCGCCCGCATCACCGGCATCCGCGTGACGGAGACGGTGCCCGACCGCGTCATCGCCGAGGCCGATGCGGTGGAGCTCATCGACATCCCGCCGGCCGAACTCATCGAGCGGCTGCGCCAGGGCAAGGTCTACCGCGCCGACCAGGCCGACCGCGCGCTGCGCGGCTTCTTCCGCGAGGGCAATTTGGCGGCACTGCGCGAGATGGCGCTGCGCCGCACGGCGGATCGGGTGGACGCCGACGTCACCGGCTACATGCGCGCCAACGCCATCGACGGTCCCTGGCCGGCCGGCGACCGCGTTCTTGCACTGGTCGGCGCCGATGCGGCGGCCGAGACGGTGGTGCGCGCGGCGCGGCGCATCGCCGATGCGCTGAAGGCGCCGCTGGTCGCGCTGCATGTGGAACAGCCGGGACGGGTCGACCGCACCGATCCCGGCCCGGCGCTGCGGCTGGCCGAACGGCTTGGCGCGCTGACGGAAACGGTGGTCGCGGCCGACCTGCCCGGCGCCGTCCTGCGGGAGGGGCGGGCGCGCAACGTGACGCATCTGGTCATCGGCCGCGGCCAGCCGCCGCTGTGGCGACGCGTCATCGGTCGCACGTTGAGCGCGGCTTTGCTGCGGCGGGCGACGGATTTCACCCTGCACCTGGTGCCGCAACCGGCCGGCACGAAGCGGCCAGAGCGGCCGGAGCCACCAGGCTTCCCCGCCTGGCTCGGCTGGGCGGCGACACCGCTGCTGGTGGCGCTGGCGACGGCGGTGGGGCTGGCGGTGGATGGGATGGTGCCGGAAGGTGCGCTCGGCATGCTGTACCTGGTGCCGATCGTCGCCGCGGCGGTCGGGTTCGGGCCGCTGCAGGGCGGCGTCGCCGCGGCGCTGTCCTTCGTCGCCTGGAATTTCCTGTTCCTGCCGCCGCGCTACACCCTGGCCATCGCCGCGCCGCAGGATGTGGTGGGCGTGGTGGTCTTCGCCCTGGTCGCGCTGCTGCTGACCGGCACCACGGGCGGGCTCGGCCGTTCGGTGCGCGCGGCGCGGGCGCGCATGCTGGGGCTGCGCCGGCTGGTGGAATTCAGCCGCCGCCTCGGTGCCGCCGGCGACAAGGGCGATCTGGTGCAGGCGATCGCCGAGGAAGCCTCCCGCATCGCCGGCGGCGCCGCCTGCGTGCTGCTGCCGCTGCCGCCCGCGCCCGGCGAGACGGCGCCGGAACCGGTGCTGCGCGCCGCCATGCCGATCGAGGCAGAGCCGGACGAGGCCGCGATGGCTGCGGCACGGTGGGCCATGGCGAACCGCCGCGCCGCAGGGCGCGGGACCGATACGCTGCCCGCCGCCGCCTGGCAGTTCCGGCCGATGCGCACGGCGCGCGGCGTCACCGGGCTGGTCGGGCTGCGGATCGGCACGCCCCCGGATGCGGAGGCGGACCGCGCGCTCGATGCGCTGCTCGACCAGGCGGCGGTCGCGCTGGAACGCGCCGAGCTGATGGAGGAGCGCGCCCGCGACGAGGCCCGCGCCGAGACCGAGACGCTGCGCACCGCGCTGCTCACCTCGCTGGGGCACGACCTGAAGACGCCGCTGACCTCGATCCTCGGCGCCGTCGGCACGCTGCGCGCCTCCGGCCCCGCTTTGGCGCCGGCGACGCGGGACGATCTCCTGGCGACGGCGGAAGAGGAGGCGCAGCGACTGTCGCGCTGGATCGCCAACATCCTCGACATCGTGCGGCTGGAAAACCGCCAGGTGGAACCGCGGCGGGAACCGGTGGATCTGGCCGAGGCGGTTGAGACGGCGATCGCGCGGGTCAAGGGCCGGCGGATCGCCATCGTGCTCGGCGACCGGCTGCCGACGCCGCGGCTGGACCCGGCGCTGCTCGATCAGATCCTGGCGAACCTGCTGGACAACGCGCTGAAATTCTCCGGGCCCAAGGGCAGCGTCACCCTGCGGGTGCAGCGGGCGGGGGCGGAGGTGGCGATCAGCGTCGAGGATGACGGCCCAGGCATCCCGCGCGCCGACCTGCACCGGGTCTTCGACCCCTTCTTCCGCGCCACGCGCACCGACCGCGTCGCCGCCGGCAGCGGGCTGGGGCTGGCGATCTGCCGCGGCCTCGCCGCCGCGATGGGCGGGCGCATCGCGGCGGAAAGCCCGGTGCTGCCCGATGGGCGCGGCACGCGCTTGACGGTACGGTTCCCGGCGGGATGAGCGAGCTCGGCGCGCCGCGCATCCTCGTCATCGATGACGAGCCACAGATCCACCGCTTCCTCGGCCCGGCGCTGGAGGCAGCCGGCTTCGCGCCGATCCGGGCGGAGACCGCGGCCGAGGGGCTGCGGCTGGCGGCGGAACGCACGCCGGCGCTGATCCTGCTCGACCTCGGCCTGCCCGACATGGACGGCAAGCTGGCGATCCCGCGGCTGCGCGGCTTCACCGCGGCGCCGATCGTCATCCTCTCGGCGCGGGACCGGGAAGTGGAAAAGGTCGCGGCGCTCGACGCCGGCGCCGACGACTATGTCGAGAAGCCCTTCGCGCTGGGCGAGCTGCTGGCGCGGCTGCGCGCGGTGCTGCGTCGCGTCGCCGGTGCGCGGCCGGCGGAGACGCTGCTGCATGCCGGGCCGCTGGAGCTCGACCTGGCGCGCCGCACCGCCCGCGTGGACGGGGCCGAGCCGTTGAAACTGACGCCGCGCGAATGGGAATTGCTGGTGGCGCTGGCCCGCGGCGGACAGGGCCGCGTCATCACCCAGCGGCAATTGCTCACCGCCGTCTGGGGCCCGGCGCATGCCGAGGACGCGCAATACCTGCGCGTCTATGTCGGCCACCTGCGGCAGAAGCTGGGCGCCGCGGCGCAGCTGATCCGTACCGAGCCAGGCGTCGGCTACCGCTTCGGGGACATCGCTTAGTCAAAGAACATCGGCAACCGCCGCGCTGAACCGCTGCATCACCGCCAGATGGTCCGCCAGGCTGCGGCCCGGGATGCGGCGATGGTGACGGCGGTTGAAGGTGTTGGTCAGCGTCAGATGCGTCGCGCCGATGCGCTTCCAGTACGCCGCCTCCTCGCGCCAGGATGCCTCGTCGCCGGCGCCACCGGAAATCCAGACCTCCAGCCCCACCGCAGCCGGATCGCGCCCTGCGGCTTCGGTCAGGCGCGCCAGCGTCGCCAGCTCCGCCTCGATCGCCGCGCCCGGGCCGTAGGCGTTCATGATCCAGCCGTCGCCGATGGTGGCGATGCGCTCCAGCGTCTGCGGCACATGGCCGCCGAACCAGACCGGCACGCGGCGGTTGACCGGCAGCGGGTTGATGCCCGCGTCCTCGATGCGGTGGTACTTGCCCTCGAAGGTGACGTGCGGCTCGGCCCAGAGCTTCTGCATCACAACGACCTGCTCGGCGGAACGCCGGCCGCGGTTGGAGAAAGTCTCGTTCAGCCCGGTGAACTCAACCGGATTCCAGCCGACGCCGACGCCCAGGCGGAACCGCCCGTCGCACAGCACATCCAGGCTGGCCGCCTGCTTCGCCACCAGCGCCGCCTGGCGCTGCGCGAGGATCAGCACCTGGGTGGAGAATTCGGTGGTCGGCCGGCACACCGCCGCGAGATAGGCGAAGCAGACGAACGGGTCGTGGAACAGGTCGGCCGAGGTGTTGCGGTCGCCCCAATCGGGGCGGGAGGCGGCGTTGACGCCCAGCACATGGTCCGGCAGGCCGAGATTGGTGTAGCCCATCGCCTCCGCCGCGCCGGCGAATTCGCGGATGGTGGCGGCATCGCCGCCGATGTCGCTCAGCGGCAGCATCACTCCGAGACGCATGGGACCCTCCTCCTGGTCGGGCCAGCTTGCTCCGCGGGCGGGGCGCTGGCTAGGCTCGGGCCAGGAAACGACAGGAAGCACCGGCATGGCCATCACCGCGCGCAGCGGGCCGCAGCTCTGGTACGGGCCGGAGATGGCGGCTCGCACCGATTGGATCCGGCCGCTGACCGAGGCCGAGATCGCCGCGCTGGACGCCGCCGTCGCGCGGCTGGACGCCACCGGCATCGACATCGCCGCGATCGGCCCACGGCATCTGGACGCGCCGGCGCTGCAGCCGCTGGTGGAGGAAATCCGCGCCGCCACGCTGCATGGAAGCGGCTTCATCCTGGTGCGCGGCGTGCCGGTCGAGCGCTGGACCAAGCGGCAATGCGCCATCGCCTATTTCGGCCTCGGCACCCTGCTGGGAGAACCCGTGTCGCAGAACGCCATGGGCCATATCCTCGGCCATGTGCAGGATATCGGCGCCGACTATGCGCGGCCGGAGCATCGCGGCTACCAGACCGCGGCGCGGCTGCCCTACCATTGCGATTCTTCGGACTTGGTCGGGCTGCTCTGCCTGAAGCCGGCCAAGGCGGGCGGCAAGTCCAGCATCGTCAGCAGCTGGGCGCTGTTCAACGAGATGCTGCGGCGCCACCCCGACCTGCTGCCGGAACTGCTGGCCCCGGTCCACCGCGACCGCCGTGGCGAGGTGCCGGACGGCGCCGAGCCCTGGTACGCCGTGCCGGTCTTCAGCCCGATGCCGGATGGCGGCCTGGTGGCGACCTATGTCCGCAGCGCCATGCGGAAAGCGCAGCGCTTCCCCGAAGTGCCGCGCATGACGCCGGCGCTGGAGGCCGCTTGCGACGCGCTGGATGCGCTGGCCGAGGATCCGGCGATCCATCTCGACATGGATTTCCAACCCGGCGACATGCAGTTCGTCAGCAACCACTGGATCATGCATTCGCGCACGGCCTACGAGGATTTCCCCGACCCCGCCGACCGGCGCCACCTGTTCCGGCTGTGGCTGGCCTGCGCCGACGGGCCGGCGCTGCCCGAGACCTATACCGCCGCCTGGCAGGGCGCGACCGCGCAGGGCCGGCCGGCCGGCATCCGCGTGCCGGGCGTGCCGCTCTCCGCACCGCTCGACGGCGGCTGGTAGCTGCCGCACCCTGTCGGCGGATTCGGGGGGGGCGGGGATGCAGGTGCTGATCGCAGGCGGCGGCGTGGGCGGGCTGACCCTGGCGCTGATGCTGCACAAGCGGGGCATCGGCTGCACGGTGCTGGAGGCCGCCGCCGAGGTGCGGGAGCTTGGCGTCGGCATCAACAACCTGCCGCATTGCGTCGCCGAATGGGCCGAACTCGGGCTGCTGGAGGAGCTGGACGCGATCGCCATCAGGACGCGGGAGCTGCGCTACCTGAACCACCTGGGCCAGGTGCTGTGGACCGAGCCGCGCGGCCTGCATGCCGGGCATCAGCACCCGCAATTCTCCATCCATCGCGGCCGGCTGCACGGCATGCTGTGGCACGCGGCGGAACGCCGCCTGCCGCCGGGCGCGTTGCGCACCGGTCACCGGCTGCTGGGCTTCGAACAGGATGCGGGCGGCGTCACCGCGCGCTTCGCCACCACAGCGGGCGAAGCGGTGGTGCAAGGCGACGTGCTGGTCGGGGCGGATGGCATCCATTCGGCGCTGCGGGCGCTGCTGCACCCGGCGGATGGCGGCATCCGCTGGCAGGGCATCCTGATGTGGCGCGGCGCGGTGGACTGGCCGGCGCATGAGACCGGCGACGTCATGTTCATCGCCGGTGACCTGAAGGCGAAGCTGGTCTGCTACCCCATCGGCCCCGGCAGTACGCCGGAGCATCGGCTGACCAATTGGGCAATCTACGCCAAGGTCGAGACCGGCGAGCAGCCGCCGCCGCGGCGGGAGGATTGGTCGCGCACCGGCCGGCTGAAGGACGTGCTGCCGCTCGCCCGCCGCATCAGGCTGCCCTTCCTCGATTCGGAGGCGCTGGTGCGGGCCTCGCCGCAACGCCTCGAATACCCGATGTGCGACCGCGACCCGCTGCCCTGGTGGAGCACCGGGCGCGTCACGCTGCTGGGCGACGCGGCGCATCCGATGTACCCGGTCGGCTCCAACGGCGCGTCGCAGGCGGTGCTCGACGCACGCTGCCTGGCGGATGCGCTGGCCGCCCATGCGGCGGCCGAAGCCTTGCAGGCCTACGAGGCCGAACGGCTACCGAAGACCGCGGCAATCTGCCGCAGCAACCGCACCGGTGGGCCGGAACGCGTGCTGGATGTCTTCGGCCAGCGTGCGCCGAAGGGGTTCAAGCGGATCGAGGACGTGATCCCGCCGGAGGAGATCGCCGGGATCGTGCGCGGCTACGCGACGCTGGCGGGCTTCGCCGCACCGCGCTGAGGCCCAAGGATCGCAGCTTCGTGTTGTGCCAGGCGGGTGGCCAGCGGTGGCGGCCCGCATCGCCCGGCGCAACCTGATGCCCCGGCTGCGCGCTGCCGTCCCGTCACGCAGCGCCGCAGATCGGAGACACCGCGCCCGATGCCGAATTCCGCTTTCCCGGACCCGGCCGCCCGGGCCAGGCCGTGGCCGCAGCGCCTCGGCGCCGCTGCCCTGATCCTGGCGCTTGGGCTTGGCGGATGTGCCGCGCCGCCGCCGTCCCCGGCACCGGTCGCGCAGGCTCCGTCGCCGCCCAAGGTGGCGCAGCCGCTCGATGCCGCCGTCGATTCGCTGATCGATGCGGTCTTCGCCCGGGCCGAGCTGTCGCCCGCCCCGGCCGGCCGGCCGCGCGCCCTGGTGATCGATCCCCTGATCGACCGCGCCACCGGCGCGGAGACCAACACCACCCGCGCGATGGGGCGGCGCATCGCCAACTCGGTGCAGGCCAGGCGCGGCGTCGCGCTGCATCCCTTCACGAAGGAAAGCCTGGAAGGCCGGCCGCTGGTGCTGCTGGGCGCCATCTCCGGCGTCACCGCCGCCGGCAGCCTGCAGAACAGCACCGAGGCGCCAGGCGCCTACCGCATCTGGGCGGTGCTGGCCGATCTCGGCAGCGGCACGGTGGTGGCGCACGAAACCGCCTGGGTGCAGCCGGAGACGGTGGACCCGACGCCCACGGCCTTCCACCAGGACAGCCCGGTCTGGGTGCCGGACCAGGCGAGGGCGGCCTATCTGCGCGTCTGCGGCGCCGATCCCGGCACGCCGATCGATTCCGCCTGGCGGCAGGGGCTGCCGGCGGCGGTGCTGCTGGCGCAGGCCACCGCGGCCTATGAGGCAGGGGACCGGGCGAAGGCGTTGCCGCTGTTCCAGGCGGCACAGCGCACCGGCACGGCAGGCCGATTCCGCGGCCTGAATGGCGAATATCTCACCGCCACCGCGCTCGGCCGGCCGCAGGAGGCGGAGGAGGCCTTCGGCCGGCTGGTGGAATACGGCCTGGCGGAGCGCAATCTCGGCGTGAAATTCCTGTTCAACGTCGGCCAGACCAGCTTCTGGCCAGACAAGACGATCAGCGGCCCCTACCCGATGTGGCTGCGGCAGATCGCCCGCCGCACCGCCGCCGGCAATGCCTGCCTCGACGTGGTCGGCCATGCCAGCCCGACCGGGCCGGATCCGGTGAACGACCGGCTGTCCGCGGCGCGGGCGCAGCGGATCAAGGCCGATCTCGTCTCGGAACAGGGCACGCTGCGGCAGCGGGTGGCGACCGAGGGGCGCGGCGCGCGGGAGCCGATCGTCGGCAACCGGCGGGACGATGCGACGGATGCGATCGACCGCCGCGTCGCCTTCATCCCGCAATCCTGCCCGGCGGTGGCGACGCGCTGAGGCCGCCGCGCAGCGGGCTTCAGGCCGGCGGTGGCAGGAAGTCCACCTCATGCGCCTGCGACAGCCGCACGACCTCATCAACATCGGAGAGGTTGTGCAGCGCCTTGAACAGGTCGTGCAGCTTGCGGCCGGGCGTGACCCAGAAGAAGGCGCGGGCCGGGGCGCCGCTCTCGTTGAAGTAGCCATGCATGATGCCGCGCGGCATGCGCACCAGGTCACCGGCCGAGGCGAAATGCGTCTGGCCGTCGAGGATCAGCTTCCAGGTGCCTTCCAGCATCAGGATGTATTCGTCCTGCGTGGGGTGGATGTGCGGCGGCACGAAGGTACCGGGCGGGCTGACAGCCTCGAAGGCGAAGGAGCTCTCGCAGGACTGCTTCGGATAGTAGGTCTGGCCGAGGATGTTCCAGACCGTGCCGTCGACACCGTCGAAGCCGGTGCCGGCGCGGGTGATGCCCGGGATTTCCGCTGTCATGGTCGTTCCTCTCGCTACAGGTGCAGATAACTCTCGCGCACTTGCGGCGCCGCCGCCAAGGCCTCGCCGCTGCCGCTCCAGGCGACGCGGCCCTTTTCCATCACCACATGACGGTCGGCCAGCCGCATGACCGCGCCGAGGTTCTTGTCGATCAGCAGGATCGCCAGGCCTTCCGCCTTCAGCCGCGCCAGCACCGCCCAGATCTCGGCGCGGATCAGCGGCGCCAGGCCCTCGGTCGCCTCATCCAGTATGAGCAGCCGCGGGTTGGTCATCAGCGCGCGGCCGATCGCCAGCATCTGCTGCTCCCCGCCCGAAAGCTGCGCCCCCATGTTGCGGCGGCGCTCCTGCAGCCGGGGGAAGAGGGCGTAGATCGCCGGCAGGGTCCAGCGCGCGGTGCCGTGGGCGGCGGCGGTCGCCGTCAGGTTCTCCTCGACGGTCAGGGTCGGGAAGACCTGGCGGCCTTCCGGCACCAGGCCGATGCCAAGCTGCGCCACGCGATGCGGCGGCTGGCCGGTGATCTCCAAGCCGTCGAAGGCGATGCGGCCGCCCAGCACCTGCCCGCCGGATGCGGGGAGCAGCCCCATGATGGCGCGCACCGTCGTCGTCTTGCCCATGCCGTTGCGGCCGAGCAGCGTCACCACCTCCCCCGCCCCGACCGCGAGCGCAACGCCGGACAGGATGCGGCTCTGGCCGTAGCCGGCGGCGAGGTCCTCGATGGTGAGCATCACGCGGCCTCGTCCTCGCCGAGATAGGCGGCGCGGACCGCGGCATCGGCGCGGATCGCCGCCGGCGTGCCGGTGGCGATGACGCGCCCCTGGACGAGGACGGAGATACGGTCGGCGAGCGCGAAGACCGCCTGCATGTCGTGCTCCACCAGCAGGATGGCGTAGCGGCGACCAAGGCCGCGCAGCAGCGCGACCAGCCGGTCGGCCTCCTCCGGCCCGGTCCCGGCCAGGGGTTCGTCCAGCAGCAGCAGGCGCGGCTGCAGCGCCAGCGCGATGGCGAGTTCGAGCTGCCGCCGCTCGCCATGCGACAGTGCGGCGGCTGGCACGGCGGCGCGATCCGCCAGGCCGGTCTGTTCCAGTGCCGCCTGCGCCGCGCGGTTCAACGCGGCCTCGGACGCCGCCGGGCGGAGAAAGCGGAAGGAGGATCCGCTGCGCGCCTGCACCGCCAACGCGGCATTCTCCAGCGCGGTGAAGCCGGGCAGCACGGAGGTGATCTGGAAGCTGCGCGCCAGGCCCAGCCGCGCGCGACGCGCCAGGGGCAGCGCGGTCACGTCGCGGCCGGCGAAGACCACCCGCCCGGCATCCGGCCGCAGCGTGCCGCTGATCTGGTGGATCAGCGTGGTCTTGCCGGCGCCATTGGGGCCGATGACGGCATGGATCTCGCCCGGCAGCACGTCCAGCGAGACGCCATCCGTCACTGCCAGCCCGCCGAACCGCTTGCGCAACCCGTCGAGGCGGAGGATCGGCTCAGCCACGGCGCGCGCCGATCAGCCCGACCAGGCCGCCGCGCAGGTACAGCACGGCCAGCACCAGCAGCGGGCCGAAGATGATGCGCCAATGCGGCGTGAGATGCCCGAGCCATTCCTCCAGCACCAGGATCGCCAGCGCGCCCAGCACAGCGCCAAAGGGGCTGCCGAGCCCGCCGAGGATGACCATGAACAGCAAATCGCCGGACCGCTGCCAGGCGAGGAAAGACGGCGCGACGAACTCCGTCGCGTTGGCCAGCAGGAAGCCCGCGAGGCCGGCGATGCCGCCGGCGATGCCGTAGGCGACGAGGCGATAGGGGTAGGGCGAGAGCCCGACCGCCTCGACCCGCAGCGGATTCTCCCGCGCCGCCCGCAGCACCCGGCCGAAGCGGGAGGCCAGCAGCACGCGGATGCCGAGGAACACCGCCACCAGCAGGCCAAGGCAGAGGTAGTGGAAGCCGAGCCGGTCCTGCATCCAGCGCGCGCCGGCCACCGTGCTGCGGCCATACAGCGTGTAGCCGTCATCGCCGCCATAGGCCGACAGGGATGCGGCAGTGAAGAAGGCCATTTGCCCGAAGGCCAGGGTGATCATGATGAACTGCACGCCGGCGGTGCGGATGGCGACCGCACCGGTCGCCAGCGCGAAGAGCGCCGCAGCGGCGATGGCGACGGGCGCGACCACCAACGCCTCCGTCACCCGGGCATCGTCCAGCACCACCACGGCATAGGCGCCGATGCCGAGCATGGCGGCATGGCCCAGGCTGACCAGCCCCGCCCCGCCGACCGGTAGCCACAGCGACAGTGCGGCGATCGCCATGATCATCCCGCGCGCCAGCAGGGTCATCGCCCAGCCCTCGCCCAGGCCGAGGAAGGGCGCCGCGGCCAGCAGGCCGAAGACCAGGGGCGGCAGCAGCCGGTCCATCACCCCGCCCGCGCCGGGAACAGCCCGCGCGGCCGCACCGCCAGGATCAGCGCCATGGCGATGTAGACCAGCATCGACCCCAGCGCCGCGCCGGTCTGCCGCGCCGGCGACGCCGCCATGAACAACCGCAGCAGGTCCGGCATCAGCGACCGTCCCAGCGTCTCGATCAGCCCGACCAGCAGCGCGGCCAGGAAGGCGCCACGCACGCTGCCGATCCCGCCGATGACGATGACGACGAAGGCGAGGATGAGCACGCTGTCGCCCATGCCGGGCTCGACTGACAGGATCGGCGCCGCCATCACGCCGGCGAAGCCCGCCAGCATGGCGCCGAAGCCGAAGACCAGCATGAACAGCCGCCCCGTATCGACGCCGAGCGCCGCCAGCATCGGCCGGTTGCTGGCGCCGGCGCGGATCAGCGCGCCGACCCGCGTGCGCTCCACCAGCAGCCAGAGCAGCGCGGCGGTGGCGAGGCCGGCGAGCAGGATCGCCAGCCGGTAGGTCGGGTATCGCAGCCCGGGCATCAGCGTGATGCCGCCCTGCAGCAGGTTCGGCGTCGGCACCTGCAGCGGGGCATTGCCCCAGACCAGCTTCACCGCCTCATTCAGGAAGAGGATGACGCCGAAGGTGGCCAGCACCTGCGACAGGTGGTCGCGGTCGTACAAATGACGGAACACCAGCCATTCCAGCGCCAGGCCGCAGGCCAGCGCCGCCGGCAGGGCCAGCAGCAGGCCGAGCCAGAAGCTGCCCGTCGCCGCCGCCAGGCTGGCGCCGAGATAGGCGCCCAGCATGTACTGCACGCCATGCGCCAGGTTGATGAAATCCATCACCCCGAAGACCAGCGTGAGACCGGCGGCGACAAGGAAGAGCAGCACGCCGAATTGCAGGCCGTTGAGGGCCTGCACCAGCAGCAATTGTGTCGTCACCGGGGCCCCGAAATCAGCGCATGCGGCACTCGGCCGCCCAGGGGTCGGTGTCGTTCTCCAGCACCTTGCGCACGGTCTCGGTCTGGTACCGGCCGTCCGGGCGCTTCGCCACCTGGCAGAGCCAGAAATCCTGCACCGGGTAGTGGTTGGCGCCGAACTTGAAATTGCCGCGGAGCGAGCGGAACTCCGCCGCGCGGAGCGCCGCCCGCACGGCGTCCTTGTCGCCGATGTTGCTGCCGCCGACCTTGCGGATGGCGCTGTCCAGCAGCATCGCCGAATCGTAGCTCTGCGCCGCATAGCTGGCGGGCACGTAGCCGTAGCCGGCCTCGAAATCCGCGACGAAGCGCCTGTTCTGCGGGTTGTCCATGTTCGGCGCCCAGGGCGCGGCGGAATAGAAGCCGAGCGCAGCATCCTGCTGCGCCGGCAGCGTCGCCTCATCCACCGTGAAGGTGGACAGGAAGGGGATATGGGCGAGGCCGGCCTGACGGTACTGCCGCACCAGGTTCACGCCCAGGCCGCCGGGCATGAAGGTGAAGATGGCATCCGGCTTGGCGGCGGCGATCTTCGCCAGCTCGGCGGCGAAGTCGAGCTGGGTGAGCGGGACATAGACCTCGTCCACCACCTCACCCTTGAAGCGGGACTTGAAGCCGGCGACCGCGTCGCGCCCAGCCTGATAGTTTGGCGTCATGACGAAGACCCGGCCGTACTTGCTGTCGGTCGCCGCCTGGCCCATCACCGAATGGACCTGGTCGTTGTTGTACGACGTGGTGAAGAAGAACGGGTTGCAGCCGCGCCCGGCGAAGGTCGAAGGCCCGGCATTGGTCGAGATCAGGAAGGTGTTGGCTTCCGTCACCGGCCGCATGATGGCGGCGAGGATGTTGGAGAAGACGACGCCGACGACGAAATCGACCTTGTCGCGTTCCAGCGCGGCGCGGATCTTGGTCACCGCGACCTCCGGCCGCAGCTCGTCGTCGATCACCAGCACCTCGGCCGGCAGGCCGCCCAGCTTGCCTTCGGTGTGCTTCAGCCCCTGCAGGAAGCCGTCCCGCAGCTGGGTGCCGAGTGCGGCCTGCGGCCCGGTCAGCACCGCGACCAGCCCGATCTTCACGCCCGCCGCCTGCGCCCGCACCGCCGGCATCGCCAGGGTGCCCGCCGCCACGCCGCCCAGAATTCCGCGCCTGCCGATCACCATGCCCCTGTCCCCCCCAAGCCTGCTTCGTTTTGGCTTCTACCGTCACCCGATCGCCAGGGCCATGGCCGCGGTGCGGCGGGACAGGGCGCTGTCCGGATCGGCCAGCGGCGCCAGGATGGTGAAATGGTCCTCGCCCGGCAGAACCTCCGCCGTGCCGCCCCAGGCGGCGGCGAAGTCGCGGGTCTGGCGCAGGAATTCGCCGCTTTCCGCGCCGCCGACCACGGCATGCAGCGGCAGGCCGGGGGAGGGAAGGTAGCGCGGCGACAGCGCCCGCGCCTCAGCCGGCGCCAGCCGCAGCCCGGCGCCGATGGTGGTCGGCAGCAGCGGTTCCAGCTCGAAGACACCGGAGATGGGCAGGCCGGCGGGCACGAGATCGGCGGGCAGAAGCGGGTCCAGGGCGCGCCAATCGGTCGCCATCAGCATCGCCGCCATGTGGCCGCCGGCGGAATGGCCGGTGGCCAGCAGGCGCCGCCCGGTCCGCCGGTGCAGCAGCCGCGCCGCCGCCCGCATCTGGTCGATGATGTCGGCCAGCCGCGCCTGCGGGCAGAGATCGTAGGACGGCACCGCGACGGCGACACCGCGGGCCAGCATGCCGCGCGCCAAGTGCGAGACGAAGCCACGGTCCAGCGCCTGCCAGTAGCCGCCATGGATGAACAGGGCCACCGGCCAGTCCAGGCCGGGGCCGGGGCGGAACAGGTCCAGTTTCTCCCGCGCGCCGGGGCCGTAGGGGATGTCGCACTCGGCCTCCGCCCACGCCGCGCGGAAGGCCGCAGCATCGCGTTGCCAGCCGGCGATGATGGCGGGATGCCCCGGCACGCGCGCCCGGTTGTCGTATTCCACCTGGAGGTCCATGTCGCCATTCCAGCGCCGCGCCGCGATTGCGGCAAGGCCAGGGGGGTCTACACTCCGCGCCGCATGAGCATTCCCCCCGCCGCGACGCGGCTCGATACCGAGATTCTCGTCATCGGCGCCGGCGGCGCCGGCCTCTACGCGGCGATCGAGGCGGCGCGGCGCGGCGCGCAGGTCCTGCTGCTGGACCGCAGCCTGATCGGCCGCGGCGGCGCCACCGTCATGGCCCAGATGACGGTCGCCGCAGCTGTCGGGCCGGAGGGTACCGACCATTGGCAAGACCATCTGCGCGACACCTTGGCCGCCGGGCGCGGCCTTTGCGACACGCGCCTCGCCCGGCTGCTCTGCGAGGACGGGGTCGAGGTGATCCGGGAGATGGATGCCTGGCGCGTCGGCTGGGCGCGGGATGGCGCGGCGCTGCGCGCGGTGCAGGCGCCGGGGCATGACCGGCCGCGCTGCGTCTATGTCGATTTCCTTTCCACCGGTCCGGCGGTCTCCAAGACCCTGCGGGGCGTGGCGCAGCGCACGCCCGGCATCCGCCGGCTGGGCGACGCGCTGGTGGTGGATCTGGTGGTGCAGGACGGCGCGGT
>JBMOJU010000049.1:0-21848 GCA_049315625.1 Paracraurococcus sp.
CGGTCGAAGCCGATATCCGGGCTGTCGTTCCAGGCCATCGCGCTTTTCGCGCTTTCCCGGATCAGGGTGGTCGGCAGCGGCGGCAGGTCGGCGAGGTCGGCGAGGCTGCCCCAGCCATCGTCGAAGGCTTCGCGCGCCGTGCTCTCGAACCGCACCGCGGGGTTCGAGACAGCGCCGCGGCCCTTGCGTGGCGCCAGCATCCCGGCAGAAACGTTGAGACCGTCCGGCATGGCGGAGTTCCCATTTTGTTCGTCGCCACCTTGCCGGGTGCGGCCGGGGGCTGTCAAGAACATGATGCGAACAAGAGGTTAAGGAACCTTGGAACAAAGCCTGTCCATCGTCATCCCCACCCTCAACGCCGCCCGCGGCCTCGGCGCGGTGCTGGCGGCCTGCGCCGAGGCGGGGGCGGAGGTCGTGGTCGCCGATGGCGGCAGCACGGACCGAACGGTCGAGATCGCCGCCGCCGCCGGCGCCCGCGTGGTCCGGGCGCCGCGCGGCCGCGGCCCGCAGCTGGCCACCGGCGCCGCGGCGGCATCGGGCGCCTGGCTGCTCTTCCTGCATGCCGATACCAGGCCCGCGCCGGGCTGGACCGCGGCGGCACGCGCTTTCATGGCGGCACCGGCAAAGGCCGGCCGCGCCGCCCACTTCGCCTTCGCCCTCGACGATCCGGCGCCGCAGGCCCGGCGGCTCGAACGCCGCGTCGCGTGGCGCTGCCGGGTGCTGGCGCTGCCCTATGGCGACCAGGGGCTGCTACTGTCGCGCGCGCTGTATGAGCAGGTCGGCGGCTTCCGCCCCATCCCGCTGATGGAGGATGTCGATCTGGTCCGCCGCCTCGGCCGGCGCCGGATCGTCGCGCTGCCCGTCCCCGCCCTCACCTCGGCCGAACGCTGGCGGCGGGAGGGCTGGCGGCGGCGCTCGGCGCGTAACCTGATCTGCCTCTCGCTCTGGTTCGCCGGCGTCCCGCCGCGGCTGATCGCGCGGCTCTACGCATGAAGGGCGATACGCTGATCGTCTTCGCCCGGGCGCCGCGGCTCGGCACCGTCAAGCGGCGGCTGGCGGCCGGTATCGGCGCCCTGGCGGCGCTGCGCTTCTACCGCGGCCAGTTGCGGCGGCTGCTGCGGGAGGTGGGGCACGACCGGCGCTGGCAGACGGTGCTGGCGGTGACGCCGGACCGGGTCCGCTGGCCGACCGGGCTGCCGATGCGGCCGCAGGGCGGCGGCGACCTCGGCGCGCGCATGGGGCGGGCGCTCGGCCGCCACCGCCGCGCGGTGCTGGTCGGCTGCGACATCCCCGATCTGGGCCGCGCCGACATCGCCGCCGCCTTCCGCGCGCTGGGCGATGCGCGGGCGGTGTTCGGCCCGGCGGAGGATGGCGGCTACTGGCTGGTCGGCTTCGGCCCGCGCCGGCCGACGGCACCCTTCGCCGGGGTGCGCTGGTCCACCGCCGATGCCCTGGCCGATACGCTGGCAAATTGCCGGGGGCACCGCGTGGCGCTGCTGCGGCAGCTGCGGGACGTGGACACGGCGGCGGACCTCACAGCCCTGCGGCGCCGCCAGCGCGACAGGCGCTCACCGAAGGGCGGAACCGCCTGACGGCGTGATCCCGCCTGGAAAATGCCAGGCTGCGCCGGCGTGCCGCAGCAAGGCTTCGCCGCGCCGGCCCGGCTCAGCCGCGGGCGCGCTTCGGCGCGGCCGGCCGCAGCGTCGGCGCCGAGGCCGGCGCCACCGCCCCCGCCGGCCGCCCGGCATCGAAGCCGAGGAAGCCGATATCCGGCAGCGGCGCGCCACCATCCCCGGCCCAGAGCCGCGGGTTGCGCACCGTCGGGGCCGGCATCGGCATGGCCCGGTCGACCTCCCCGGCCGCCGGCCGCGGCCCGGCCGCCGCAGGTGCGCCGCGCTTGCCGGGCTTGGCCGGCATCGCCGGCGACCCGGGTGCCGCCACGGACCGACAGCAGGTAGAACATGATCTCGTTGCGGCCCTGGTCGACCGCGGCGTCGATCGCGGTCAGGCCGAGCACGTTCCGCGCCTCCAGGTCGGCGCCGCGCGCCACCGCGTCCCGGGCCGCAGGCAGGTCGCCGCGGTTGATCGAATCGAAAAGCGCCGCATTGGGCGAGAGCACCAGCGTCGGGTCGGCCGGGATCGGGTCCGGCGCGCGGCGGCCCTGCAGCCCGGGCAGCGCCGGCGGGGGCGGCCGGGATCCGCCGGTGGCCGCGTCGGGCCGCGGCGTGCGGCTGCCGATGCCGCGGCCGAATTGCGCCGCGGCGTCGCCGATCGGCAGGGCGATCCAGGCGAGCAGGGCAAGCAGGGGCAGACGGATCAGGGCGCGCATGCCGCCTGCTTACCGCGGGTGTCGATCCGCCGCCAGCTACCGGCAGCCATTCCCGCGGAAGGTGAAGCTGGACACCCGGCCCCCCTGCAGGGCGAAGGTCACGGCGCAGCTGCGCACCACCACCAGCGGCGGGGCGAAGAACGGGCCGCCGAAGCGGCGATAGGGCACGCCCCCATAGGGATCGCCCGGATAGACCGTGCTGGTCTGGTCGACGAATTGCAGGAAGCGCAGGCCATCGGCCTCATGGGTCGCGTTCGGCACGCCGAGGGTCTGGACCAGCTCGGCCTCGGTCTTCCCGACCAAGGGCTGCAGCCTCGCCTCCAGCGGCGGCTCCGTCGCGCAGCCGGCGGCCAGCAGCGGCAGGGCGAGCAAAAGGCGCCGCATCAGCGGCCTTCCCGCCGCCAGGCCAGCACCGCCACGCCCAGCACCAGCGGCAGCGCCAGCCAGGGTGGCAGCAGCGGCATCGCGGCGATGCCGGTCACCGTGTGGTCGCCATTGCGGCGCAGGCCGATCCAGCCGCCCCCCTGGGCGTCGCGGCCCGGGGTAACGCGGCGCAATTCCGGCAGCGCCGGTTCCGCCCCAGCCCCCAGCCAGCGCGCCGCGCCGCCGGTCGCCGTCAGCACCGGCGCCAGCCGGGCCGGGTCGGCGCGAAGGTCGGCGACCTCCAGCGGATTGGCGGCGGCGGCGGCGACGAAGGCGCTGCGGCGCCCGTCGGAGATCTGCCAGACGCCGGGCTGGATCGCCGGCCGTTCCGCGACGGCGCGGCCGCCCGGGCCCGGCAGCAGCGCATGCCGCGTGACGCTGCCGTCCGGCGCGGTGACGCTGACCTCGGGCGGCGGCCCGGCCTCGACGCTGCGGCGCTGCACCAGCAGCCGGCCGGACTCGATCCGGGCGGTCAGGTCCTCTTCCTCCAGCTCCGGCTCGCGCATCAACCAATGCGCGGCGCGACGCAGCAGCTCGGCCTGCGGCCCGCCGCCGTCGTGGCCACGCGACCACAGCCAGATATGGTCCGACAGCAGCAACGCCACGCGGCCTTCGCCGACGCGGTCCAGCACCAGCAGCGGGGCGCCGCCGGCGGCTTCCATCACCGCGGTGCCGCTGCGCTGGTCGGCCCGCATGCTGCGGTACCAGCGGCCCCAGGATGCGTCGTGCCGCTCATCCGGGTTGGCGCCGCTCAGTCCCTCCGTCACCGGATGGCGGGCACCGAGGGCGGTGACCATCGGCCGGAAGGCGCCCTCGGCGGCACCGGACTGGCCGGCACCGGCGGTCGGCCGCGCCGGCAGCACGGCGCCGAGCGGCGTCGCCGCCAGGCTGACCGGACCGGCGAATTCCGGACCCACCGACATCAGCAGCGCGCCGCCCCCGCGCACGTAATCGGCGATGTTGCGCAGGTAGGCGGGGGGAAGGATCCCGCGGTTGGCGAAGCGGTCGAACACCACCAGGTCGAATTCGCGGAGCTTGACCTGGAACAGCTCGCGCACCGGGAAGGCGATCAGCGCCAGCTCGTTCAGCGGGGTCAAATCGTCCTTCTCCGGCGGGCGGAGGATGGTGAAATGCACCAGGTCGACACCGGGGTCGGCCTTCAGCAGGCGGCGCCAGGTGCGCTCCCCGGCATGCGGCTCCCCGGAAACGAGCAGCACGCGAAGCCGGTCGCGCACGCCGGTGACGGTGATGACGGCGCGGTTGTTGAGCTCGGACACCTCACCGGGGCGGGCCTCGGCTGCCAGTTCGATGACGGTCGGGCCGCCGCGCTCCACGGGCACTTCGATCCGGTGCTCGCGGCCGATCGGCACGCTCTCGATGCGGGCGGGCGAGCCATCGCGGCGGATGGACAGGCGCGCCGCGCCGGCCGCGCCGGGCACGCCGAGGTCGTCGATCGCGACCCGCAACTCGACGCTGCGGCCGACGATGCCGAAGCCCGGTGCCTCGATCACCCGCAGCCGGCGGTCGGTCTCGCCCGGTCGGCCGGGCAGCAGGGCGTGGAACGGCGCCTCGACCGGCGAGGTCGTCGGGACGTCGTGCACCTGACCGTCGGTGAGGGCGATGACCCCGGCCAGCCGGGCGCGGGGGATTTCCGCCAGGGCCTGTTCCATGGCGGTGAACAGCCGGGTGCCCTGGTTGCCGGCCTCCGGTACCTCGACGGTACGGGTCTCGAGATCGGGCAGCCGGCCGAGGCGCGCTTCCAGCGCGAGGCGCGCCGCCTCGACCTGCGCCGCGCGGGTGCCGATGCGGTCGCTGTCGGAGCGATCGACCACCAGCAGGGCGATGTCGGGGCGGGTCTCCCGCGTCTCCTCGACCAGGCGGGGATTGGCGAGCGCCAGCAGGATCAGGGCGAAGACCAGGGCGCGCAGCGGCGCGCCGCGGGCGCGGCGCCAGAAGGCTGGCAGCAGCGCCAGCACCGCCACCGCGCCCAGCGCGCCGAGCAGCCAGAGCGGCAGGATGGGCGAGAGGTCGATCCCGGCGAAGGCCTGGGTCATGCGGCGCGGCCCTTCAGCGAGACGTGCTCCCAGACCGCGACCAGGACCAGCGTGGCATTGGCCAACCCGGCCAGCGCCAGCGCCGGCAGCAGCGGCGCCGTCGCGGCCAGGGCGGCGAGGCAGGCGAGCCCGAACAGGTGCGACAGCGGCAGCCAGCCGAGGCTGAGCCGCTTGAACAGCGCGAGGCCCAGCAGGTACAGCGCCGGCCCGCCGATGATGCAATGCAGCGTGGCGGGCGAGGCCGTCCCCTCCGGATGGTGCAGCAGCATCTCATCGCCGACCGCGGCGACGACGATGCCGGCGACCACCAGCAGGTGCAGGTAGGTGTAGCCGAGCCGCGCCATTCGCCCGGGATCAGCGGAGCGGGCAATGGTCTCGGCGCCGCGCTCGGCGCCGATATGGAAATAGACCCACCACATGGCGGCGGAGCCGAGGAAGGCGATGCCGAAGGCCGCCGCATGCGGCGCGTCCCAGGGCAGCGCGGCGAAGGTCGCGCCGGTGACCAGCAGCGCCTCCCCCAGCGCGATGATGACGAACAACGAGCAGCGCTCGGCGAGATGCGCGCCCTCCACCCGCCAATCGGTGGTGGAGGAGCGGCCGAGGCCGGGGGTCCAGAAATAGACCGCCGGGGAGAGGTACTCGATCGCCAGCGCGGCGCCCCAGAGCGCGAGCCGGGCATGGCCCTCCAGCAGCCCGCCCGCCACCCAGAACGGCGCGGCGAGCGCCAGCCAGGCGAGCACGCGGAGGAAATTCCGCCGCAGCGCCGGGTCGCCCGGCCCGATCGCCGCTACCAGGAAGGCGGTGCGGCCGACCTGCATGACGACATAGGCCAGGGCGAAGGCCAGCCCGCGCCCGTCGAAGGCCGCCGGCAGCGCCGTGGCCAGCACCAGCCCGGCCAGCATCATGCCGAACAGCAGGATGCGGATCGGCGCCCGGTCCGGGTCGAGGAAATTGGTCGCCCAGGCGGTGTAGACCCAGACCCACCAGACCGCGAGGAACAGCATCCCGGCGCGCAACGCGCCCAGGCCATCCGGGTGTTCCAGCAGCGCGTGGGAGACCTGGGTCACCGCGAAGACGAAGACCAGGTCGAAGAACAACTCGACATTGGTGACGCGGGCATGCGCCGCCGGCACGCGTTGCCGCAGCAGTCCGGCGCGTGGCCCCGGGGCGGTCAATTGCCCAGCCTTTCGAGGATGGCCGGCACATGCACCTGGTCGCCCTTGTAGTTGCCGGTCAGCGCGTACATCACGAGGTTGACGCCAAAGCGATAGGCGAGGCTGCGCTGCCGGGTGCCGCCGGGGATGACGGCGTAGGGGTTGTTGCCGCGCCCGTCGATCGCCCAGGCCGCCGCCCAGTCATGCCCACCGAGGATGACCGGGGAGACGCTGTCGTTCGCCCGGTCCTGGTCGCGCGCCACCCAGACCTGGCCGCCGGCGAAACGCCCGGGCAGGTCCGGCAGCAGGTAGAAGGACCGCTTGAGCACGTGGTCCTCCGACAGCGGGGCCAGTGGCGGGATGGCGAGGTCGCGGGTGACGCGGCGCAGCGCCGCCTTGGCACCATTGGCGAAGCCCTCGCCGCTGCCCTCGTCCCGCGTGTCGAACAGGATGATGCCGCCGTGCCGCATGAAGTCGTTCAGCGCGGACACTGCCTGCGGCTCCGGCTGCGCCGCATCCGGCAGCACCACCCAGTACAGCAGCGGGAACAGCGACAGGTCGTCCTGCCCCGGCGTCACCGCGGCCGGGTCGGCCAGCGCCGCGGCGGTGCGGCGGTTGACGAAGTCGGACAGGCCGACGAGGCCCATGCGCTGGGTGTCGTCGACCGCGGCATCGCCGGTGGCAACATAGGCGAGCCGGGTGGCGAGCGCCGGATCAGCCTCGGTCGCGGGGGCGCGCTGGGCCTGGGCGCCGGACGCGGCCAGCACCGCCAGCAGGACGGCACCGGCGCGCACGGCGCGCACGGCGCGCGGGAGGGGGAGCAACCCGCGCAGCACCAGCCCGATCACCAGGTCGGCGGCCAGCAGCAGCAGCGCCGCGGCCAGCAGCCAGGGGCCGAGGTCGCGCTCCGCCGGAATGCCGCCGATGGCAAGCAGCCCGGCGCCCGGCGGGGGCGGCGGCGCGGCGCGCGGGCCGGGGGTTGCACCGCCAAGGTTGAGCGCCCGGCGATACGCAGCATTGGCCGCATCCTGGCCCGGCGTGCCGTACCAGCCCGGCGGGTTGCGCGGCGAGGGCACCGTGGTCTCGATGGCCGAGGCGGCGACCGGCGCCGCCGCCGGGGAGGCAGCGCCGAGCCGGCCGAAGCCGTCCAGCAGTTCCAGCGGCGCCAGCGGCGCATCGCCCTCATTGCCCTGGATCCCGGCCGAGAGCGCCACGATCCGCCGGAGCATCTGCACGAAAAGCCCCGACAGCGGCAGGTTCGACCATTCGGCATTGGCGGTCACGTGGAAGAGCACGATGCGCCCCCGGCCGCGCGACTCGGCGGTGACCAGCGGCGTGCCGTCGCCGAGGCGCGCCCAGGTCCGCTCGGTCAGCCGCGGCGACGGCTCGGCGAGGACCTGGCGCTCCACCGTCACCTCCTCCGGGACGGCGAGGCCGAGAAAAGGCGAGGTCTGCGGGAAGGCGGCCAGGCGCTGCGGCTGCTCCCAGGACAGCGCGCCGCCAAGCTGGCGTTCGGCCCGCAGCGGCACCGGCAGCAGCGGGTCCGGCCGTTCGGCGATGCGCGGCCCGGCGAAGCGGATCAGCGTGCCGCCGCGCTCCACCCAGCGGGTCAGCGCCTCGCGCTCGGCGCCGTCGGCCACCGGGCGGTCGGCCAGCGCCAGCACCGCGATCGGCCGCGCCAGCAGCCGGTCGAGCGGACCGCGGCGCAGGTCGACGAAGGGCGCCAGCGCGCGGTCGAGGTAGAAAAGGTCCCCGATCAGCGGCGCGTCGGCGCTTTCCTCCTGTGCCGGCAGCAGGCCGACCGGGCGGCGGCGGAAGCGCTCGTCCAGCAGGACGACGCCGCCGGCGCCGGTCTCGCCCTCGATCTCCAGCCGGACGACCTGATTGCGCAGTTCCACCGGCAATTCCAGCACGCCTTCGCCCTGCGCCGCATCGGCGGGGATGGCGACGCTGGCCTGGGCGATGGCGCGGCCATCGCCGGTGCGGGCCAGCACCACCGCCTCGGTCGCAGTTGGCAAGGGCGCCTGCTGGACGCGGAGGCGCAGCCGGTCGGCCTCGGCGACGGGGGGCGGCAGCAGGCGGACCGGGCGGGACTTGGCCAGCGCCACGGTCAGCGTCCCGGCGCCGGCGAGCGCCGCCTGGAACGGGCCGGCCGCATCGGCGCCATGGGCGATGCCGTCACTGACCAGCAGCGTCGCCAGCGGCCCGGCATTGGCGCCGCGCCAGGCCTGGAAGGCGGCCAGCGCCGCGGCCCGGTCGGGCGCCCAGGGCTTCGGCCGCAGCGCGGCCAGCCGGGCGCGGAGGTCGGCGGCCGGCATCGGGCCGAGCACGCGCGGTGCCTCCCCGGTCTCGGCAGGCGCGGTGGCCAGCAGCGCGGCGCTGCGCCCCTCCCGACCGGCGCGGTCCAGCGCGCCGCCGGCGGCGGCCATGCGCGCGGGCCAATCGGCTGCCGCGGCCCAGCCGTCATCGACCGCCAGCAGCAGCGTGCCCTCCCCGGCCGCGCCGCCGACGCCCGGCCCCAGCACCGGCTGGGCGAGGCCAAGGATCAGCAGGGCGGCGGCGAGCATGCGCAGCAGCAGCAGCCACCAGGGCGTGCGGGCCGGGGTTTCCTGGCTGAGCGGCAGGTCGGCCAGCAGGCGCAGCGCCGGGAAGGCGATGCGGCGCGGCGCCGGCGGGGTCACGCGCAGCAGCCACCACAGGACCGGCAGCGCCGGCAGGGCCAGCAGCAGCCAGGGCGCGGCGAAGGCGACGGGGCCAAGGCTCAGCATGCAGCCGCCGGCCGTGCAGCGTGCGGCGGGGAAGGCGAAGCCTGGTTGCCCTGCGGCATGACGGGTGTGCCCACGCGGTCAGCCCCTATTGTGGCGCGAGGGCCTGCCACAGGGCCAGCAAAGCCGTCTGCGGCGGCTGATCGACATGATGCGTGATGAAGCCCCAGCCTGCCGCGGCGGCGATGGCGGCAATCCCCTCACGGTGGTGGCGCAGCCTTTCGACATAGACCGGGCGGGCCTCCTCGACCCGGGGGACCAGGATGGACCGGCCATCCTCGCCCCATTCGAACAGGACGCGCCCGGCATAGGCGCGGTTGCCTTCGCCCAGCGTCTCTTCTTCCGGGTCCAGCACCTGGACGATGTGGCCCCGCACCGGCCAGGCCGCCAGGGCCGCGACGGCGGCGTGGATCTCCGGCAGCGGCGCCATGAAATCGCCGATCAGCACCGCCCTGGCATGGCGGGGCAGGCTGTGGTCCGGCATCGGCAGGGCGCGGGACTTGGTGACGCTGCTCATCGTCTCGACGAGGGAGGTCAGGCCGGCGCGCCCGGCATGGCTGCGCCCGGCGCCGCCGATCAGCCGCACCCGTTCGCCGCCGCGCAGCGCCAGCGCCGCCAGCGCCGCGGTCAGCAGATCGGCCCGTTCCCGCTTGGTGGGGCGGTTGGCCGAGAACACCCATTCCATCGAGCGCGAGGCATCCGACCACAACGCGATGGTCTGCGCGGCTTCCCATTCCGTCTCGCGGATGAAGATCCGGTCCGACTTGGCGCTCTGCCGCCAGTCGATGCGGCCGACGGTGTCGCCGGCGAGGAAGGGGCGGAATTGCCAGAAGGCATCGCCCTGCCCGGCGCGGCGGCGGCCGTGGACGCCCTGGAGGACGGTGGCGGCGACGCGGTCGGCGGCAACCACCAGCGGCGGCAGCCTGGCGCCGAGTGCCTCGGCGCGCAGCGCCGCAGCGCCGGGCGTTGCCCCCTTGGGCGCGCCGGCGCCGCCGGGCGGCGGCGTGCGGGGCTCAGCCAAGCTTGGCCTTCAGCGTCTCGATCACCTCGGCGATCTGCACGCCATCCGCCCGGGCGGAGAAATTCAGCGCCATGCGGTGCCGCAGCACCGGCGCGGCCAGCGCCAGCACGTCCTCGATCGAGGGGGCAAGGCGGCCATCCAGCACCGCCCGCGCGCGAGTCGCCAGCATCAGCGCCTGCGCCGCCCGGGGCCCGGGCCCCCAGGCGAGCTGCTTCCGGATCATCGGGTCGGCCGAATGCTCCGGCCGGGCGCCGCGCACCAGGCGGAGGATGGCATCCAGCACGCCCTCCCCCACCGAGATCCGGCGGATCAGCGCCTGGGCGGCGATCAGCTCGGCCCCGGTCAGCGCCTGCGCCGGCCGGTCGTCCCGCGCGCCGGTGGTCGCCAGCAGCATGGCGCGCTCGGCGGCCTCGTCAGGGTAGGTGATCTCGACCTCCAGCAGGAAGCGGTCGAGCTGCGCTTCCGGCAGGGGATAGGTGCCTTCCTGCTCGATCGGGTTCTGGGTGGCGAGCACGTGGAAGGGGCCCGGCAGCGGGTGGATATGGCCGGCGACGGCCACCCGGTGCTCCTGCATCGCCTGCAGCAGGGCGGATTGGGTGCGCGGGCTGGCGCGGTTGATCTCGTCGGCCATCAGCAGCTGGCAGAAGACCGGGCCGGGCAGGAAGCGGAAGGCGCGGCGGCCATCCTCGGCCTCCTCCAGCACCTCGGAGCCGATGATGTCGGCTGGCATCAGGTCCGGGGTGAACTGGACCCGGCGGGCATCGAGGCCGAGCACGGCGCCGAGGGTCTCGACCAGCTTGGTCTTGCCCAGGCCGGGCACGCCGACCAGCAGGGCATGGCCGCCGGAGAGCAGGGTGATGAGCGTGTGCTCCACCACCTCCTCCTGCCCAAAGATGATGCGGCCGACCGACTCCCGCACGCGATGGAGGCGTTCGCCGAGCGCCTCGACCTCCGCCACAAGGGCCGCGGGATCACCGGCGGGGGGCGGAGTGCCGTTCATGCTCTGCATCCTTGTCCCGGGCACTTCAATCATGCCTGACCCGATCCCTATATTGGCCCCGGAGCGTCTTTGGCGACGCCCCCGGGCGGCGGCGTCACCCGGACGTGTGGCACAGGGCTTTGCCAGAGGTGTGCCAGAGGTGTGGATGAGCAAGCCTATGGCGAGCGGCGGCGCGGACAAAGCGTTGAATGGGGAGGCAGTCGTGCAGAACGGCATGAAGCCCGCTGACGGTCCGCATCGCTGCGGGGCCGGGCCGCAGGGTGAGCCGGTGGCGGCCCTGGGGCGCGCATTGCGGCCGAAACACCTGGTCGAGGATTACGCGATCCGGATCGACCGCAACGGCGCCTGGTTCCATGAGGGCCGGGTGATCGGCCGGAAGGAGCTGGTCTGCCTCTTCGCCAGCGTGCTGCGGCGCGAGGCGGATGGCAGCTACTTGCTTGAAACGCCGGTCGAGCGCGGCCGGATCGCGGTGGAGGACGCGCCGTTCATCGCTGTCGAATTGTGGTGGAAGGATTGCGACTGCGGCGACGGCAAGCCGCGACAATGCCTGACCTTCCGGACCAACCTGGACCAGATCGTCACCGCCGACGCCGACCACCCCATCCGCGTCCATCTCGACCCCCATACCCGCGAGCCGCGCCCCTACGTGACGGTCCGCCCGGGGCTGGAGGCGAAGATCAACCGCGCGGTGTTCTACGAGTTGGTGGCGCTGGGCGAGACCGAGACGCTGGACGGGCGCGAGGTGCTGGGGGTCTGGAGCGAGGGTGTGTTCTTCCCGATCGACGAGATCGGCGCCCTGGACGTCGCCGCGGAATGATGCAGGGTGCCGGTCGAGTGGATTGAGGGAGCGGCACCGGCGTGACACCAGCTGAGATCGCGGCGCGGATGGCCGACCCGGCCGCGCTTGCCCTGGTCGGCGCGACCCAGTTCAACGATTCCGAGGGCTTCCGGCCCGATCGCATCATCCCCGCGGCGGTGCTGGTGCCGATCATCCTGCATCCGGCGCCATCCGTGCTGCTGACGCTCCGGGCGGCCAAGCTTTCGGCGCATGCCGGGCAGGTCAGTTTCCCCGGCGGCCGGATCGAGGCCGGCGAGACGCCGGAGGAAGCCGCGGTGCGGGAGGCCGCCGAGGAGGTCGGGCTGGACCCGCGCCTGCCCGAATTGCTCGGGCGGTTGCCGGAACACCACACCGGCACCGGCTTTCATATCACCCCGATCGTCGCCCTGGTGCCGTCACCGCTGAACCTGGTGGCCGACCCGCGGGAGGTGGAGGAGCCTTTCGAATTGCCGCTCTCCGTCATTCTCGACCCGCGGGCGCCGGAGCGGCGGAGCCGGGAGTGGAAGGGGATGACCCGCGAATTCTGGGTCTGGCCGCATGAGCGGCACTATATCTGGGGGGCGACGGCGGCGATCCTGGTCAACCTGGCGAAGGTGCTGCGCGGGCCTTGAGTCGGCGGCACGGTCACGGCGGCGAGGTCCCGCCGCGGGTCTGGCCGGTATCAGGGGTGCCTTGGTTCGGTGGCGAACCCGCGGCGGCCGGCCCGCCGGCCGGCTGGCCGGCCCCCCAGGCGCCGGGCGGCAGAACGGTTTCCGCCGAAAGCGGCTTGCCGCGCGGCGCCAGCAGGGCCGCGATGGCTTTCGCCACGGTCTCCGGCCCGAAGAAGGTGCGCAGCCGGGCCAGGGCGATGACGATGCGGTCGCTGCCGAGGGTCACGTCTGCCGGTATCTCGCGCCAGGATTTCCGGAATTCGCCCAGCTGCGCCTGATCCAGCGGCTCGCGGCGCAGCGCGATGGTGGTTTCGAGCAATGCCGGCAGGTCTTCGAGCTTGAGCTCGGCCGCGCGTGACAACACCGGCGGCTCGTCCGGCAACGGCCCCTTGATGCGACCGGCGATGCCTTCCACCGCACGCCGCAGGACATCCTCGCCGACCAGATCCATCAGCAGCAATCCAAGGTTGTAAGCCTTGGTCTCGTCGCTCATCGACTTGCGGGCGTCGAGCACGGTGATCGCCTGGTCGAGCTCGCTGCGTTCCTCCAGGCTCAGGTTCTGCATCAGGGCATAGCAGTGGAACGGAAGCGCTTCCTTCGCCAGTTCATAGCTGACGCCTTCCATGATCCGCTTGATAACCCTGGCGCGGGGGCCGGCGCGCAGGCGGTCCACCTCGCGGTCGGTGACGCGCAGGATCACCTGCAGCACCGCGGCGGGGCCGACGCCCACGGTCGCATCGCGCACCCGCAGGTTGAAAATGGACGTGCGGAACAACGCCATGGCGCCAAAGCCGCCGATCACCAGGGCATTCAGCGCCTTGTGATCGCCGAAAATCTCCGCCTTGGCACCGAGCCTGTCGGTGTACACCAGCCAAAACGCGGCGAGGGCGGCCACCGCATTGACCGCCATGTAGAGCATCGCCGGCTCATTGCTGACCGCGGCGCTGGGCTTGTCGCGATACCGCGCGACCAGTTCCGTGGCGCCAACCAGCGCGCCGAAACAGGGGGCAAGGAGATAGGCCAGGGCCTCCTTGACGCAATGATTGAGCGCCGGGCAACCCGCGCAGGTCGCGGGCGGGGCATATGCCTTGCACTGGCTATAGGCCAGCCAGACGAGCAGCGCTGCGGCGACGAAGACCAGCCCGGTCAACCGCAGCCAATTGTACGGACGATCGGACTCGGCTGCACTGGCGGGGCTCAAGGCCATGACCGCTACCCCTCGCAACGACGCGCATCCGGGAGGCTAACGTTCCGCCATCGGTGGTGCAATGGGACGGCCGGGGGCTGCCACGTCAGGCGCGTCGGAGGCGGTAGACCGGGCCGGCCGAACTGATGTGCTCGACCACCACGACCTGCTTCTTGTGCCTCAATTCCTCGACCAGCCGCTGCGCCTGCTCCTGCGGCAAGCCCAGCAACTCGGGCAGTTCGGGCAGGGCGATGTCGATGCGGCGCGCCAGCGCCGCCATGAGCCGCCCGGCCGGGTCGAGGGCGCCGGCGTCCTCCTGGGCGCTGCGCTTCAGCAGGAAGCCGGTGGCGCTTGCAATGGTCATGGCCGGGGACCTTCCATCTGGGCTAGGAGCTTAGTCGTGCGCGCAGCGTCTTTCCAGTTCGCAACAGCGTCGCGATTCGGCAAGTGGGCCGATGCGGTGTGCCGAGCGCAAGGCTAAGGCGGCTGGATGCCCTACCTGATCGAGATCATCCTCTTCGTCCTGCCCTTCCTGGCCTATGCGCTCTGGCGCAGGCTGAACCCCGGGATCGAGCCAGGCCGGCGATTCATCCTGGCGGGCGTGGTCGGCCTGCTGCTGATGTTCGTTGCCGCCGTCTGGTTCGGGCTGTCCGTGTCGATGCAGCCGCACCAGCCCTATGTGCCGGCGCAGATGGGACCGGGTGGCCGGGTGGTACAGGGCGCGCCGGGGCCAGGCCGATGAGCGACGACCCGCCGGCCGCGCGGCACGACCCGCCGGCGATCCTGCGGCGCGGCGCGGCGGCGGCGGTGCTCGCCGCCCTGCCGGGATCGCGGGCGGTCGGCGGCGCGGTGCGCGATGCGCTGGCCGGGGTGCCGGTGCAGGACGTGGATGTCGGCGCGCCGCTGCCGCCCAATGCCATCGCCGAGCGCCTGCGCGCCGCCGGGCTGAGGGTGTTCGAGACTGGTCTGGCGCATGGCACCGTGACCGCCGTGCTCGACCATGAGCCGGTGGAGGTCACCAGCCTGCGCCGCGACCTCGTCACCGATGGCCGCCACGCCGAGGTCGAATGGACCATGGATTGGCGGGCGGACGCAGCCCGGCGCGATTTCACCATCAACGCCATGTCGATGCGGGCCGACGGCGCGCTGTGGGATTATTTCGGCGGCCGGGCGGACCTGGCGGCCGGCCGGGTGCGCTTCGTCGGCGACCCGGCGACGCGGCTGGCCGAGGACTACCTGCGGGCGCTGCGCTTCTTCCGCTTCCAGGCGCGCTACGGGCGCGGCGCGCCGGATGCCGCGGCCGTCGCGGCGATCCGCGCGGCGGTGCCGGGCCTGACGCGGCTCTCGGTCGAACGAATCTGGATGGAGTTGAAGCGGCTGCTGGCGGCGCCGGACCCGATGGGGGCGCTGGCGCTGATGGCGGAAACCGGCGTGCTGGCGGCGGTGCTGCCGGAGGGCGCGGACCTGGCGGTGCTCGGCGCGCTGCTGGCGGCCGGGGCGCCGGCGGACCCGCCGCTGCGCATCGCCGCGCTGGTGGCGCCCGGCGCCGCCGCTGCCGGGCTGCCGGACCGGCTGCGCTGGTCCGCCGCCGAGGCCGCGCGCTTCGCCGCCGCCCGGGACGTCGCCCCGGTGCTGGCGGGGCCGGACGGCGCCGCGCTGCGCCGCCTGCTGGCGGATGTCGAACCGTCGGCCCTGGTTGACCGGGCCTGGATCGCCGCAGCGCGCGGCCTGCCCGGCGACTGGCCGGTGCTGCGCGCGCGCATCGACAGCACGCCGCGGCCGGTCTTCCCGCTGAAGGGGCGCGACGCGCTGGCCGCCGGCATGGCGCCCGGCGTCGCGCTGGGCGAGGCGCTGGCCGCCACCCGCACCTGGTGGCTCGACCGCGGCTGCACCGACGATGCCTCGGCGTGCCGGGCGCGGCTGGCGGAATTGGCCGCGCGGCCGGCGATCTGATACCCCCCGGCGCCATGGCCGTACTTCCCGCCGATGCCTCCTCCCAGGCGCTCATCCGCCGCCTGCTGCGCGACTACCTGGCGCGGCACCGCCGCGGCATCGCCCTCGCGGTGCTCTGCACCCTGGCGCTGGCCGGGCTGACCGCGCTCTACCCCATCGTCATCCAGCAGGGCTTCGACCGGTTCAACCGGGCCGACGCGAACCTCGCCTGGTTGCTGCCGCTGGTGATCATCGGCGTCACCTGCGCCAAGGCGCTGGCGCAGTACGGCCAGGCGGTCGCCGTGCAGTCCATCGTGCTGCGGGTGATCGAGGCGCTGCAGGGTGACCTGTTCCGGGCACTCAGCCGCGCCGACCTCGCCACCGTGATCCGCGACGCGCCGGCCCGCAACGCAACCCGCTTCACCGTGGATGCCGCTGCGATCCGCGAGGCGCTGACCAAATCCATCAACGGCGCCGCCGACGTGCTGACGGTGATCGGGCTGGTGGGGTCGATGGTTTGGCTGGACTGGCAGATGTCGCTGATCGCTGCCGGGCTCTACCCAATGGCGGTGGTGCCGATCCTGCGCCTGGGCAAGCGCATCCGTCGCGCCTCGGGCGGGATGCAGGAACGGATGGGCGAGACCGCAGCGCAGCTGACCGAAAGCTTCGCCGCCGCCCGCGTGGTCCGCGCCTACCGGCTGGAGGCACAGGAGGAGGCGCGCGCCGGGCGCGCCTTCGCCCGGCTGCGCGAGAGCCTGTTCGCCATCGCCCGCACCCGCGCCAGCCTCGACCCGACGCTGGAGGCGCTGGGCGGCCTCGCCGTCGCCGCGGTGCTGGGCTTCGTCGGCTGGCGCGTCGCCTCCGGTCAGGGGACGATCGGCGAGTTCACCGGCTTCGTCGCGGCGCTGCTGATCGCCGCCCGGCCGGTGCGCTCGCTCGGCTCGCTGAACGCGGCGCTGCAGGAAGGGCTGGCCGGCCTGTCGCGCGTCTTTGCGGTAATGGACACGCCGCGCCGGGTGCAGGATGCGCCGGGCGCGGGTCCGCTGCCGCCCGGCCACGGGCGGATCGAGTTCGCCGCTGTCGGCTTCCGCTACGACGCCACGCCGGATGCGGCGCTGGAGGGGCTGAGCTTCGTGGCCGAGCCGGGCCAGACGGTGGCGCTGGTCGGCCCGTCCGGCGCCGGCAAGTCCACGGCGCTGGCGCTGGTTCCCCGGCTGTACGACGCGACCGCGGGGGCGGTGCGGCTGGATGGCGCCGACCTGCGCGCGGTGACGCTGGATTCGTTGCGCGACGCGATCGCCTATGTCGGCCAGGACGCCGTGATGTTCGACGACACCGCCTTTGCCAACATCGCCTGCGGCCGGCCCGGGGCGACCGCGACAGAGGTCGAGGCGGCGGCGCGGGCCGCCGCGGCGCATGACTTCATCGCGGCGCTGCCGCAGGGCTACCAGACGCCGCTCGGCACCGGCGGCGGGCGGCTCTCGGGCGGGCAGAAGCAACGCGTGGCGCTGGCCCGCGCCCTGCTGCGCGACCCGCGCGTGCTGTTGCTGGACGAGGCGACGAGCGCGCTGGATGCCGAAAACGAGGCACTGGTGCAGGCGGCGCTGGCCCGGCTGCGGCAGGGCCGCACCACGCTGGTCATCGCCCACCGGCTGGCGACGGTGCGGGAGGCCGACCGGATCGTGGTGATGCAGGATGGCCGGGCGGTGGAGCAGGGCAACCACGCGACGCTGATGGCAGCCGACGGGCTCTATGCCCGGCTGGTGCGGACCCAGGCCTTCGGTGGTCCGGAGGCGGTGGCTGCCTGACGCGGCGGCGGCAGTCCGCCGATGACGCCCCGCAACCGCTGGCTCGAATTGCTGCTGATCGGCGTGGCGCGTATCGCCATGGGCGTGCAGTTCCAGGCGGTCGGCGCGCTCGGGCCCTTGCTGGTCGGGACGCTGGTCGCCGATTGGACCGCGCTCGGGACGCTGATCGGCGCCTATTCCCTGGCCGGCGTCGCGGTGGCGCTGCCGGCCGGCTGGCTGCTGGCGCGCTTCGGCGACCGGCGGATCCTGCTGGCCGGGCTCGGGCTGATGGCGCTGGGCGGGCTGGTGCTGGCGCTGGCGCCGGATTTCGGCCTGGCGCTGGTCGGGCGGCTGGTCGCCGGCAGCGGCTCGGCCCTGCTCACCATCGCCTGCGCCAAGCGGGTGCTGGACCGTTTCGCCGGCCCGGCCCTGGCCCCGGCGATGGGCGTGATGCTCTCCGCCTGGCCGATCGGCATCGCTGCGGCGCTGCTGCTGATGCCGCTGGCCGGCGACGCCTGGCGAACCGGGCTGCTCGGCTCCGCCGCGTTGTGCGCGCTCGCCCTGCCGCTGCTGGCCTGGGCGGTGCCGGCCGGGCCGCGCGGGGCGGTGCAGCCGATGGCGCGGCTGCGACGCGGCGAATGGGCCGGGCTGCTCGCGGTCGGCGCGTTGTGGTCCAGCTACAACGCCGCCTATGCCGTGCTGCTGGGCTTCGCCCCCGCCTTCCTGGTGGCCCGGGGCGCCAGCGCGGCCGAAGCAGGCGCCGTCGCCTCCCTGGTCGGCTGGGCCATTCTGCCGCTGCTGCCGCTGGGCGGCGCGCTGGCCGAGCGGCTGGGGCGGCCGCTGCTGGTCTGCGCCCTCTGCATCGCCGGCCTGGCGCTGGCCCTGCTGGCGCTGGTTGCAGGCGCCGCCGCGGCGCCGCTGCTGATCCTGGTGGGCCTGCTGGCCGGGCCGCCGGCCAGCCTGATCATGGCCTTCCTCGGCCGGGTGCTCTCGCCCGCCAGCCGGCCCTTCGGCGTCGGCATCCACTACATGATGTTCTATGGCGGGCTGGCGGTGCTGCCGCCCCTGGCCGGGCTGCTGCGCGACCTGACCGGGGCGCCCGCCGCGCCGGTGCTGGCCGCGGCGGGGTTCCTCGGCCTGGCGCTCCTCGCCCTGGCGGCGCTGGCGCTCAGCCTGCGGGCCGCCGCAGCAGCACCAGCCCCCCGGCCGCGATGAGGCCGGCGCCGGCCAGGGCCTCCGGCGGCGGCACCCGGCCGAACAGCAGCGCATCCATCGCCAGCGCGAAGACCAGGCGGGAGTAGTGCCAGGGCGCGATGGCGGAGACCTCGGCCCGCCGCACCGACGCGGCCAGGGCCGCCAGCGCCGCGGTCTGCACCGCGGTGAACAGCACCACCAGCGCCAGCACGGAAAGCGCCGGCGTCCGCCACACCACCAGTGCCGGCAGCGCCAGCAGCACCGTGCCGCACAGGGCGCCCTGGACCAGCGCATCGTTGGCGCCGGCGACGCCGCGCAGCCGCCGCACCAGCACCTGGTACAGGGCATAGGTCAGCGCCGCCGCGATCGGTACCAGGGAGGGCCAGCCGAGCAGCCCGCCCCCCGGCCGCAGCATCACCAGCATGCCGGCGAAGCCGCAGCCGACCGCCGCCCAGCGCCGGCCATCGACGGTCTCCCGCAGCAGCAGCGCGCCGCAGGCGGTCAGGATGATCGGGCCGGTGAAGCCCAGCGCCGAGGCCTCGGTCACCGGCAACAGGGCATAGCCGAAGACGCTGATGGTGGTGGAGGCGATCAGCGCCAGCGCCGCCAGCCGCTGGTCCCAGGCCCGTGGCGGCGCCACGGCATGCCGCCAGGCCGCCGCCGGGCCGGGCCGCAGGCCGGAAACGCCCATCGCCGCGACCAGCACCAGCGCGCTGCGCAGGAATGTAATCTCCAGCGGGTCGAGGCTGCCGGCGAGCAATTTCGCCAGCGCATAGCCGACCGCATAGAGCAGGTTGCAGAGCAGGGCGAAGACAATGGCGCTGGTCATCCGGCCCTGGCTGCGGTTCCTCTCGGCCACCGCGCCGGGGAAACCGGCGCCTGTCAAGTCGGGGGGGCTACCGCGTGGCCTGGATCCGGCTGGCCGTGGCCGGCGGCGTGGACATCATCCCGGCGGTCCTGCTGACATCGACCGGCGGGTTCTGACGGCCGCGGCCCAGGCTGGCGACGATCGGCGCGATCGGGGTCAGCGTCTCGCGGTCGGCCTCTATGGCATGTCCCGGGCCATGCTGGGGCTGCCGATGGGCACCGTCTATGCCGTCCGGGTCGGGATCGGCGCCTTCGGCATCGCGCTCTGGGGTATGGCGACGGAGGGCGACCCGGCCAGCGCGGCCGGCATCGCCTGCCTCGCGCTGATCCTTGCCGGAGTCGCCGGGCTGCGGTTGGCCGGCCGATACCGACGCCTGAAGACCTTGACACGGTTTCGGTCCTCGGTCGCCGGGCGCAACCCTCCGGTTTGCCTGGCGGTGCCGCACGGCGGCGGCGCCCGTCCGGGCGCTCGGACCGGTCAATGGACTGGTCCGTTGCCATGACGCCGCGGCTGAACCTTGCCGGGGGACACCGCCTTATCGCTTCAGCCGAACGCCTTCCAGATCGCAAGCGCGGCTGCCAGCGCGGTCGGGGCGCGGTGGGCCAGGTCGATCCAGGGCTTCAACCGGTGCGAAAGCGGCGGCGGCGGCGGTGACGCGGCGGGAGTGGGCGGGTGCTCGGGGATGAATCAGGGCTTGTTTTCCTATCAATACCCTGTCCGCGCCGAACTGCCGGGTCAGCCGCAATTGACGCTTTGCCGCATGGCACAATAGAACGCCTGACACATGGAGGCCGTGCCGCGCGCGGCCCATCCCAGGAGTGAGCCTTTCCATGTCCAGCATGCAGGATTCGCGCGAAGCGACCATGGTCGGTCGCAGGACGGACGGCACGCCCATCCGCCGGCCCCTGTCGCCGCACCTGCAGGTGTACGACATGAAGCAATTGACCAGCGCGCTCTCGATCAGCGGCCGCATCACCGGGGTGATCTGGACCGCCGGCCTGCTGCTGCTGGTCTGGTGGCTGGTGGCGACCGCGGCCGGCCCCGGCGCCTATGGAGCGGTGTCCTGGCTGCTCTCCTCCTGGCTCGGCGTGCTGGGCATGATCGGGCTGACCGGCGCGGCCTGGTTCCATACCCTGAACGGCATCCGCCACCTCGCCTGGGATGCCGGGTACGGCTACGACCTGCCGAGCACCTACAAATCCGGCCGCGCCGTGCTGATCGCCACTGGCGCGCTGACCGCGCTGACCTGGCTGATCGCCATCATCGCCTGGGCGAGCTGAGGAGCGACCATCATGGCCCATGACCACGCCACGACCCCTTCGCTCCGCTCGCCGCTCGGCCGGGTGCGCGGGCTCGGCTCCGCCAGGGGCGGCACGCATCACTGGTGGATGCAGCGCGTTACCTCCGCTGCGCTGCTCCCTCTGACGCTGTGGTTCGCGCTCTCGGCCGCCTCGCTCGCCGGGGCGCCGTATGAGGTGACGCGGGACTGGATCGCGCATCCGGTCAACGCGGTGCTGCTGCTGGCCTCGATCGGCCTGGCCTTCCACCACACGGCGGCCGGGCTGCAGGTGATCATCGAGGATTATGTCAAACAGGAATGGACGAAGATGGGTTCCATTCTGGCGGTGAAGGCCATCTGTTGGTTGCTTGCCATCGCCTCGGCGCTCGCGGTCCTGCGGATCGCGGTCTGAAGGCGGATAGGGATACCGGTCATGAACGCGATCACCTCACCCTCCCGCGGTGCCTACCGCATCGTCGACCATACCTATGACGTCGTCGTGGTGGGGGCCGGCGGCGCCGGCCTGCGCGCCACCTTCGGCATGGGCGCCTCGGGCCTGAAGACGGCCTGCATCACCAAGGTCTTCCCGACCCGCAGCCACACCGTCGCCGCCCAGGGCGGCGTCGGCGCCGCGCTGGGCAACATGGGGGAGGATGACTGGCGCTGGCACATGTACGACACCGTGAAGGGGTCGGACTGGCTCGGCGACCAGGACGCGATCGAGTACATGTGCCGCGAGGCGATCCCGGCGATCATCGAGCTGGAGCACTACGGCGTGCCGTTCAGCCGCACCGAGGACGGGCGGATCTACCAGCGCCCCTTCGGCGGCCACATGCAGAATTACGGCAAGACCCCGGCGATGCGCGCCTGCGCCGCCGCCGACCGCACCGGCCACGCCATCCTGCACACGCTGTATCAGCAGTCGCTGAAGCATAATTGCGAATTCTTCGTCGAGTACATCGCACTCGACCTGATCATGGATGATGAGGGGGTCTGCCGCGGCGTGACCGCCTGGTGCCTGGAGGATGGCAGCATCCACCGCTTCCGCGCCCAGTCCGTGGTGCTGGCGACCGGCGGCTATGGCCGCGCCTATTTCTCCTGCACCAGCGCCCATACCTGCACCGGCGATGGTGGCGGGATGGTGCTGCGCGCCGGCCTGCCGCTGCAGGATATGGAATTCGTGCAATTCCACCCGACGGGGATTTACGGCGCCGGCTGCCTGATCACGGAAGGGGCGCGCGGTGAAGGTGGCTATCTGACGAATTCCGAGGGCGAGCGCTTCATGGAGCGCTACGCGCCGACGGCGAAGGATCTGGCGTCCCGCGACGTCGTCTCCCGTGCCATGTCGATGGAAATCCGGGAAGGCCG